>NZ_AP027291.1:5145988-5448693 GCF_030295745.1 Mycolicibacterium sp. TUM20985
CAGTCGACCTTCGATCCGCCTCCCGAACAGTCGGACCTGATCGCCGACGAACTGTGCGGTGTCCTCGATGCCGTCTCGGGCAACCCCGCAGTCACCGTCGTCAGCGGGGGGAGCGAAACTCTGCAGCGGCCCGAGATGTTGGGCCTGGACCGCGAACAGCGCTCGATCGCCCTCATCGAGTCGGTGCTACCCGCACGGGTGGCACGCCACAGCGATGCCCACTACGTCACGGCGTCGCCGTCACCACCCCCCGACTCCGACGACCTGGCCATCCGGCCTGATACGGGGATCGCGCACTGGTTCGGCGTTGGCGGCTACCTTCGACCGGTTGCCGACGTCCACACCGCGGGGGTGAGATTCGCCGCCGAATGCCTTGCCTTCTCCAACCCGCCGGTCCTCGCCGCGGTCGAACGCCACTTCGGTTCGGCGGCCGTGGCCGGCCACGACCCACGGTGGAAGGCAGCCGTACCGCGCGACCGTGGCTCGTCATGGGACTTCGAGGACGTTCGAGACTTCTACGCCGAACGCATCTTCGGCGAGGACCTGCTGACCACCCGGCGGATCGACCCCGAGCGCTATCTGCAACTGGGGCGGCTCGCGGTGGCCGAGGCGATGCGCGCCTGCTTCGCCTTCTGGCGACGACCGGACTCGGGCTGTGGCGGCGCTCTGGTGCTCACGGCCAAGGACCTCTGCCCCGGTGCGGGTTGGGGACTGCTCGACGTGGACGGGATGCCCAAACCCGCACTGGCCGTGCTCCGTCGGGTGTGGGCGCCCGTATGCGTAGTCGTGGCGGATGGCGGGCTGGCCGGCGTCCGCATCGACGTTCACAACGACACCGAACGGGCGATCAGCGGCGCGCTGCGGCTGATCGCCAGCCACGCCAACGGGAATCGGATGACCGCCGCTCGCGAGGACGTCGTCGTTCCGCCGCACTCGTCGGTGACCCTGACGGACGCCGACGTCACCGGCGCCTTCCGCGATCTGTCCCATGCGTTTCGGTTCGGGCCCGCGACCGCCGACGCCATCGAGGCCAGCTTCGACTACGACGACGGCACGGCATCCGTCAGCGACGTCATGATCGTCAATCCCCGCAGCGGTCAGCCGAGCACGGGCGTCGCGGTGACGGTCACGTCGGACGGCCCGAACGAAGCAGATGACCGATGGCTGCTCGAGGTCTCCTCGCCCGCCTCGCTGCGCTACGTCACCGTCGACGCCCCCGGTTGGCAGCCCTCCGACGACTCGTTCCACCTCCCGGTCGGCACCACCCGTCACCTCTTGCTCCGACGGACCACGGCCACCGGGCAGCCCGCAGGCACGCTCGATTCGATCGATCTCGTGTCGCCCAAGACGTTCGGAGCCCGGCCATGACAGAACTCGTGCCCCCGCCGGGGTACCGCATCCGGACCGGCTGCGACATCGTCGCCGTGGCCGAGGTCGAACAATCCATCGCCTGCTTCGGCGACCGCTATCTGCGCAGGGTCTTCACCCCGGGGGAGCTGAGCTACAGCGACGGCCCGGACCGCGCGGCCCGGCTGGCGGCGCGCTTCGCCGCCAAGGAGGCGGTGATCAAGGCCTTCGCCGAGCCGTCTGCGGCGTTCGGCTTCTTCGACGTCGAGGTCGAAACCATGGGCTCGGTGCCGAGGCTGGTGTTCCGCGGCACCGCGGCCAGGTTGGCAGCCGAGCAAGGCTGGGTGAGTAGTTCGGTCTCGCTGACACACGCGCCGTGCCATGCCGCTGCGATGGTGGCCGCCAGCTGCGTCGAGAGCCCGCGGTCTACCAATGGGTGAGCACGCTCGAATCTCCTTGATCTGCAGCACGATCGGTCGCCCCCGGGCAATTCGCGAGCTCCTCGACTCCGTCGCCCGCAGCGACGTCGCCGAGGCCGTTGAGTTCGTGCTCGTCGATCAAAGTCCGGACCGCTCTTGCATCGCCGTGCTCGACGAGGTCGACATGCCGGGACCAAAGATCTCGACGGTCACGGGTCGAGGTCTGTCGATCGGGCGCAACCGCGGCATCGCCCTGTCCACCGCGCCCATCCTCGCGTTTCCCGACGACAACTGCCTCTTCCCCACGGACACCATCGGCCGGGCGCTCGACGTGCTCGTCGGCCGCCCTGACCTCGCAGGCATATCGGGTACGCAAGCGACCGCCGCAGGCACGCCGTCGATGCTCCGGTGGCCGGACGAGCCCACCCTCATCACGCGCAGGAACTTCTTCCGCACGTCCATCTCCAGCACGCTCTTCCTTCGCCGATCGGCGCTGCCGTCGGACGGCCCGTTCGACGAAGGGATCGGTGCCGGGTCGGTCGGCTGGCGCGGCGCGGGCGAAGAGTCCGATCTGCTGCTGCGCTTGATCGCTTCAGGACACCAGGTGCTGTACCGACCCGATATCGTCGTCAACCAGGAAGACGACCGCGACGCGATTACGGATGAGTACGTGACCAAGATGCTGAAGTACGGGGTCGGCATGGGTCACCTCTGGCGGCGCCACCGGCTCTCGAGGGCGCAACTGGGTTACCTCGCGGCGCGCAAGCTCGCCGGGTGCGGCATGCGCACCGTGCGCGGCAGGACGATCGAGGCCAGGGCGGACATTGCCTATCTCCGCGGCCAGTGGGCCGGATATCGCGGCACCGACCCGAAGGCCCCATGACCCAGGCGACACCCGCCACCGCATCCGGCGGCCACGCCGGCGGGACCGACCGTTCGCCCCGTCCCGGTCTGTGGTGGTTGTCGCCTGCGATCATCCCGCTCGTCGTGGCCGCTGCCGCGATCCTGCCGACGGCGTTCACCAGCGACGAGACGTTCCGCACGTCGTGGCGCAGTCCCAAGTCGGTCACCACCGACACCCTCCTGCTGTTCGCGTGCGGCGCCGCCGCGGTCGCCTTCGGCGCGCTGGTCGGGATCGCTCTGGCACGCAACCGATCACCTCGAACCCTCACCGGCCCCTGGCCGGGCCTGGACGAAGAGACCATTCGGCTCCTTCGCCGCTCGAGCACCGTGCTGACCACCGCCACCGTCCTGGGATACCTCGGGTTCGTGGTGCTGATCGCCAGAGCGGGGATCTCACCGGCCGAACTGTTCGGCGGATCCGACGCCTACGGGTCGGTAGCGCTGAAGGACCGCATCGGCACCGTGCCCGGCGTCACCACGCTGACGCAATTGGGAATCGCCGCCGTGGTGGTCTCGACCGTCACGCTCACCCAGCAATTCTCCCGGCGCGAGCTGGGCAAGATTGCTCTGGTCATCGGGCTCGCCGTCCCGCGCGCCTACATCTACTCCGAGAGGCTGGCGCTACTCGAACTGGTCATCCCGGTGTGCGTCATCGTCGCCATGAAATTGTCGACCCGGCGCGGCCCGCCGAGGCTGATCGCGCAGACGATCCCCGTCTTCGGCATGGTGGTCGTCGTCGCTCTCTTCGGACTGTTCGAATACTTCCGGTCGTGGACGTTCTATCGGGCGCAGGGGGCCACCTCGTTCGTCGACTTCGCCATCAGTCGATTCGCCGGCTACTACGCGACCGCATTGAACAACGGCCAATTGGTCATCGACCATCTGCAGTGGCCCAATCGATGGCCGTACGACACCATAGAAGCGTTCTGGACCGCGCCTGGCATCGAGAACGTGGGTCTCTACGAGCGAGTCGGCGGCCACGTGCCGCCGTACAACCGCACCGACATGTCGCCGTACTTCGACGTCCTCAAGCACTACGCGAACCCCGAATTCAACAATCCGAGTGGTTACGCCGCACCCTTCGTGGACTACGGCGTCGTCGGCGGCCTCGCCTTCTTCCTGGCCGTCGGGATAGTAGCCGGACTGCTCTATGAATTCTTTGCCAGCGGACGGCCGATGGCGTTGCTGCTGTACCCGGTGGTCTTCACCGGTCTCGTCGAGATGCCCCGCTACCTTTACTGGGTCCAAGGGCGCACAACGTACACTTGGGTTGCACTTCTGGCGATCACCGTACTGATTGCCAAAAACACCCGGCAACGCCGGTAGCAGGCGCTGCGCAGTTCACCGACGACGAGGTCCCAGGGCGTCCCTGCCGCGAATCATCGAGACAGAGGGACCATGCGAGCCAAACGAGCGGCAATTGTGATCTTGGTCATGGCCGTATTGGCCATCGGCTGCCAGAGCACAGAGTCCAAGAGCGATACCCCCACCGACAGCACAGCCGCTCTGCAAGCTCAGCTGGACGCGATGAAGCCTGGTGGCAGCCTCACGCTGGACGCCAAGGCCTACGCCCACAGCGGTGTCCTCCACCTCCGCGTGCCCCGTGTCCAGATCGACGGCAACGGCGCCACCCTGCAGGCGACCAACGACGCCACCTCCGCGATCCAGATCCAGGCCGACGGCGTGCAGCTCAGCAACCTCAGGTTGACCGCACCTGCGCAGGGGCCGCGGATGAGTAGCCTCGATCAGCACAAGCTCGTCGTCGCCGGCAACGGGGACACCGTCGCCAACGTCACGATCGACGGCTCCGCGGCGGCGGGCATCTTCGTCAGTGGCGCGCAGAACTTCACACTCAGGAACGTCGACATCAGCAACACCCGTGCTGACGGCCTCCATATGACCGACGGTGCCGGTCCTGGCGTCGTCAACGGAGTGAAAACCGGCCAGACGGGCGATGACGCCGTCGCCGTGGTCTCCTACCGGGATGCCAAGCCCACGCATGACATCAACGTCAGCAACGTTTCCGTAGCGAGCACGCGCTGGGGCCGCGGCATTTCTGTGGTCGGCGGCTCCAACATCGACGTGACCGGCTTCGACGTCGCCTCCACCAACGCCGCGGCGGTCTACGTCGCGACCGAGGGCAGCCCATACTTCACGCTGCCCGTCGACGACGTCACGATCAGCAACGGCTCGATCCGGCAGGCAAACCAGAACCCCGACATCGTCCACGGCGCGATCCTCGTGGTCGCGGCGAGCCAGAGCGCAGGCATTCGGAACGTGACGATCTCGAACGTCGACATCTCGGGCACCAGTCCCACAGCGGGTCGAAACGTCGCCATCATCGACGACGGCGGATCCATCGGACAGGTCGCGATCGACCAGATCCACATCGATAGCGACGCAGTCGACCCCTTCGTCGCGCAGGCCAATTCCGGCGGCTACCAGCTCGCGGGATGGACGATTGGCGGAAAATCGGTTAACGTCGGCTGATCGGGCAAACTTCTCTGGTCCGAAGCCAGGGATCGCGAGACCGCCGCCCACGACGACAGGGGCAACACGTGTCCGCCAATCCCGAGCCGCGCACGCCTGCCCTCATTAGCCAACGACCGGGTGAAGCAGCCTTTGCCAAAACTGCCGCCAGAGGGTCAAAACCCGTGACGCCGCCGGTTCGACTGCACGTCAACGGCAAGTGGCTGGCCCAACGCGTCACCGGCACCCAGCGCTACGCCACGGAGGTCGTCCGGGCGATCATCGCGACGGAGTCCGCCCCTCTGGTGCTACACGTCCCGGCCGGGGCCGTCGTCCCGGAGTGGCTCCAAGAATCCGAGCTGGTCGACGTCCGGCGCGCCCCCGTGGCGGGCGTCCTCTTCGAGCAGATCTACCTGCCGATCGTCTCCGCGGGGCACACGCTGCTGAACTTCGCGGGTCCAGCCCCGATCATGAAGCGCCGCCAGCTGGTGACGATGCACGACGCCGCCCCGTTCCGTTGGCCCCAGACCTACACCAAGGCCTTCGTCGCGTTCTACCGAGTCATGTACACCCTGCTCGGACGTTGGGCCCAGCAGCTCGTGACCGTGTCGCACTTCAGCGCGCGTGAGTTGAACGACGTCCTCCGCATACCGCTGTCCCGATTCGTCGTCGCCGGCTGTTCGGCCGATGCCCTCAGCTCGGTGGTGCCAGTCCGTCCCGACCTCGACGTTTCCCACCCCTTCTACCTCGTGGTGGGCACCTTGGCGGTGCACAAGAACCTGCCCGCTCCGGTCCAAGCGTTGGTGGCCTCGGGCAGGTCCGTCGTGGTGGTGGGGGCGTCCGGAGACCGACAGGCCTTCTCCCAAAGTTCGACCATGCCCCAGGGCACGGTGATTGCTGGTCACCTGGACGATTCCGAACTCGCCTGGCTGTATCAGAATGCCCGCGCGCTGATATTCCCCTCCAAGTACGAGGGTTTCGGCCTGCCGCCACTGGAGGCGCAGAAGCTTGGCTGTCCCGTCGTCACGTCCTTCGCCGCAGCCCTACCCGAGGTCGTCGCACAGGCCGGTCTCTACTTCGACCCGGATGATCCCGCCACCCTGATCGAGGCCCTCGACACGCTGGAATGCGACGAGTCCCTTGCCCAGGACCTTCGCAGGCGTGGCCTGGCGAATGCGCAGCGCTACTCCTGGCACGACACCGCCGTCGCGGTCCTGGAATCGGTGGGCGTCTCGGTGCCGTCGCGACCCGACCTCACCGTGCCGAATCGGCCGCGCCGTCTTCCTCGACGTCTTCCTCTGCGGGCCTGAGGCGCGTCCGCTCGGACACTAGCTCCCTTAGCGCCTGTACCAGATTCAGCCGCGGATGCGGCGCCTGCTCCAAATACTTTCGCGCGGTGAGCCATTCGCTGACCGACAGAAGGACCATGCCGCAGGTCGACACGATCGCCAACTGCATCGGCCCGCCCAGGAAAGCCGCCGCGACCGCGCATGGCAGAAACACGACGAGCACGCCGAGCGCTGTCCGCGACACCTCGTTGATCCGTCCACAGATGATGAGCAGCGAAATGTTCACCCCGAGAGCCCCCTGGGCGATGCCACCGCAGGCCAGTACGACCAAGAGCCAGATGGCGCCCCGCATCTCCGGCCCGTAGGCGATCTCGAGAGCCACGTCGCCGAACGCGGCGAACGCCAACACGACCAGGATGACCACGACGGTGTTGATCGTCGCCAGGCTCGATAGCAGCCGCACCACCTCGTCTCGCCGACCTGCGGCCCATAGCCGGGCTGCAGGCGGGGTCACCGCAAGTGCGGCAAGGCTCTCGAGGAGGGTCACCTGCATCGCGATGGTCGCGGCTGCGCTGTAGATGATGGCCGTCTCGGGCGGGAAGGCAGCGTTCGCCAACCAGATCGTGCCGGAAATCATCATGAATGCCGTGAGTTCCAGACTGAACAGACGCGTGCCCGAGTTGATCGCAGTCCGAAGGGAGATATGCCCGCCAGGGCCGAAGATCGCGACATCGTTCCGCGCAAGCCACAGGGCCGCCAAGAGTTGGAATCCCGCTACGCCAACGTAGGTGGCGAGCACGTCGATCAATGTTGGCCGTTCGACGATCAGCGCCACCAGTGCCACCACGGGAACCACCATCGCGCTGCGGACGTAGTGCATCGTCGCCACCGACGCCAGTACCCTGCCGTAGGCGGCGAAGATGTCGCTCAACATCATTCGGACGGATTCGATGGCGATGACGGTGGCGGTCAGCAGCAGCGCGGGCAAGAAGTTTCCGTGGCCGATCAGTCCCCAGGTCGCAAACAACGCCACGATGGGCGCGCTGACGGCGGACAATATCATCGTCGCGCGCAGGTGAGCTCCGGCGATGAGTCGGCGCTTTGCCGGATCAGGCTCAGAGGGGATTAGCCGAATGACGTTGGGTCCCAAGCCCAGCCGCCCGACGACCGAGCCTATCGAGAGCGCGGCGAGGATGGCGAAGAACGTCGCGGTGTCCCGGGCGTCGAGGGTCCTCACCACGACGATCGTCAACGCGAACGTGGCCACGGTGCCAAGTGCGGCGGCTCCCACGCGGAGGAGGAAGCTGTGCCGCAGTTCGGCTTTCGCACCGGTGGCGTCACCGCTCATGGTCGCCTCGCGATCACGTGGTCGCGTCGGCATCGGAACGCGCCGATGGCAGTTGGTGTCCGAAGTCGTTAGTGGAGTTGGCCGAACCGAACAGTCCGGCGCGGGTGGCCACCCCCGTCGTCGGTACGGCGAGCCCGGCCACCGATCGATAAGAGGCCTGGACCTGGCTGGCCGTGTCGACGCCGATCCGAACGACCAACACCACGTGCCTGGCGAAAGGAAGCAGTTCGATCAGCGCAGGAGCGGTCGCGAAGCTGGGGCCGAACACGATCGTCGTCTCGGCGTCGTGATGCGACGCCTCCAGCAGATTCAGCTCGCCCACCATCTGTTCGTGGCGCATCCCCACGAAGTCGCTCGCGTTGAACGCCGCGACGGAGCCGTGCTCGGCGGCGGCGTGAAGGAGGAGCCGGCCGACGGTGTCGGCGCCCGAATTCGGCGTCGCGCCGACCACGACGATCCGGCCGGCCCGCGGTGAGGGAAGCTGGTAGTAGAGCGCCCGCGCCAAGACGGCTTCCTTGGCGCTCAACTTTCCGGTCTTCTTCCCCAGCGTCACGACCGGTCGCAGCACCGGTCTCACTTCGCGCTCCAGGGTGCCGGCCGAGGCGATCACCCCTGATCTGGCCCGCCACCACAGGCCGCAGGCCAGCCCGAGTAGGCCGCCCAGCAGCCCACCGCCCACCGCGCCGAGCGCGGGCGAGACGGCCGCCTCGACGTCACCCGACCACGTCGGATCGATCACGTCGACACCGGCGCCTCGGCGCAGCGCCACGTCCAACGACACCTTCTGAGTCCGCAGGGGTTCGAGGCGCGCGTCCAGCGCCGCCTGGTCGACGTCCTCGGCGTTCCCGCCGACCCGCGCGATCGCCTCAGCCCGCGTCGCCTCGATCACGGAGTCGACGGCACCGATGGCCGCCGTCAGACGCTGCCCCGTGGAGTCGTTGGCGACCCGGCGATACAGGTCCACGGCCGCATTCACGATCTGAGTCGCCGTATCGGGCTCCGCCGCCGTGGCCGCGATCCGGACCACCATCGACTGTCCCTCTTGCGTCGCCGTGAGATCGACCGGCGAACTCATCTGTAGGCTCTGCGCGACTTCGCGCCGGTACCCGTCCGAGGACAGGTAGGCGAGCTGATCGGCCAGGTAGGCCTGCGGGGCGTCGGACGCCGGTGCAGCGCCGGTGAGAATCTGATCGGGACCTGCGGTCGGGTCGATCCGGATCAAGGCCGTCGCCGTGGCGGACCGGCCAAGATGCGAGGCGACGAACAGCCCGAGAGCCACGCCGACGACCACGCAGAGGACCGTCAGCGGCCACAGCGGGGCGAGGAACCGGTACAGCCGGTTGCGGACCGTCGCCTGCATGTGGGCTCCCAGCTGTCGATGACGCGGATCGTATTCGCCGTGTACCCGCTAGCGAACCATCTCTTCTTTGCCACCGAAGGTGACGGGCCGTCGTCTGTAACGCCTGCCAACGCAAAGATACCGCCTCGCGGGGCGGTGCCGACCGTCGCTCGCTCGATGGCGACCCTTTTGTGATCAGCCCTCGAGCTTGTAGCCGAGACCTCGCACGGTGACCAGGTGGACGGGGTTCGCGGGGTCGCCCTCGATCTTGCTGCGCAGCCGTTTGACGTGCACGTCGAGGGTCTTGGTGTCACCGACGTAGTCGGCACCCCACACCCGGTCGATCAACTGCCCGCGGGTCAGCACCCGGCCACTGTTGCGCATCAGATATTCGAGGAGGTCGAACTCCTTGAGCGGCAACGTGATCGACTGACCGTTGACCGAGACGATGTGCCGCTCGACGTCCATCCGAACGGGACCGGCCTCGAGCACGCCGTCGCCGACCCCCGCGTCGTCGTTGTCCACTCCGCGACGCAGCACGGCGCGGATGCGGGCGATCAGTTCACGCGCCGAGTACGGCTTGGTGACGTAGTCGTCGGCACCCAATTCAAGCCCGACCACCTTGTCGATTTCACTGTCGCGGGCGGTGACCATGATCACCGGCACGCTCGAGCGGGAACGCAGTTGTTTGCAGACGTCGGTGCCGCTCATCCCGGGGAGCATGAGGTCGAGCAGCACGATGTCGGCGCCGGCGCGCTCGAACTCGGCGAGGGCCGACGGTCCGTCCGTGACGACGGTGGCCTCGAAACCCTCCTTGCGAAGCAGGAAGGCCAGTGGGTCGGCCAGGGACTCTTCGTCCTCCACGATCAACACACTCGTCATATCAGGTCCTCTCGTTCATCCGACTCGTCGTCGGGTTCGGGGTGGGCCGGAATCGACAGGGTGAACGTCGAGCCGGTTCCGGGCTGACTCCACAGCCGGATGGATCCGTTGTGATTGGCAGCTACGTGTTTGACGATCGCCAATCCGAGCCCGGTGCCACCAGTGGCCCGGGACCGCGCCGTGTCGACGCGGAAGAACCGTTCGAAGACGCGTTCCTGATCGTCACGAGCGATCCCGATGCCACGGTCGGTCACCGCGATCTCGATGTTGTCACCGCGTCGGCGTCGGCTGATCGAGACCGGTGAACTGATGGGCGAGTAGGCGATTGCGTTGGACACCAGGTTGGCGATGGCCGTGACGAGCAGCTGTTGATCGCCCCATACACGGTAGCCGGTCGGGGCGTCCGTGGTGATCTCGATCTCGGCGTTGTCGGCGGCCACCTTGTACCGCGACAAGGCCTCGGCCACCACGGAGTCGACGTCGACGGCCTCCAGATCGGGTAGCGGCTCCGCGCCCTGCAGTCGCGACAGCTCGATCAGTTCACCGACCATGTTGGCCAGCCGGTTGGACTCGGTCACCATCATCGCGGCGAACCGGCCGACGGTCTCGGGGTCGTCGGTGGAGGCCAACAACGCCTCCGCCAGCACGCCCATCGCGCCGACCGGCGTCTTGAGTTCATGGCTGACGTTGGCCACGAAGTCACGGCGGGTGGCCTCCATGCGGGCGTGCTCCGACTGATCGTCGACGAAGACCACCGCGAAGCGACGGTCGTCCTGGCTGAGCAGCCGCACGTGGCCACCGACCGAGAGCCCTGAGCGCCCAGGATTCTGGCGCCGTACGGGAGCGAGGTCGAAGTCGGTGTCCTGGCCGGTTGCCAGCGTGCGCTGCGCGGCGGCCCAGGCCCTGTCGTCGAGCAGGCGGTCGTGAATCAGTCCCAACTCGCGCGCCTGGTCGTTCATGTAGACGACGTCACGGTAGGTGTCGACGACCACGGTTCCCACCGGCGATAGCGACACGATCTGCTGCAACATCTGGGAGACGGTGATGCCGTCCTGATCGACGGACCTCCGCTGCCTGCGCTCGGCGATCCGTGGCGAAAGTGACAGTCCGAGCGCGACGCCGAGCCCCAACGCGAGAAGGGAAACGACTGCCGTCAACAGCAGCGCCGCTACCACACTCACGCGAAAATCGTACGCACTCGGTGAACGGCATCCCAGCAGCGTGCGGCCAATTCGGGACAAGTCACAGAGGCAAACACAGGAGTTCGGGTCCCGTTCACCCGAGTTCACCCATTGTTTGCCTCGACGGTTCCCCGTCGGCTACTTGGCGCCCTGGGCGGCCACGGCCGCGGCTCCGGCGGCGGCGGCGTCCGGATCCAGATAGGTGCCGCCCGCGATGGTCGGCTTGAGGCTCTCGTCCAGCTCGTAGACCAGCGGGATGCCCGTCGGGATGTTCAGGCCGACCACGTCGGCGTCCGACATGCCGTCCAGGTATTTGACCAACGCCCGCAACGAGTTGCCATGCGCAGCGACCAGCACGGTCTTGCCTGCCGACAGCTCGGGCACGATGGTCTCGGTGAAGTAGGGGACGAACCGGGCCACGACGTCGGCGAGACACTCCGTCAGCGGGCCGCCGCCGATGTCGGCGTAGCGCGGATCGGCGTCCTGGCTGAACTCGCTACCCCTTTCGATGGGCGGCGGTGGCGTGTCGTAGCTGCGGCGCCACGCCATGAACTGGTCCTCGCCGTACTTCGCCTTGGTCTCGGCCTTGTCGAGGCCCTGCAGGGCCCCGTAGTGCCGCTCGTTGAGGCGCCAGTCCCTGACGACCGGAATCCAATGCCGATCGGCCGCGTCGAGCGCCAGGTTGGCGGTGCTGATCGCCCGTCGCAGCAGCGAGGTGTACAGCACGTCTGGCAGCAGGCCCTCCGCCTTCATCAACTCGCCGCCCCTGACGGCTTCGGCCCGACCCTTGTCGGTGAGGTTGACGTCGACCCACCCGGTGAACAGGTTCAGCGCGTTCCATTCGCTCTCGCCGTGACGAAGCAGCACCAAGGTCGACATGGCGTCGATGCTATCCCGGGACGCTCGACCGCACTCGTCGCCGACTGCACTCGTGTTGCACGCGTCGCCCGGGTGAGGTCGTGAACATGCGTGCCGTCACGGAGCTGTCGTTAGTCCTGATCGTCGTCGATGAGGTGCTCGAAGGCCTTGAGGTTCTTCAGCGACTCGCCGCGCTTCACCCGCCATTCCCATTCCTTCTGAATGGACGAGTGGAAACCAAGTTCCAGCAGCATGTTGAAATCCGAGTCGACGGCCTGGACCACCTGGCCGAGGATGCCGTCGATCACCTCCGGCGTGACCGAGTCGACGGCGATCCGTCCCACCAGGTAGATGTCGCCGAGGTTGTCCAGGGTGTATGCGACGCCGAACAGCCTGCCGTTGCGCCGGAGCAGATACCGGTAGACCTTCTCGTGGTCCTCGTCGGGCTGGCGACAGATGAAGGCCTCGATGCGCAGGGAGTGCGTGCCGACGGTCAGGATCGTGTTCGTGATCAACCGGCGTTCCCCGGGCACCGCGACGACGATGCCCGACGGTGTTCCGTCGACACCCTCGACGAACTCGTAGGAGAGCTCGCTCTCCTTCAGCGCATCCTCGATGACCTGCAGCGGTGTGCTCATGCCCGCACCCCACGCCGGATCGAGAAGCGGCGGCCGTTGCGCCGCGAGGGAACTTCGGCGCGCTGGTGCCTGGCCTGGTAATCGGTGATCGCCCGCCCGTAGCTGGCCAGCAGCGCGTCGACGGTGTGCGCCCAGGAGAACGTGCCGGCGTGCTGGATGGCGGCGGCGCGCATGGTCTGCGGCCCGCGATCGAACAACCCGCCCAGCGCGGCGGCCCAATCGTCGATGTCATGACCCTGGACCAGGACGCCGCTGACCCCGTCGCGCACCGCGACCGGCAGCCCGCCGACCGCGGCGGCGACGACCGGGGTCCCGCACGCCTGGGCTTCGACCGCGACGAGCCCGAAGGATTCGGCGTAGCTGGGCACCGCCACCATGTCCGCGGCGCGGTACAGCTCGACCAGTTGGTCCCTGGTCTGGGGAGGAAGGAAGGTCACACGGTCGCTGATACCCAGCTCGTCGGCCAGCCGAACCATTCCCTCCGGATTGGCCAGCCCCGAGCCTGACGGACCGCCGGCGATCACGACCCGCACCCCCGGCAGCTTCGCCGCCGCGCGCAACAGCACGTCGGGCGCCTTGAGCGGCTGGATGCGGCCCACGAACGCGATCACCCGTTCGTCGAGCGCAAGACCGAGCGTTCGCCGCGCCTGCGCCCGGTCACCGGGCTTGAAGGTCGCCAGATCCACGCCCGGGTGCGCGACGTCGATGCGTTCGGGGTCCGCATGGTGTAGCGAAACCAATTGTCTGGCTTCGTATTCGGTGTTCACGATCAGCCGGTCGGCCTCGTCGACGACTTGCTGTTCGCCGACGGCGCGCAGGGGCGGTTCCGGTGTGTCACCGATGGCCAGCGAGGCATTCTTCACCGCAGCCAGCGTGTGGGCGGTGTGCACCAGTGGCACCGCCCAACGGTCGCGCGCCAACCAGCCGACCTGTCCCGATAGCCAGTAGTGGGAATGGACGACGTCGTAGTAGCCCGGTTCGTGGGTGGCCTCGGCGCGAAGGACCCCCGCGGTGAACGCGCACAGCTGGGTGGGCAAATCGTGCTTGTCGAGACCCTCGAAGGGGCCGGCCACCACGTTGCGCACCAGGACTCCCGGCGCTACTCGGACCACGGGGGCGTCCGCGGACGTCGTCGCCCTGGTGAAGATCTCCACCTCGACGCCGCGTCGGGCCAGTTCCAGCGCGCTCTGCAGGACGTACACGTTCATCCCGCCGGCGTCGCCGGTCCCGGGCTGAGCCAGGGGGGAGGTATGGACCGACAAAACGGCTACGCGCACACCCAATACTTACACCGGGCCGACCTGCCGTTCCCCTTGCCCTGGTCGGACCGCCTCAGGCGGTCCTGTCCCGCACGGCGCGTCGCATCGCGACGATCGGGTCGGCGTACAGCCCGCCGAGCGACACCACCCCGGCAGCCGCCTCCTGGACGCGGTTGCCGAACGAGGTCAGCCTCAGGTCGCGCGGAGGAAGCACCGAGCGGTGGGCGTAGGCCGCTTCCACCTGGGCCATGCCCTCCGGGTACTCGGTGAACGCCTGGCCGCCGACCACCAGGTCGTCGGGGTTGAGCATGTCGCGCAGCAGCGCCACGGCCTCGCCGAGCACGCGCGCGCGCTCGCCGAGCAACTCGATCGCCGGCTGATTGCCCTGGCGCGCCGAGCGCAGGACACCCGCGATGGTCGACGACGGCCCCCCGGCGGGGACGATGCGTAGTTTGCGCGCCGCGGTGAGCACCGCTTCGTCACTCACGGTCGACTCCAATTGCCCTGTGCCACCGAGCAATTCCGACTGGGCGGGCAGTGCGGCGATGGTGCCGGGGCCGCTGGTCGGCGAATGCACGCGGCCGCCGATCGAGAGGGCGTAGCCGACGGTCTCACGGGCGTAGACGTAGAGGCTGGTGGCCGCACTGAGCCGGCGGGCACCGAGCAAGAGCTCCGCACCGGCCATCGCGTCGACGTGCGATGCCAACGACACGGGCAGGCCGAGCGTCTCGGCCAGCACTGGGCCGACCGGGGCGTCGGTCCAGCCGAGGCGGGCGTGGTCCAGGTGCCCGGTGGCGCTGTCGACGACACCGCCCGCGGTCACACCGACCCAGAGCGGCCTGCGCCGATGCCAGCGGTTCAGGTAGCGGCTCGCACTGCCCGCGAGCGCCGCCAGCGCCGAATTCTGCGCCCCGCGCGGAGTGGGTGTCTCGACCACGTCCAGCGTGCGACCGAACAGATCCGTGGCCACGATGCTGGTGGTGCGCGCCCCGATGTGAATGCCGAGGGTGAGGAACGGTTCGTGGTTGACCTCGACGGGGACCCGCGGCCGTCCGATGGCGCCGGAGACGGCGAGGTCGGCACGCTCACGCAGGACCCCGGCGTCGAGCAGGGCCGTGACCTGCCGGTTCACGGTGGCGATACTGAGGCCGGTGGTCTGGGCGATGACGTCACGGGCGATGGGGCCGCGGAGTCGGGCGGCGCCGAACACCGACGCCGCGGCCGCCTCGGCGACGCGCAGCGACGGGGCCACGATGTGGTGTCTGGCGATCAGCGCACGCTTGGCGTGGACGGTGGAGAGAGCGGAGGGGGTCTTGCGAATGGCGGTGGTGCTCACGGGAGGTGTCCTTGGTTGAAGTCGGCGGGTGGGTGGGGGCCACACCTGGCGACTCAGCGGGACGGATACGTCCGGGTTCAGTCAGGCGCGGCGAAGAGCGCGACAACGACAACACGCACGCGAGGACGCAATGCGGGAAGCCTGACTGGTGGACACGTTGAGAATTTAGCACGCCAACTAAAGTTGGACGAATGACGTCACAGCAATCCCCACGACGCGTCGCCGTGGTCACCGGCGCCAGCTCTGGCATCGGTGAAGCTACGGCGAGAACGCTTGCCGGACTTGGCTTCTCCGTCGTGTGCGTGGGTCGCCGCGCCGAGCGCATCGAGGTCATTGCCGAGGAGATCGGGGGCACGGCCGTCGTGGCGGACGTCACCATCGGCGAGCACGTCGACGCGTTGGCGGCGGGGTTGGACCGCGTCGACGTGCTGGTGAACAACGCCGGCGGCGCCAAGGGCGTGCAATCGGTCGCCGAGGCCGACCTCGACGACTGGCGCTGGATGTGGGAGACGAACGTGATGGGCACCCTCCGCGTCACCCGCGCCCTTCTACCGAAACTGATCGACTCCGGGGACGGGCTGATCGTCACGGTGACCTCGATCGCCGCGTTCGAGATCTACGACGGCGGTGCCGGCTACACCTCGGCGAAGCACGCGCAGGCCGCGATGCATCAGACGTTGCGTGGCGAGCTGTTGGGAAAGCCGGTGCGGCTCACCGAGATTGCGCCAGGAATGGTCGACACCGAATTCTCCCTCGTCCGGTTCGGCGGCGACCAGGCCCGTGCCGATGCGGTGTATCGCGGGATGACGCCACTGGTGGCTGCCGACGTCGCCGAGGTGATCGGCTTCGCCGCCTCGCGACCGTCGCACGTCAACCTGGATCAAGTCATCATCCGGCCGCGTGATCAGGCCACGGCCACGCGGAAGTTCACCCGCCCGGAGTGACCGCCGACGGGGTCGTGGTCGGCGTCCCCGACAGCGTCGGCGCGTCGGTGGGCGTGGCGGGGGCGCTGGTCGGGATGTTCGACGGCGGTTGTTGCGCCGACAACGCTGACATCGAAGTCCACTCGTCCCACGCGATGGCCCAGTCCCAGATGTCGCCGTCGGCGTAGGACAGGTCGATCGACGTGCCGGTCACCTCGACCGGATCGCCGTAGATCGCCGTGGTGAAGTACTGCTCGGCGTCCGACGTGGACAGGTTGATGCAGCCGTTGGTGACGTTGGTGTTGCCCTGGGCGCCGGCACTGTTGGGGTTGGCATGGATGAACTCGCCGTTGTTGGAGATCCGCACGGCCCAGCGCTCGTGCACGTTGGCGTAGCCGGCGGCCGGATTGGACATGTAGAAGTCCTCGTACTTCTCGCTGACCACATGGATGCCGCTACGAGTGACGTTGCGTGGCAGGTCCCCCTCGCCATAACTGCACGGCAGGGTCATGATCACGCCTGCGTCGGTGAGCACCTCGATCTGGTGCGATGACGCCTCGGCCTTGACCACCTGGAAACGTCCGATCTCGAAGTCGAGCGTCGAATCCTGCGCCCCGAAGGCTCCGTCACCGAAGGGAACGCCGTACAGGTTGGCCGCGACGTGGACCTTGGTGCCCGGGGGGTAGTAGTCGCGGGTACGCCAGTGCAACCGCGAGCCGCCGACCTCGTCGGGCAACCAGGCCCAACTGCCCTCGACCGGCGGGGTGGTGGTCACGACCACGGCCCGTTCGACCGCTGCCTTCGCGTCGTCGGGGATGGAGGCGTCGAACTGCATGATGACGGGCGCCGCGACGCCGACCACCTGACCGTCGGCCAGCTGGAACTGACCGTTGACCTGGGTCTGCGGCGCTACCGTCGAGAAGGACGCGGTCAGCTTGGTCGCCTTGCCGTCGCGTCCCACCGCCGACCCGCTCCAGGTGTACTCCAGGCCGTAGCCGAGTGGTTCGGTCACGGTGAACGCGGTGCGGTCCGGGTTCATCCGGCCTACGACGGGCGCCCCCTCGGGATTGATCAACGCCACGCGTTGTAGCCAGCCGTTGCTGACCTCGATGCCGACGGGCTCGGTGGGGACGACGTTCGTGGCATTGGCCGCCGGCTCGTAGGCGATCTCCGCCGTGGCGGGCGCCTCCGTGGCATCGGGTTCGGTGACCGAGGATCTCCCGCTACACGCCGCGAGCACACCGGAGGCGCCCACGGCAAAGGCGGTCAGCGCCTGGCGGCGATTGATGGTCACGTCTACACACGGTACCTAGAGTGCGCAGCCAACCAGAATCGGTTCGGGTGTGAGCTCTATCCCGAAGGTGCGCCGGACCCCGTCGCGAACCGTCCTGGCCAGCGACAACAGGTCCTCGGCGGTAGCCGAGCCGCGGTTGGTCAGCGCCAACGCATGCTTCGTCGATAGGCGCGCGGCCGCGCCATCGCCCGGATAGCCCCGACCGAACCCGGCGTGCTCGACCAGCCAACCGGCGGCCAACTTGACGCCCTCGGGCGCCGGGTAGTTCGGCACGGGGCCCTCGACGTCCGCCCGCAGCCGCTCGAACTCCGCCGCGGAGACCACCGGGTTGGTGAAGAACGAGCCCACGCTCCAGGTATCGGGGTCACCCTCGGCAAGGACCATGCCCTTGCGGGTCCGCAGCGCCAGCACCGCCTCACGGACGCGGGTCGGCTCCGCCTGCGATCCGGGTTCGACGCCGAGGGCCCTCGCCAGCTCGCCATACCGGATCGGCGCGCTGCGGTCGCTGGGATCCAGAGCGAACTCCACCTCCAGCACCACCGCGCGTGACGAGTTCTTCAACACGCTGGTGCGATAGCCGAAGCCCAGCTCGTCGGGCGCCACCCAGCGCACCTCGCCGGTGCGACGGTCCAGCAGGCGTACGCGCTTGATGACGTCGGCCACCTCGACGCCGTAGGCGCCGACGTTCTGGACGGGCGTGGCGCCCGTCGAACCCGGGATTCCCGACAGGCACTCCAGCCCGCCGAGCCCGTACGCCAACGACGTGACGACCACGTCGTCCCACGATGCGCCAGCCTCGGCGCGGACGACGTCATCGGACACGGTGATCTCGGTGTTGGCGACGCGCACGACGGTCAGATCATGGAGGTCGTCGGCGATCACCACGTTCGACCCCCCGCCCAGGATCAGCGTGCGTTCGGCGGGATCGTCGGCGGGCAGCTCGCGCAGCACGTCGACCACTTTCTCGGTGGTGTCGCACGTGACGAATCGACGGGAGACGGGTCCGATCCGCAACGTGGTCAGCGGGGACAGCGGCACGGACACTTCGACCGCAACGCCCCCGATCTCCGAACTGGCCACGGGCGATAACGGTAGCGTGAACGGCTATGCCGCGTTCCTTCGACATGGCGACCGAGTACGACGGCAGCGTCGAGCAGATCCTCCGAGCCTTCGCTGACGAACGGTATTGGCTCGAACGGCTGACCCAGTCCGGCGCCGACGAGACGACGTTGGACTCGATCGTCGCCGACGCCGTAGGCGGGGTCGATGTCATCACCACCCAGACGCTGCTGGCCGAGCGGCTTCCCGGCGTCGTCACCCAATTCCATCGTGGTGACTTGAGTTTCGTGCGCGAGGAGACGTGGGTCCCGGCCGGGAACGGACGCGCCACCGCCGTGGTGAAGGGTTCCATTCCCGGTGCGCCGGCGAAACTTTCCGGCACTGCGATGCTGTCGTCTGCAGGCCGCGGAGCCCGGCTCGAGTTCACGGCCACCGTCGAGGTCCGCATCCCGTTGGTCGGCGGCAAGGTGGAGAGCTTCGTCGGTACTCAACTGCTCGAACTGCTGACGGCCGAACAGAACTTCACCACGGCGTGGATCAGGGAGAACGCCTGAGCCACCGGTAAACTCCCTGGCCATGGCGCCAGTGGGGCAGCTGACGCGCGGCACGACCGGTTACAACCGGTTGCGGCGCAGCGACCGCTGGTTGGTGCATGCCCCCCGGGTGCGGGCGGCGCTGCTCTCAGCCGCCGAGCCGCTGGTCGTCGATCTGGGCTACGGCGCTCTCCCCGTCACCACGCTGGAACTGGCGGCGCGGCTGCGCGCCGTGCGACCCGACGTGCGGGTCGTCGGCCTGGAGATCCATCCCGAGCGCGTGCGCGCGGCCCGCGCAGCCGTGGACCAGTCCCGGCCCGAGGCCGTCGAATTCGGGCTCGGCGGGTTCGAACTGGCTGGGCTGCAACCACTTCTGGTGCGAGCGTTCAACGTGCTCCGCCAATATCACGTCGACGACGTGGCAGACGCGTGGACACGGATGAGGGCGCGGCTGGCACCCGGCGGGCTCATCGTCGACGGCACCTGCGACGAGCTGGGCCGGCGCTGCTGCTGGGTGCTGCTGGACGCCACGGGGCCGGTGAGCCTGACCCTGGCCTGCGACCCGTTCGCGATCGAGACGCCGTCGGATCTCGCCGAGCGGCTGCCCAAGGTGCTGATTCACCACAACGTGCCGGGACAACCGATCCACAGCCTGCTGACCGCCGCCGACCGGGCCTGGGCGGCGTCCGCCGGGCACGGGGTGTTCGGACCGCGGGTCCGCTGGCGGGCGATGCTGGAGGCGCTGGCCGCCGACGGGTACCCCGTCGAGCCGCCGCGCCGCCGCCTCCGCGACGGCGTCCTGTCCGTTCCGTGGTCGGCGGTCGCCCCGCACTAGGCTGGTCCAATGCGGATTGCCCTAGCGCAGATCCAGAGCGGCACCGACCCCTCGGCCAATCTCGGCCTCGTCGAGGAGTACACCCGGCGCGCGGCGGAGGCAGGCGCCACGATGGTGTTGTTCCCCGAGGCCACGATGTGCCGGTTCGGGGTGCCGCTGAAACCGGTCGCCGAACCGCTCGATGGTCCGTGGGCGTCGGGGGTGCGGGCGATCGCCGAGGCGGCCGGCATCGTCGTCGTGGCGGGCATGTTCTGCCCCAGTGGCGACGGTCGCGTCACCAACACCCTGGTCGCCGCGGGCCGGGGCATCGATGCGCACTACCACAAGATCCATCTCTACGACGCCTTCGGTTTTACTGAATCACGCACCGTCGCACCGGGTTCGGAGCCGACGATGATCAACGTCGACGGTATCGACGTCGGCTTGACCACCTGCTACGACATCCGGTTCCCCGAACTCTTCGTCGATCTCGCCCAGCGCGGCGCCCGCATCATCACCGTGCACGCCTCGTGGGGGTCCGGACCGGGCAAGCTCGAGCAGTGGACGCTGCTGGCCCGGGCTCGCGCGCTCGACGCCACCAGCATCGTCGCTGCCGTCGGCCAGGCCCATCCGAGTGACGACGAGGTCGCCGCCGTCGGCCCGACCGGTATCGGCGGCAGCCTGGTGTGCTCCCCCACCGGAGATCCCCTCGCCGTCGCCGGAGCCGATCCGCAGCTTTTGGTGCTCGACGTCGACCTCGATACCGTCGACGAGGCTCGCAAGGCCATCGCCGTGCTCCGCAACCGCACCGGGTTCGCTCAGTCCGGTAGGGCACAATCGCAGGCGTGACCGACCCCTCCGATCCCTGGGCCCGCCAAGGCCAACAGCCCCCTCAGCCGTACCAGCCCCAGCCGGGATACCCGGCCGGACCGCAGTACGCGGGGCCGCCACCGCAGGGATATCCGCCGCAGGGGCCGCCTCCGACCGGGGCGTCCGGCGAGCCGACGGCGCCGACGGAGCCGACCGAGGGCAGGCTCAAGCGCCTGGTCCGCGATCCGCTGTCGATCGTGTTGATCTTCGTGATCGTGCTCGCTCTCGGTGCGGCCGGCCTGATCGGCGGCGAGATCTACGCCCGCAACCGCGCGGCCTCGGTCGTAGAAGGCACCCTGAAGTGCGTCCTCCAGGACGACGTCACCGTGTCCTTCGGTGCGCTCCCGCCGTTCTTGTGGCAGCACGCGACGAAGCACTACGAGAACATCACGATCACGTCCGCGGGAAATCAGATCCGCGACCTGAAGGGCATGAAGGCCGACATCCAGCTCGATGACGTTCGCCCGGCGAGCGACCCCAGCTCGCAGGGCACCCTCGGGTCGATCAACGTCACGGCCACCTGGTCGACCGACGGCATGAAGCAAACCGTTCAGAACGCCATTCCCTTGCTCGGCGGCCTCGTCAGCGGCGTCACCACGAACGCCGCAGACGGCACCGTCGACATCCAGGGCCCGCTTGGCAGCATCGTCGCCAAACCGCAGATCGTCGACAATGAACTGTCGCTTCAGGTCCAACAGTTGACCGGCTTGGGCTTCACGCTTCCGCGGGAGGCCGTGCAACCGGCGCTCGACGCGGTCAGCTCGCAGCTGACCAAGAACTCACCCCTGGCGCTGCAGGTGGACGGTGTCGAGGTCACGGACACCGGGGTGATCACCACGCTCTCGGCGCAGAACGCGACGATCCCGGGCGGCGACGAGCAGCCCTGCGTCACCGGCCTTTAGGTAAGCGCGCCCAGCCCGTCCAGCACGGCGCGCGTCCCAGACAGACCCAACCGGGTGGCACCCGCGTCGAGCATCGCGACGGCGTCGGCGGCGGTGCGGATACCGCCGCTGGCCTTCACCGCCAGGCGGGGGCCGACGGTGGCGACCATGATCTCGACCGCGCGAACGGACGCACCGCCCGCGGGGTGGAAGCCGGTCGAGGTCTTGACGAACTCGGCGCCGGCGTCGGCCGCCGCCCGGCAGACGTCGATCAACGTCTGCTCGTCGGCAAGGTCCAGCAGAGCCGCCGACTCCACGATGACCTTCAGCACAGCCCCGGGAACGGCTGCACGGACCGTACCGATGTCGGCCAGAACGGCGTCGACGTCGCCACCAACGGCCGCACCGACGTCGATCACCATGTCGACCTCGGTGGCCCCGGCCGCGACGGCGAGCGCGGCCTCCTGCGCCTTGATCTCCGAAAAGTGCTTGCCAGAAGGGAATCCGGTCACGGTCGCGATCGCGACGCCGGAAGATCCCGCCCGCACGGCCGCCGGCACCATCGACGGCGAGACGCACACCGCGTAGGCGCCGAGAGCGGTGGCCTCCGCCATCAGCAGCGCCACGTCGGCGTCGGTGGCCTCCGGTTTGAGAAGGGTGTGGTCGACCATCTTCGCCACGGCATCCCTCGACCAGACCATCAGAACGGTTCCTCGCTTCCGCCGGGATTGCATCCCGTCACCAGCATCGTGTCGGCGTCCACCACGGGTCGCCACGGTTCGAGGTTCCAGCTGGTCTTGCCCGGCCTCGCGAACTCGGCGTACGTCCAGTGACACATGAATTGTTCGCGCAGACCGGGGATGTCGGCGTCGGGCGCCAGTGTGAGCACCTCCGTCCACGCCTCCTGCCCCTGCGCGGTGTTGTGTACGGTTCCGGCGGCTACGCGACCCGCGGGGGTCGGATAGACGCGCAGGCTCGACATGTCACCCCAGTGGGCCCACTCGGTGTGATCGACGTAGGGCGGACCTGACGGGTCGGCCGCTGCGACGGGCGCCCCGCCCACCGCGGTCGCGGAGGCGACGAGTAGCGCCGCCGTCATGGCGGTGAGGAGGTTACGCATCCGTCTAACGCGACTTTCCTTGCACCTCAAGGATCTTCGGCCGGACGTCGACGAGGTAGATGCCGACCGCACATGCGGCGATGGCCGATCCGACCGGCGGCGGAAGGAAGACGCCCACCAGGCCCGTGCCGCCGAGGATCGCGAGCCAGATGGGCTTGCTCAGCTTCCCGGCCGCGGGGTAGGCG
The DNA here is from genome assembly GCF_030295745.1 of Mycolicibacterium sp. TUM20985. Classification (NCBI taxonomy): domain Bacteria; kingdom Bacillati; phylum Actinomycetota; class Actinomycetes; order Mycobacteriales; family Mycobacteriaceae; genus Mycobacterium; species Mycobacterium antarcticum. The sequence continues at coordinate 5,168,936 of NZ_AP027291.1, forward strand.
TCGGTGCGCTGGATCGCGGCGTGGACGAAGGCGTACAGCCCGACAAGCAGAACGCCCACCTGAATGGCGAAGAGGACGTAACTCGCCAGGTCCTGAAGCATCACGCTCCAAGCCTAGGCGGGTTACGTCCCCTCAGTCGACTTCGCCTTGCGGCGGGGCCGGTCTCGTTACTTCTGCGTCACCTTCTTGGCGGGCGCCTTCTTGGCCGGAGCCTTCTTGGCGGGCGCCTTCTTGGCCGGGGTCGTCTTGATGGGAGCCTTCTTGGCGGCCCGCTGCACCGGGGTGGCAGCCTGGGCAGCCTTGCTCGGCAGCTCGACACCGACCAGCTTGGCGGCACGCTCACCGACGGCGCGGGTCTGCGAAGCCACGGAGCCCAGGGCGTCCTGGGTCAGCTCGACGGCCTGATCGGTCACGGTCTCGACGCGGTTGGCGGCGTCTTCGATCGCGGGCTGGCTGCGGAGGCGGGTAAGCGCTTCCTCGCCGCGCTCGACGAGCTTGTTGTACTGGGCATTGGCGGCCTCGGCGTAGCCTTCGGCGGCCTTGCGCAGCTCGTCGGAGCTGAGCTTCTCGCGCAGCTCGGTGACCTGCGTGGGCAGGTCTTCCTGCAGCTTGTTCAGCTTGGCGCGACGCTCGTCGACGCGGGCGCTGGCGTCGGTGCGGGCCTCTTCGGCACGCTCGCGCAGGCTGGCGACGATCTCGTTGACGGTGGCGAGCGCCAGATCGGCGGCGCCGACGGCAGCGAGCAACGGTGCCTTCAGGTCTTCAACGGTGGGCTGGTTCTTCTCGGCCATGATCTTCATTCCCTTCGTAAAACGGTTCGGTTGGCTATTCAGCAGTGGTTCGGATGTCAGTCAGTTGGCTGGCTCCTCATCCATCGCCTCGTTCTGCTCTCGGAACGAGGTGTAGATGTCGAGCAGCACCTGCTTCTGCCGCTCGGTGATCGCGCTGTCCATGACGATGGCGTCGCGGACCTCGCTCGGCTCGCTGGGTTCGAGAAGTCCCGCTCTGACGTAGAGCACGTCCGCGGACACCCTGAGCGCCTTGGCAATCTGGTTGAGCACCTCGGCGGACGGCTTCCGCAATCCCCTCTCGATCTGGCTGAGGTAGGGGTTGCTGACGCCGGCCTTCTCGGCCAACTGCCGCACCGAAACCTGCGCGGCTTCGCGCTGGCTACGGATGAAGCCTCCGATGTCCTGCGCAGCGGTGGACACGACGGCCGCGAGTTTTTCGTCTTGCGTCATGTTCTCCTCCTCTGCGTGGAATCCGAATTGCTTCGAACACCACCGTAGGACGGAGTGCTAACTATTGCAAGCACTTGTTAGCAGTGAGCCGGCTTGGTCAGAAGAGAACCTGGGCGACGGTGTAGATGACCAGGCCGGCCAGCGCCCCCACGACAGTGCCGTTGATCCGGATGAACTGCAGGTCACGGCCCACGTGGAGCTCGATCCGGCGGCTTGCCTCATCGGCGTCCCAGCGCTCGATCGTCTCGGTGATGACGGCTGTGATCTCCATCCCATACTGCGTCACGAGGTGTTGAGCGGCCCGGACGATCCAGTTGTCGACCTTGTCGCGCAGGCTCGCATCGTCCCGCAGCGACTCGCCGATGTTCACCACCGAGTCGGCGATCCGGGTGCGCAGTGTCGAGGTCGGATCGTCGACCGACTCCATGAAGATGCGCTTGGCGGTGGTCCACGCCGTCTCCGCAGCCTTGGCCACCTCGTCGCGAGCCATGATCTGGTCCTTGACCTTCTCGGCGCGGGCGATCGTCGCCTCGTCGTTCTGGAGGTCCTCGGCGAACTCGAACAGGAACTTCGTCGCCGACCGTCGCAGTTCGTGATCGGGATTGCGGCGCACCTTGTCGGTGAAGTCCATCAGCTCCCGGTGGATACGGTCGCCGACCAGGCCGTCGACCCACTTCGGCGTCCACGTCGGCGAGTCCCGCTCGATCACGCGCTCGATGATCTCGTCGGCGCCTAACGACCACTCGAAGGCCCGGTCGGCCAGCAGCTGCAGCAGTGCCTCCTGCCGGTGCTCGGCGAGCATGCTCGACAGCACTCGGCCGACGGGTGGCCCCCACTGCGGTTGCGCCACGCGCTTGACGATCATCCGGTCCAGAACCTGTTGGACGTCCTCGTCGCGGAGCATCTCGACCAGCACCCGCAGCACGGTCGAGGCCTCGGTTGCGACCCGCTCGGCATTCCGCTCATCGGCGAGCCACTTACCCGTGCGCATCGCCACGTCCGCGTCGCGGATCTTGGTCTCGACGACCTCCGGCGACAGGAAGTTCTCCCGCACGAACGTGCCGAGGCCCTCGCCGAGCTGATCCTTCTTCCGCTTGATGATCGCGGTGTGCGGGATGGGGATGCCCAGCGGATGCGTGAACAGCGCCGTGACGGCGAACCAGTCGGCCAGCGCGCCGACCATGCCCGCCTCGGCGGCCGCCCGCACGTAGCCGACCCATCCCGGAGCGCCCTGGCTCTGCGCCCACGTGGACACCAGGAAGACGACCGTCGCACCGAGCAGGAAGCTCAGTGCGACGAGCTTCATGTTGCGTAGCCCGCGACGACGCTCGGCGTCCGCAGCGGAGTCCACACCGGCAATCGATTCGGCAAAGCTCGTCCGCTCACCGGAGTTGGTTGTGTGCACCACGCCTCCATCATCCTGCATGCGGCCGCCGACGAACCGTCCCACCACGGCTACCGACGTCGTTCGCCGTATCATCTATGCCGAACGAAGGAACGGACAACGACGGAAGTGGTACAGCAAACTCCGGAGGAACCCGTCAAGACCGACGGGCGAAAAAGACGCTGGCGCCAGCACAAAGTCGATCGACGCAACGAGTTGGTCGACGGCACGCTGGACGCCATCCGCCGACGCGGCAGCAACGTCAGCATGGACGAAATCGCTGCGGAGATCGGCGTTTCCAAGACGGTGCTCTACCGCTACTTCGTCGACAAGAACGATCTCACCACCGCCGTGATGATGCGGTTCGCGCAGACCACCCTGATCCCCAACATGGCCGCCGCTTTGACCGCGAACCTCGACGGCTACGACCTGACCCGCGAGATCATCCGCGTGTACGTCGCCACCGTCGCCGCCGAGCCCGAGATCTATCCGTTCGTGATGGCGAACAGCTCGGCGAGCAAGAGCAAGGCGGTGGCGGATTCCGAACAGATCATCGCGCGCATGCTGGGCGTCATGCTCCGAAGGCGGATGGCCGTGGCGGGGATGGACACCCGCGGCGCCCAACCGTGGGCGTTCATGATCGTCGGCGGCGTGCAGTTGGCCACCCACTCGTGGATGTCGCATCCGCGGATGACCGCGGACGAGCTGATCGACTACCTCACGATGCTGTCGTGGAACGCATTGCGCGGCATCGTCGAGGCGAATGGGTCCCTCGACACCTTCAACGCTTCTCCACATCCGTCCCCGATCTTGCCGCCTCGGCTGGTTGACTGACTGGATGGCCGACACACCCGACCTGGATCTCCCGTCGCTCTGGTCCCACGAGCCGCATGCCCATCTCGCGTTCACGGCGGGCGACCAGATCGCCGACGTCAAGACGAACGCGACACCGGGATTCAGCGGATCCAAGTCCGACGCCCCCGACCTGCAGGCCGAGCGCAACGCGCGGTTCGCCGAAGTCCAGGAGATGCTCTATGCGAGCAGCCGGTCGGGCGATACCCGCAGGGTCCTGCTGGTGCTGCAGGGCATGGACACCGCCGGCAAGGGCGGCATCGTCAAACACGTTGTCGGATCGGGTAATCCACAGGGCATCCGCTATGCCAGTTTCGGCAAGCCCACCGACGAGGAACTGTCCCACCACTACCTCTGGCGGATTCGCAACGCGCTCCCGGCCGCAGGGCAGATCGGCGTCTTCGACCGGTCGCACTATGAGGACGTCCTGATCGTCCGGGTGCACGACCTGGTGCCCCCAGAGGTGTGGGGGGCGCGCTACGACGAGATCAACGCGTTCGAGAAGGAACTCGTCGACGACGGGATGACGATCGTCAAGGTCGCCATGTTCGTCTCGCTCGACGAGCAGAAGAAGCGGCTGGCTGCCCGGCTCGACCGGCCCGACAAGTACTGGAAGTACAACCCCGCCGACATCGACGAACGCCATCTGTGGCCCAAGTATCAAGAGGCGTATCAGGCCCTGCTCGACCGGACCTCGACCGACTACGCGCCCTGGCACGTCATTCCGTGCGATCGCAAGTGGTATTCGCGGCTGGCGATCACCGAGCTACTCATCGAGGCCCTCAAGAAGCACGATTTGTCTTGGCCCCCAGCTGATTTCGACGTCAAGGCGGAGAAGAAGCGGCTGAAGGCCGTCTAACCCTCAGTACGTGTAGAAGCCCTTCCCCGACTTCTTGCCCAGTTGGCCCGCCTCGACCATCCGCTGCAGCAGCGGCGGCGGCGCGTAAAGCGGCTCCTTGAACTCCGTGAACATGCTGTCCGCTATGAGCTTCAGCGTGTCCAGGCCGACGAGATCGGACAGCTTCAACGGGCCCATCGGGTGCGACAGTCCCGCGACCACGGCGGTGTCGATGTCCTCGACGGTCGCGACGCCAGCCTCCGCCATCCGGACGGCCGCCAAGAGATAGGGCACCAGAAGCGCGTTGACCACGAAGCCCGACCGGTCCGCGCAGCGCACGACCTGCTTGCCGAGCACCTCGCTCGCGAACTGCTCGGTCCGCGCCAGCGCCGCGTCGGTGGTGACGAGGGTGCCGACGAGCTCGACCAGCGGCAGTACCGGCACCGGATTGAAGAAGTGCAGCCCGAGCACGCGGCCGGGGTTCTTCGTCGCGGCCGCGATCTTCATGATCGGGATGCTGGAGGTGTTCGACGCCAGCACGGCGTCGGGATCGGTGACCACGGCGTCCAATTCGGCGAAGACCTTGGTCTTGACGGCGACGTCCTCGACGATCGCCTCGATGACGAGATCGCGGTCGGCCAGGTCGGCCAGGGTGGTGGTCGTCGTCAACCGTCCCAGCGCCGCGTCGAAGTCTTCCTGCGTCAGCTTGCCCTTGCTGACCCCGCGCTCCAGCGACTTGGTGATGCGGTCGCGGCCGGCTGCCACCAGGGCGTCGCTGGGCTCGAAGATCCGCACCTCGACGCCCGCGCGCAGCGATACCTCCGCGATGCCCGCACCCATCTGCCCGGCGCCCACGACGCCCACCCGTTCGATAGTCACGCTCACACTTTCTACTTCATGCCCCGCGAGCAGACGTAAAGGGCCCTGAAATGCGGGATTTCAGGGCCCTTTCCGTCTGCTCGCGCAGGAGGCGGGGCTAGTGGAACTGGCCCTCTTCGGTCGAGCCCGCGAGCGCGGTGGTCGACGACGTCGGGTCGACGGTGGTGGCGATCCGGTCGAAGTACCCGGCGCCGACCTCACGCTGGTGCTTCGTCGCGGTGTAGCCACGATCCTCGGCGGCGAACTCGCGCTCCTGCAGCTCGACGTAGGCGCTCATCTGGTTGCGGGCGTAGCCGTGAGCCAGATCGAACATCGAGTAGTTCAGGGCGTGGAAGCCGGCGAGGGTGATGAACTGGAACTTGAATCCCATTGCGCCGAGCTCGTTTTGGAACTTCGCGATGGTCGCGTCGTCCAGGTGCTGCTTCCAGTTGAACGACGGGCTGCAGTTGTAGGCCAGCATCTGGTCGGGGAACTCGCTCTTGACGCCCTCGGCGAACTTCTTCGCGAGCTCGAGGTCCGGGGTGCCGGTCTCCATCCAGATGAGATCGGAGTAGGGCGCATAGGACTTGGCACGGGCGATACAGGGCTCGAGACCGTTCTTGACGCGGTAGAAACCTTCCTTGGTCCGCTCACCGGTGATGAACGGCTGATCGCGCTCATCGACGTCGGAGGTGATCAGCGTGGCTGCCTCGGCGTCGGTGCGGGCGATGACGACGGTCGGCACGTCGGCGACGTCGGACGCTAGACGGGCCGAAGTCAGGGTGCGGATGTGCTGCTGGGTGGGGATCAGCACCTTGCCACCGAGGTGGCCACACTTCTTCTCCGAGGCGAGCTGGTCCTCCCAGTGCGAACCGGCGACACCGGCGGCGATCATGGCCTTCTGCAGCTCGTACACGTTGAGGGCGCCGCCGAAGCCGGCTTCACCGTCGGCGACGATCGGGGCCAGCCAGTTCTCGACCGAACGGTCGCCCTCGACCTTGGCAATCTGGTCGGCGCGCAGCAGCGCGTTGTTGATACGACGGACCACCTGCGGCACCGAGTTGGCCGGGTACAGGCTCTGGTCGGGGTAGGTGTGGCCGGACAGGTTCGCATCACCGGCGACCTGCCAACCCGACAGGTAGATGGCCTTGAGGCCGGCGCGGACCTGCTGCACCGCCTGGTTGCCGGTCAGCGCACCGAGGGAGTTGACGTAGTCCATGTCGTGGAGCTGCTCCCAGAGCACCTCGGCGCCACGGCGGGCCAGCGTGCTCTCCTCGACGACGTGGCCCTGCAGTGCGACGACGTCCTCGGCGGTGTACGTGCGCTCGATGCCCTTCCACCGCGGGTTGGTGTTCCAGTCGTGCTGGATCTGCTCGGGGGACTTCGGCGTGCCGACGGTGGACATTGGAGCTCCTTCGATTACGAGTGTCGGCGACGTTGCCTTCATTTCGTTGTTAACGCCACCGCGGTTCAGCTTGTTCGCTAGTACGACGATGACACAGCGCATATGCGCAGGTCCACCCGTTTCGCTTGCCAACTTTCGCCAACGCGCGACGACATTTTGCAAAGATTGCAAAGTCACGGGGAGCTGAAACGGTTCAGAAGTTACCGTTCAGTAGCCAGTCATCGCAGGTCAGTACGGTCGTACTGTTAACCCGATCGATTCAGAGCGCGAACAGGCAGGCGACGGCCTTGACCTCGTCGCCGACCACATATGTGAGCGTCGTAACAGCGCGATCCGTCAGGTCCTCGCCGAACTGATCGGTCGATCCGGCCGGATGGACGTGGCGGACGATCTCCAGCCGGTCCCCCAGCGCCACCGGCAGATCGTGTTCGATCGTCGCGCGCAGCGGAGCGGCAGTGAGCGCCGGATGCTCCAGGAGGTAGTCCTCGACGACGCTCCAGTACACCGAGTTGTTCATGTGGTCGAAGATGTCGATGTCGCTCACGCGGACCGGATACTCCCGCACGTCGGCGGCATCCTCGCGACCGCCTGCCTTCAGGTAGGCCTTCCACCTCAAGCGGTTCACGCTGGTGGTCTTCTGCAGGCCCGCGATGAAGTCGTCGGAGATCCGCGCCGGCCCCTGCGTCTCGCGATTGATGTTGATCCAGAACGCCTCGGACTCCATCAACCCGCCCCGGCGCCCCTCGATCCGCACCCGCATGTCGCACCAGCGGTTGGACGTGCCCGAGCACCAGCGTCGCAACCGCAGCATGTCCTTGAACGTGATGGGCTCGATGAGGTCGATCATGGTGCGCCGCACGATCCACAGCGGGTGGGTCTCCTCGAAGCCCATCTCCCGCAGCTGATCGGACCCGATGTCCTGGATGTGGCGCGTCGCGGCATCGAACTTCAGCCTGCCCTCGCGGTCGACGTCGGCGACCCGCAGCGGCCATTCGATGTCGAAGACGTCGGGGTGCGGGTCAGGCACGGGCATCATGGTCTTGCCCAGTCCCGCGGCTTGCCCGGTGCCGGGTCCACCCTTGGTGCTCACGGATCCAGATAATGCCACGAGCCCGTGATCTGCCAATCGTGCGAAGGCCGCCTTCACAACCCCGTTACGCTTGTTCACGTGGCCAAGACCTTCGTCGGATCGCGGGTTCGCCAGCTTCGCAGTGAGCGCGGTTTCAGCCAGGCCGCCCTCGCGCAGATGCTGGACATCTCCCCCAGTTACCTCAACCAGATCGAGCATGACGTGCGCCCGCTGACGGTTGCCGTCCTGCTACGCATCACCGAGGTCTTCGGCGTCGACGCGACGTTCTTCGCCAGCCAGGACGACACCCGACTGGTGGCCGAACTGCGTGAGGTGACGATGGACAGCGACGTCGGCATCGACGTCGACCTCGCCGAGATCGCCGACGTCGTGAACGCCCATCCCGCGCTCGCGAGGGCGATGGTCAACCTGCACCGGCGTTATCGACTGACCACCACCCAGCTGGCGGCGGCGACCGAGGACCGCTTCTCGGATGGAAGTGGCTTCAGCTCGGGCTCGGGGTCGATCACCATGCCGCACGAGGAGGTGCGGGACTACTTCTACCAACAGCAGAACTATCTGCACGAACTCGATACCGCCGCCGAGGACATGACCGTGCGGATGCGGATGAACCGCGCCGACCTGGCCGCCGAGCTGTCCGATCGACTGGTCCGGGTGCACGGTGTGCACATCGTCAAACGCGTCGACCTCGGTGACACGGTGCTGCATCGCTACGACCCCGCCACCAAGACCTTGCAGATCGCCAGCCACCTGTCCTCGGGCCGGTACGTGTTCCGGCTCGCCGCCGAGTTGGCCTACCTCGAGTTCGGCGACCTGATCGATGCCAGGGTCGCCGACGGGAACTTCACCAGCGACGAGTCGCGCATCTTGGCCCGACTCGGGTTCGCCAATTACTTCGCGGCAGCGACCGTCCTGCCCTACCGCCAGTTCCACGACGTCGCCGAGAACTTTCGCTACGACGTCGAGCGGCTATCGGCGTCCTACTCGGTCAGCTACGAGACCGTCGCGCACCGGCTGTCGACGTTGCAGCGGCCGTCGATGCGCGGCGTACCGTTGTCGTTCGTCCGCGTCGACCGGGCAGGCAACATGTCGAAACGCCAGTCTGCCACGGGTTTTCACTTTTCGTCGAGCGGCGGCACCTGCCCACTGTGGAACGTCTACGAGACGTTCGCCAACCCCGGCAAGATCGGAGTGCAGATCGCCCAGATGCCCGACGGTCGGCATTACATGTGGGTCGCCCGCACGGTGGAGCGCCGAGCCTCGCGCTACGGCCAGCCCGGAAAGACATTCGCGATCGGCCTCGGCTGCGAGCTGCGGCACGCCCAACGACTGGTGTACTCGGAGGGTCTCGACCTGTCCGGTGAGGTGGCCACCCCGATCGGCGCGGGGTGCCGCGTGTGCGAACGCGACAACTGCCCCCAACGCGCCTTCCCCGCGCTCGGCCGGGCACTCGACCTCGACGAGCACCGCAGTACGTTGTCGCCCTACCTGGTGAAGCACGCGTGACGGCGGTCGCCGGGGGCCGCCGCATAGACTCACCATCGTGAGCGCTGCCGAGACTGCCCCCGCCCGCATCCCGTCGACGGGAAGCTTCCGCGAACTCGGACCCATCGGCTGGCTCCTCGCCAAGGCCGGGGCACGAACGATCCGCGCGCCCCGCTTCCACCTGTTCGACGTCATCGGGCAGCACAAACTTCTGTTCCTCGCGTGGTTGCCGTACTCCGGCGTCCTGCTCAACTGGGGCAAGCTGCCGCGTCTGGACGCCGAACTGGTAATCCTCCGCGTCGGCCACCTGCGGGACTGCGAATACGAGCTACAGCAACACCGTCGGCTGGCCCGCAGCCGCGGCCTCGACGACCAGACGCAGGCTCGGATCTTCGAGGGCCCCGACGCCGACGGGTTGACCGACCGGCAGCGGGTCCTGGTCACCGCGACCGACGAGTTCGTCATCACCCGATCGATGTCTACGGAGACCTGGACGGCGCTCGCCTCGCAACTCGATCGCAAGCAACTGATCGAATTCTGCATGCTCGCCGGTCAATACGACGGACTGGCCGCGACGATGGCGACGCTGAAGATTCCGCTCGACTTCCCGAACTAGACGGTCAGACGTAGGTCGCCGCCAGCACGCTGAGGGAGAACAGCAGCGGCGAAACCGGCAGGCCCCAGACGAAGGCCGCCTTGGCAAATGCCTTGCGGCGGTGGAAGTTTCGGCCGAGCAGACCGCCGACCACGGCAAGCACCAGTGATCCGGCGGCAACGACGAGCACCCAGGCGTTGACGGTCGTGGTCTTGGTCGCGAACGAGATCGCGGCGAGCCACAGCACGTGGCCGATGATGAGCCCACCGAGTGCGGCGACGATCGTCGCTCTCACGCCTTGGCCCTCAGAAGTTGATCATGTGGCCGGCCAAGCCGTGGAAGCACTCCTGCAGCGCCTCGGACAGCGTGGGGTGGGTGTGCACGTTGCGGGACAGCTCGTTGACCGTGAGATCCCACTTCTGCGCCAGCGTCAGCTCGGGCAGCAGCTCGGAGACGTCGTGCCCGATCAGGTGACCGCCGAGCAACTCGCCGTACTTGGCGTCGGCGATGACCTTGACGAAGCCCGCGGGCTCGCCGAGGCCGTGCGCCTTGCCGTTGGCCGTCAACGGGAACTTGGCGACCTTGACGTCGTAGCCCTCGTCGCGCGCCTGCTCCTCGGTGAGCCCGAAGCTGGCCACCTGCGGCTGGCAGAACGTGGCGCGCGGCATCATGCGGTAGTCGCCGAGCGCGAGCGTCTCCGCGCCGGCAATGGTCTCGGCGGCCACCACGCCCTGCGCCTCGGCGACGTGCGCGAGCTGCAGCTTGCCGGTGACGTCGCCGATGGCGTAGATGTGCGGCACGTTGGTGTGCATGTAGTCGTCGATGCCGATGCCACCGCGCTCGTTGACCTGGACCCCGGCCTTGTCGAGGTCGTAGCCCTCGACATTGGGGACGAAGCCGATGGCCTGCATGACCCTGTCGGGCTTGAGTTCCTCGGTCTTGCCGTCCTTGCTGATCGTCACGGTGACCTTGTCGCCATCGTCTTCGATGGACTCGACCTTGGTGCCGGTGAGGATCTTCACGCCCAGCTTCTTGAACTGCTTCTCGATCTCCTTGGAGATCTCGGCGTCTTCGTTGGGAAGCGCGCGCGGGAGGAACTCGACGATGGTGACGTCGACGCCGTAGTTCTTCATCACGTAGCCGAACTCCATGCCGATGGCGCCGGCGCCGGCGATCACGATCGAGGAGGGCAGGTCGCGCTCCATGATCTGCTCTTCGTAGGTGATGACGTTCTTGCTCATCGACGTGCCGGGCACCAGCTTGGTGTGTGCACCGGTGGAGATGATGGCGTTGTCGAAGGTCAACGTCTCGGAGCCACCGTCGTTGAGCGCAACCTCGATGGTCTTGTCATCGGTGAACTTGCCGTAGCCGTGGACCTCGGTGATCTTGTTCTTCTTCATCAGGAAGTGCACGCCCGCCACGCGGCCCTCGGCGACCTTGCGGCTGCGGTCGAACGCCGCGCCGTAGTCGAATGTCACGTCACCGGCGATGCCGAACTGCTTGGCTTCCTTGGTGAAGAGGTGGGCGAGTTCGGCGTTGCGCAGCAGCGCCTTGGACGGAATGCAGCCGACGTTGAGGCAGACGCCGCCCCAATACTTCGGCTCGACGATGGCGGTGTTCAGCCCGAGCTGGGCCGCGCGGATGGCCGCCACGTAACCACCGGGGCCAGCACCTAGTACGACGACGTCATAGTGAGTCACGACCTCCAGCCTAATGGTCGTGCCGAAGGACCCCTAGGCCTGCACCTGCGCCGTCCGTACGGCCGGGACCGGGCATGCGTCACTGGCCTCGGCCACGACGTGCGTGCCCTCGTCACGTGGCCGCTCGCCGCGCTCGTATGCCGTGCCGGTCACCGGCGGAACGCCGTCGAGCACCTGGTTCTCCACCTCGGTGTACGCGCGACCGCGGCTCAGGAACCTCATGCCCTCCGGGGTCTCGAGGCTGAAGCCGCCGCCCCGGCCGGGAACGACGTCGATCACCAGCTGGGTGTGCTTCCACGCCGCGAACTGGCTGCCGGAGATCCATACCGGCACCCCGTCGCCGACGTCGAGAATGGACAGCAAGACGTCACGATCACCGACGATGAACTCCCCCTCGGGGTAACACATCGGCGATGACCCGTCGCAGCATCCGCCGGACTGGTGAAACATCAAGGCGCCGTGTCGATCCTGCAGTGTGCGCAGCAGCGCGGCGGCGGCCTCGGTGATGAGTGCGCGTGACGGTGCACCGTCGGCCATCGGGCCTCCTTCAGCGGCATCGGCGGGTGTGTTACTCAGCTCACACTACGCCGACGGTCACAATGGTCGGGTGGACGAGGACCCGTATCTATGGCTCGAGGACGTCACCGGCGACGAAGCGCTCGAGTGGGTGCGACGGCACAACGAGCCGACGCTCACCGAGCTCGGCGATCAGCGTTTCGAGCAGATGCGTCGAGAGGCGTTGGAGATCCTCGATACCGACGCCCGCATTCCCTACGTCCGGCGGCGCGGCGAGTACCTCTACAACTACTGGCGCGACGCGGACCATCCGCGGGGCCTGTGGCGGCGGACCACCCTCGATGGCTACCGCGACCAGTCACCCGAGTGGGACGTCATCATCGACCTCGACGCGCAGGCCGAGGCGGATGACGAGAAGTGGGTCTGGGCTGGGGCCGAAGTCCTCGAACCCGATCATTCGTTGGCGCTCATCAGCCTCTCCCGCGGCGGATCCGACGCGACGGTGGCCCGCGAATTCGACATGGTGACACGTCGATTCGTCGCCGATGGCTTCACCGTGCCCGAGGCCAAGACCGCAATCTCCTGGGAGGACCGCGATACGGTCCTGATCGGAACGGACTTCGGGCCGGGATCGCTCACCGATTCTGGCTATCCCCGCGTCACGAAGCGGTGGCGGCGCGAGACGCCGCTCACCGACGCGCAGACGATCTTCGAAGGCAGCGCGACCGACGTCAGCATCGGCGTCGGTTACGACCCGACGCCGGGATTCGAGCGGCTGCTGGCCACGCGTTCGGTCGACTTCTTCAACCGGGAGCGCTTCGAAATCCGCGGTGCCGAACTGGTTGCGATCGACGTGCCCACCGACGCGGCGATCTCCATTCACCGCGAGTGGCTGCTCATTCGGCCACGCTCCGATTGGACCGTCGGCACCCGGACCCATCGCGCCGGCTCGCTACTGGCCGCTAAGTATGACGACTTCCTTTGCGGCACAATCGATGTGGACGTGGTGTTCGAACCCGACGAGCACACCAGCCTGGACAACTACGTGTGGACCCGCGACCGGCTCGTCCTCGTCACGCTGCACGACGTCGCGACCCGCGTCGAGCTCGTCACCCCGGGTTCGTGGCGGCGGGAGCCGATCCCCGGGGTGCCGGCCAATGCCACCACGGTCGTCGTCGACGCCGACGAGTACGGCGACGAGATCTTCCTGGATTCGAGCGGCTTCGACAGCCCGTCCCGGCTGCTGTGGGGCCATGCGGGCGGCGAGGTGACCGAGGTCAAGAGTGCGCCGGCGTTCTTCGATGCCTCCGACATCGAGGTGAACCAGCATTTCGTCGCCTCGGCCGATGGCACGATGATCCCGTATTTCGTTGTCGGTCATCGCAGTTCGACGGGGCCGGGTAAGACGCTGCTGGGCGGCTACGGCGGCTTCGAGTCGTCCAACACCCCCGGCTACGGCGGGGTGCTGGGCAGGCTGTGGCTGTCGCGGGGCGGCACCTACGTGCTGGCCAACATCCGCGGTGGCGGCGAGTACGGCCCCACGTGGCACACGCAGGCGATGCGCGAGGGCCGCCACCTCGTGCACGAGGACTTCGCCGCCGTCGCAGCCGATCTGGTGGCACGCGGCATCACCACCGTCGATCGACTCGGCGCGCAGGGGGGCAGCAACGGCGGGTTGTTGATGGGCATCATGCTGACCAAGTACCCGGAGCTGTTCGGGGCCCTGGTGTGCAGCGTGCCCCTACTCGACATGAAGCGCTACCACCTGTTGCTGGCCGGCGCGTCCTGGGTGGCCGAGTACGGCAACCCAGACGATCCCGAGGACTGGGCCTTCATCTCGGAATACTCGCCGTATGCGAACATCTCGGCCGACCGCGAGTATCCGGCCCTGCTGATGACGACGTCGACCCGCGACGACCGGGTCCACCCCGGCCACGCCAGGAAGATGACCGCCGCCCTGGAGGCGGCAGGCCACGAGGTCCGCTATTACGAGAACGTCGAGGGCGGGCATTCCGGCGCGGCGGACAACGCGCAGACTGCGTTTCGCTCGGCCTTGATCTACGAGTTCCTGCACCGCGTGCTGAGCCCGTGAGCACCCTGTCCCTTGGCCTGTTCTTCGGCGGCGTGGCGATCCTGCTCGTCGGAATGCTGCTGCCCGGCTGGGATACCGCCACGAAGCCCAAGCGAGCGGTGAAGCGGCTCGTCTACTGGACCGCCACAGCCGTCGCGATCCCCGTGCTGTTCGCCGCCGGCCTCCCCGATTTCCAGAGCTCGCTCGCCTTCACCGCGATGGCCTGCATCCTGATGGGCGGGTGGGCCTACTTCCGCACACCGAACCTAAAGGTCGGCGGTCGCATCCTGGCGGCCTACCCGCCGAACCGCGAACCCGACCCGTCGGTACCCGGGAGGCGCCACCCTTGACATCCGGCGCGCCGCTGACTCGACTTCTCCCATGTCCGCCAGCCAAGCCGAATTCGAGACGCTCCTCTACCGGACGCGTGAGACCGTCGCGACCATCACGCTCAACCGCCCGGAGCACCTGAACACCATCGTCCCTCCGATGCCCGACGAGATCGAGGCGGCGATCGGCCTCGCCGAGCGCGATCCGGCCGTCAAGGTCATCGTGTTGCGTGGTGCCGGGCGGTCGTTCTCGGGCGGCTACGACTTCGGCGGCGGCTTCCACCACTGGGGTGAGGCAATGAACACCGACGGCAAGTGGGATCCCGGCAAGGACTTCGCCTTCGTGTCGGCACGAGCGACGGCGCCGACGCAGAAGTTCATGGCGATCTGGCGGGCATCCAAGCCGGTGATCGCTCAGGTCCACGGGTGGTGTGTGGGTGGCGCCAGCGACTACGCGCTGTGTGCCGACCTGGTCATCGCCAGCGACGACGCCGTCATCGGCACTCCGTACAGCCGGATGTGGGGTTCCTATCTCACCGGGATGTGGCTCTACCGACTCAGCCTGGCCAAGGTGAAATGGCACGCCATGACCGGCGAACCACTGACCGGGGTGGAGGCCGCGGCGGTCGAGCTGATCAACGAGTCGGTGCCCTTCGAGCGGCTCGAGGCCCGGGTTGCCGAGATAGCCGCGAAGCTGTCCCGAATCCCATTGTCTCAGTTGCAAGCTCAGAAGCTCATCGTCAACCAGGCCTACGAGAACATGGGGCTGGCGTCGACGCAGACGCTTGGCGGGATCCTCGACGGCCTGATGCGCAATACCCCCGACGCATCGGCCTTCATCGCCACGGCCGCGACCGACGGCGTGCGCGCCGCGATCGAGGGACGGGACGGGCCGTGGGGCGACTACAGCCAGGCCCCGCCGGAACGACGGCCCGACCCCTCGCACGTCATCGAACCCTGAGTGCCGGAAAGTCGTCGACGGCGGCCCCGCCGGGCAGTAGCGTTCAGCGATGACGGGCCGAATCGAGTACCCCACTACGCGTGTGCCAGGGAGTCCCACGGCGCAGGCTCGTGCCATGGACCGCGACACGGGAGGTCTGCGATGAGCCCAAGGGGACGTCATGGCGTCACTGGATGAATTGCCCTACTACGAGGTCGTCTTCGACGAAGATGGCACGCCCAATCACAGCGATCACCAGGAGTACCCCGGGCTGCAGGCGGCCGTGGCCGCCGGCGGCATCACCGATGTGTTCGTCTTCTCGCACGGCTGGAACAATGGTGTCGCCTCCGCCCGCGCTCTGTATGCGGAGATGTTCACGCTGTTACGGGATCAGCTCGGAGCGACGGCGCCGAGCACCCTCTTCGTCGGTGTCCTGTGGCCGTCCCTGCTGTTTCCCGACGACGATCCCGCGACCCCGCCGCCGGAACCCTCGACGGGTCGGCAGCTCGTCGCCGCGATCGCGCGCGCCATGCCGCAGCAGCTCGACCAGCTCGACGTCATCGGTCGACTGCTCGACGAGAAGCCTCAGGATCGAGACAAGCTCGTCGAATTCCACTCCCTGACAGCAGGACTCGTGACGACGGCGCCGCAGTCGACCGAGGACGCCGGGGAGTCGACATTGCTCACCGCCGACGCGTTGACCGTGCTCGGTCATGCCGCGAGGATGGCGCCGGGGTCGAGTCCGGCCACCCGGAGTGCCGGCGACGTATTCGACCGGCTGTGGGCAGGCGGACGGGAGCTGCTGCGGACCGCGAGCTACTACGAGATGAAGAACCGCGCAGGCGTCATCGGGGGCCGTGGCCTCGGGCCGCTCCTCGGCGCGCTCACCGGACCCGACGGCGCCCCGCGCATCCACCTGATCGGGCACAGCTTCGGAGCCCGGCTGGTCTCCTACTCGCTGTCGGGACTACCGCCTGGCGCCAGGGGACCCGACAGCCCGATCAAGTCGCTCACCCTGATCCAGGGAGCGTTCTCGCACTTCGCCTTTGCCCCGAGCCTGCCGTTCGACCGCGGGCGGACGGGCGCACTCGCGGACTTCGTCGACAGGGTCGACGGGCCCTTCGTGGCGACCTTCACCGCTGCCGATCGAGCCGTCGGCACGTGGTACCCGGCGGCCAGCCTGCTCGCCCGCCAAGACTCCAAGGGCCGCGACGACGTGATGTTCCGGTGGGGAGCCATGGGTCACGACGGGTATCAGAGCCATCCCAACGCTCAGACCGTCACCCTTGCGCCGGGCACTCCGTCGTACGGCTTCGAAGCGGGCCGGTTCTACGCCCTCGATGCCAACGCCGTCATCGCCAAGGATGAATCCCCGGTCAGCGGTGCACACAGCGACATCAAGCACGGCGAGATCACCTGGGCCATCTGCGAAGCGGCCCGGGTCTGAGAACCCATCAACGGCAGCCGCATCGGGGACCATGACATGTCTGAAGCCACGCCACGCCGGGCCGGCCGGATCCTCGGCGGAGCCGCCGAACGCCTCGACGCCGCCATCGGGTGGTCCCGGCTGCCGACCCTTCTCGGCATCCCCGTGCTCGTCGGCCTGCGGTATCGACT
This sequence comes from Mycolicibacterium sp. TUM20985, assembly GCF_030295745.1. Taxonomy (NCBI): domain Bacteria; kingdom Bacillati; phylum Actinomycetota; class Actinomycetes; order Mycobacteriales; family Mycobacteriaceae; genus Mycobacterium; species Mycobacterium antarcticum. The sequence goes on from NZ_AP027291.1 coordinate 5,185,857, forward strand.
GCGCGCCGAGAACCTCTACGACACGGGGCGCGACGCCTCAATGCTGCCACCACCCGCTGGTGACGGAAGCTATCGCGGGGCCCGCACCGTCGACGGCACCTACAACGACCTCGCCGACCCCTTGATGGGTGCCCAGGGCTGCCGCTTCGGTCGCAACGTCCCCCTGGCCCGGGCCTACCCGGAGGCCGACGAGGCGCTGTTGAGCCCGAGCCCCGACGTGATCAGCCGAAAGCTATTGCGGCGACGTGTGTTCCAGCCCGCCACTACCCTCAACCTGCTCGCCGCGGCGTGGATCCAGTTCGAGGTGCATGACTGGCTGAGCCACCCGACCACAGAGGACGCGCCGTGGCAGATCCCGACGCAGAACGACGACGGCACCGATGGGGTGATGTCGGTCCTGCGGACCGCCCCTGACCCCCATGCCGATCCGGACGGTCCGCCGACCTTCGTCACCGGGGACACGCACTGGTGGGACGGTTCCCAGATCTACGGTGCTGAGCCGCAATTCGCCGAGGCGTTGCGGTCGTTCGAGAACGGCAAGCTCCGGATCGACGACGTCGGACTGCCACCCGCCTCCCTCGAGTCGACACTCGATCCGGCCGGTGTCCTCGCCAACTTCTGGGTGGGGCTGGCGCTGCTGCATTCGCTGTTCATGCGCGAGCACAACGCCATCTGCGACGTCCTCGTCGGGCACTACCCGTATATGTCCGACCAGGAGCTGTACGACAAGGCGCGCCTGGTGAACACCGCCCTGATGGCCAAGATCCACACGATCGACTGGACGCCGGCGATCATCGCCCACCCCACCACCACGTTCGCGATGCGCGCCAACTGGTTCGGCGTCTTCGGTGAACGGCTGAACCCATTCATCCGCAGGTTCACCCGCAACGAGGTGTTCACGGGCATCCCCGGCTCGCCGACCGATCACCACGACGTGCGCTACTCGCTGACCGAGGAGTTCGTCGCCGTCTACCGCATGCATCCCCTGCTGCCCGATGATTACGAGTTCCGGTCGTGGCGTGACGATGCCCTGCTGGCCGAGCACCAACTCGGGGACCTGGACTTCACGCATGTCCGGCAACGTCTTTCGGAGACGCCGATGGCCGATCTGCTCTACTCGTTCGGGCGGGCCAACCCCGGCGCCATCACCCTGCACAACTATCCCCTGCAGTTGACCGAACTGGAACGCGACGGCCACACCATCGACCTGGCGGCGGTGGACGTCTTGCGGGTCCGCGAGCGAGGAGTGCCGCGCTACAACGAGTTTCGCCGCCTGTTCCGACTTCGACCCGCCGCGACCTTCGCCGACCTGACCGATGACCCGGTGTGGGCGCGCGAGTTGGAGGACGTCTACGGCGACGTCGAGCGGGTGGATCTCATCGTCGGCATGTACGCCGAGCCGAAGCCGCCGGGATTCGGTTTCAGCGATACGGCCTTTCGCGTGTTCATCCTCATGGCATCACGCCGTCTGGAGAGCGACCGGTTCTTCACCACGGACTTCCGTCCCGAGGTCTACACGCCGGCGGGTATGGAGTGGATCAGACGCAACTCGATGCGCACGGTCCTCTTGCGACACTTCCCGGAGTTGGCACCCGCGTTGGCCGGAGTCGAGAACCCGTTCGCCCCATGGACCGCCGCCGGTGACCCCGGCTTACAGGATGGAGCCGCCATGACCGCCCGCACCTACGTGCCCTATCGCGATGACGTGGAACAGCCCGCCATCGACGAGGACGGGCTGGTCTTCGAGATCGCAGCATCACTGCACAAGAACAACGTATGGGCCCTGAAGAAGTACCGGCACGGGCTCCGCGACGCCCACGCCAAGGGCCACGGTCTGCTGCGGGGCCACCTGACCGTCTACCCCGACCTGCCAGAAGAGCTTCGGCAGGGCTTGTTCGCCGAGCCGGCCAGCTACCCCGTCGTCGCACGGTTGTCCAGTACCGCAGGCGCTCTGCGCAGTGACCAGACGAAGGGCATTCGAGGACTCGGCATCAAGGTTCTGGGCGTGCCGGGTCCCAAGATCCTGCCCGATGACGACACCACCAACCAGGACTTCATCCTGGTGACCCACCGCGAGTTCCCCTTCGCCGACGCGGCGGCATATCTGCGACGCGGCATGCCGCTGGCCAAGGTCCTGGCCCGCACGCCGGACTCGGTCCTGCAGTTCGCGAGCCGGGTCTTCGCCTTCTTCGGCAACCACGTCCTGCCGCGCGTCGGTCTGCACCTGCCCATGGCGCTGGCCCTGTTCGCCCGCCCCAATTCACCCGTGCTCGGCGAGACCTACTATTCGTCCTCGGCGTTGCGCTACGGCGACTACATCGCCCGGTTCGCCGTGGTTCCCCTGTCGGCGTCCGTGAAGGCGCTTCAGGGGCAGGTGGTGCCGCCAAGCGCGGGTGACGACGCCCACCGCGACATGGTGACCGAGCTGTTCGGCACCGACAGTGCCGAATACGAGTTCCAGGTGCAGCTGTGCACCGACCTCGCCACGATGCCGGTCGAGGACGCGTCCGTCGACTGGCCCGAAGACGCGTCTCCCCATCGCGGTGTCGCGAAGCTGACCTTCCCCCGACAGGACCCGGGCACCGCGGAGCGGCTCGCCTACGGCGACGACGTGCTGTCGTTCAACTCGTGGCGGGGGCTCGCCGCGCACCGGCCACTCGGTTCCATCAATCGTCTCAAGAAGCTCGTGTACGACGCGTCCAGCGATTTCCGGCACAGGCACAACCACGTGGCGCGCCAAGAGCCGTCCGACGCCTCCGAACTACCGGCTTAGCGGCTCCGCAGCAAAGAGCGGGCGGCACAGGCAAACTCGCCGAGCGACCGAGGTTGGTCGTTACCTGCTGAATGGGCAGCGGATCGTAGATTTGGCACCTACCCTGAAGACATGGCGCGGCAATGGCAGATGTTGGATCGCCCTGCCGAGTTCGACGCGATCAGTCAGGCGCTCACCGACCCGGGCAGTGGTGGCGTGGTGCTCGTCGGGCCGGCCGGTGTGGGCAAGACGACCCTGGCCAGAAGCGTCGTCGCCGCCCTGCCGTCGGAGGTGCACTGGATCGCCTGCACCGAGTCCGCCCGCAGCATCCCGCTCGGCGTCTTCGCCCACCAGGTCCCGCCATCGGGTTCCCGCGACCCGCTGGCCCTGATCGCATCGGCACGCAAATCGCTTCTCGCGCAAGCCAACCCCACCATCGGCGTGGATGATGCCTATCTGCTCGACGAGCTCTCGGCCACGCTGGTCCACCAGCTCGCGGTGGAGGGCGCGGCCAAGTTCGTGGCCACCGTGCGCAGCGGCGAGCCCGTGCCCGACGCGGTGACGTCGTTGTGGAAGGACGGCTACCTCAAGCGCTTCGAGCTCGCACCCCTGTCCAAGCAGCAGAGCATCGCGCTGGTGGAGATCGTTCTCGGCGGCCGCCTCGAAGGCCTCAGCGCCGACGTGATGTGGGAGTCATCGGGCGGGAATCCGTTGTTCCTGCGCCATCTGGTCGAGGGCGCCGTCGACGCGGGCACGCTGACCGAGGTGTCCGGCGTGTGGCAGCTCAGGGGTGGGGCCGTCATCTCGTCGGGCCTGGCGTCACTTCTCTCGCACCGCCTCGACCGCGCCTCCGACGCCGTGATGCGGACGTTGAAACTGCTTGCCCTCTGCGAACCCTGCGACATCGACGTCCTGTGCTCCCTCGCCGGCGAGGATGCCGTGGACGATGCCGAGGTGCAGGGTCTGATCCGCGTGGCGCGGGACGGCGTCCAGCTCAATGCCCGGTTCAGTCATCCGCTCTACGGCGACGTCGTGCGCCAGCGCACCGGAACCGCGTCGGCTCGGCGGTTGCGGGGCAACATCGTCACCGCGCTCCGGGAGCGTTCGACCGACACCACGGCCGCCCGAATCCGGTTGGCGCAGCTCTACGTCGGCAGCGATCAGCCTCCCGACGTGAACCTCTTGATCACGGCTGCGAAGGACGCCATCTCGCTGTCCAACGTCCCGCTCGGTGAGCTTCTCGCGCGCGCCGCGCTGGACCACGGCGGCGGCCTGCGAGCAGCCGAAGTCCTGTCGCGGGCCCTGCTGTGGCAGGGCCGCCCCGCCGAGGCAGACGGCATTCTGGCCCAGTTCGATCCCAACGACCTCGACGAACTGCAGCTCGTCCAGTGGGGCATCCCGAGGGCGTCGATCCTGTTCTGGTCCATGGGCGCCGTCGACCAGGCCCACTCGGTGATGCAGATCCTGGCCGAGCGCGTTCGCCATCACGCCCTGAAGCTCGTCGTCCAGGCGACGTCGGCAGCACTTGCGGTGCACGAGAACAAGATCGAGGAGGGTCTGGCCGCCGCCGAGGCGGTGCTCTCCGATCCCGAGGCCCCCAAGCAGGCCTTCGAGTTCGCCGCATTCAGCGCGGGGCTCGCGATGCCCGTGGCGGGCCGCGGCGGCGACTTCGAGCCAATCGCCGCCATGAGTCGGGCCCAACAGAAGCCGACCGACGGCATGATCAAGGTGATGGTCCGCTACGGCGACGTGCTGGCACTGACCACCGTCGGCCAACTCGACCTCGCCGACGAACGCGCCGCCGCGTACGCCACCTTCTCCTCGTCGGGACAGCGCTTGGGCTGGGCGATCGCCAAGATCACCGCCGGCGTCGTCGCCACGTACCGTGGCCGGTTCCCCGACGCCATCGCAGCGATCGAGCAGGCACTCGCGGCGCTCGCGGCCGAGGCGTCACTGCCGTGGCGACTGCCCGCCCGACTGCTGCTGGTCAGGAGTTACTCGGCGCTCGGCGACGTCGATCAGGCCGAGCGCGTGCTCACCGAGGCGGCCGAACACACCGGGCCGTCCGTCGCCATCCACGAACCGCAGGTGCTGATCGCCAAGTCGTGGTTGGCCGCGGCGAAGAGTTCCGAGCGTTCGGCGCTCGAATTCGGAAGGGCAGCTGCGGATCTCGCTCACAAGTCGGGTCAGTATGCCGTCGAGGGTGAGGCGCTGCACCACTTGGCCCGCCTCGGCGACCGCACGGTCGCGGGTCGGCTGCGTGCTCTCGAACCGCGCATCACCGGGCCGCTGGCCGACCTGTACGCCCGCCATGCCGCCGCTGTCTCCACGGCGGACGGCGCGGCGCTGGACGCGGTGAGCGTGGCATTCGAACGGGCCGGTTTCCTCCTGTCCGCCGCTGATTCCGCGGCTCAGGCCGCGAGCGTGCACGACCGGGCGGGCAATCGCCGCCGCAACTCGGAGTCGGCGGCGCGGGCCCTGCGCCTCGCGGCGCTGTGCGGTGGCGTACTGACACCCGCCGTCAGGCGCGCGGCGGCACCTCTGCCGGTGACGTCGCGGGAACGTGAGATCGCGGCGATGGTCGCCGCAGGGCTGACCAATCGCGAGATCGCCGACAGCCTGGTGGTTTCGGTGCGCACCGTCGAGGGACACATCTACCGCGCATGCATCAAACTCGACGTGACCGACCGCGAGGAACTCGGCAGGATCGTCAGGCCCGACGCGTAATCGCTAAGTGCGGCGCCGCAGACCACCGAGCGTCGATGCCAGCCCGCCGAGCACGACCAGCCCAACGCCGGCCGCCAACGTCAGGTTCAGCCACAGATGCAAGCTGCCGACGGCATGGTCGACCATGGCGGCGGCGACGTTGCGGACGTCGGCCGTCGTGGCGTTCAGCGCGTCGTTCACGTACCGTCGTCCCACCTCGATCCCCGCCCAGCCTGCGGCCCCGACGATGAGACCCGAGACGCCAAGGGCGACAAGAGCTTTGCCGCGCTGCTTGGCGGCGGCCAACATCAGGAGGGCGAACACCCCGGCGAGTACGGCGGCAACGACGCTCACCCACGGCCCCCAGGTGGCGACGTCGCGCAGTTGGCCGGGCCGAACCGATTGCGAGACGTTCTCGGTCAGCGGAATCTCGAGGGTCTCCGGCGCCCTGATGCCGAAGTCGGCGAGCGTCTGCTGAAAGGAGCTGTCCGCCAACATCGGTGACAGATCGACCTGCCAGCGGCCGGACGCATCGGACTGGCCGACGGTGTCGGTGAAGAGCCAGCGGTGCGCCACCTGATTCGCCAGCGCGAACTGGCCGGGGAACGCGGTCCCACGGGTGTAGGCCTGGGCCGCGCCCGTCAGCAGGGTCTCGTTGACGTCGAAACCCGAGTTACCGGCCAGATTCATCAACTGCGACGTCAGGGCCGCTGCCATCGCCTGCTGCAGGGCGGGGTCATGCGCAGCCGACGTCGCCAGCTCCGAGTAACCGTTGCGGTCGACCACGTTGTGCTGCGCCCACATCGCCGGAACGGCTACTGCGAGCGCGATGGTGGTCAACAACCAACAGAGGACGGCGAGCAGCAACCGCATGGTGCGTCCTCCCGTCAGGGGTGTCAGGTCGCCGCCGAGGCGGCTTCGGGACACACCCGTCAATCGGTCAGGGCGCGTCCCACGATGAGGGGATCGGCCGTGGCGACCACCTCGCGGTCCTTGTTGTCGTAGTCGAACTTACCGAGTACGAGGCGCATCGCGTTGATCCGGGCGCGCTTCTTGTCGTTGCTCTTGACCACGGTCCACGGCGCGACGTCGGTGTCGGTGAGCTCGAACATGTCCTCCTTGGCCGCAGTGTAGGCGTCCCACTTGTTCAACGACGCAAGATCTGTCGGCGACAACTTCCACTGACGCACCGGGTCGACCTGGCGGATGGTGAAGCGGGTGCGCTGCTCGGACTGGGTGACCGAGAACCACAGCTTCGTCAGGCTGATGCCGTCGTTGACCAGCATCTGCTCGAAAAGTGGTGCCTGCGAGACGAATTCGGCGTGTTGGTCCGGCGTGCAGAAGTTCATCACCCGCTCGACGCCCGCCCGGTTGTACCAGGACCTGTCGAACAGGACCAGCTCGCCCGCGGCGGGAAGATGCGACACGTAGCGCTGGAAGTACCACTGCGTGCGTTCGCGCTCGGTCGGCTTCTCCAGCGCGACGACCCGTGCACCGCGCGGATTGAGGTGCTCCATGAAGCGCTTGATGGTGCCACCCTTGCCCGCCGCGTCACGCCCCTCGAACACGATCACGTGGCGCAACCCGTTGGTCTGGCTCCACTTCTGCAGCTTGAGCAACTCGATCTGGAGCAGCCGCTTCTGCTCCTCGTACTCGGCGCGCGGCATCCGCTCGTCGTACGGGTAGTTCTCCCGCCAGGTGTCGACGTCGCGTCCGCTGGGATGGTGCACCAGTACCGGGTCGTCGTCATCATCGTCGCGGACCGAGTAGTACTCGGTGCCCTGCAGGGTGGTCACCGGCAGAAGATAACGAAGTCGGCAGACGCCACGATGACTTTTCGGTGAACGGAGGGTGACGCGACGGTCGGGCTACTTGGCTGCCCGCTTCGGGCGGATCAGCGCGAACTTCGTCATCATGGTGTTCATCCGCTTCATCGCCTTGAGCGAGTTGTTGTAGTAGTTCCCGCCTGCGCCGACGCTGGTCCGGGGGGCGACGATCGCCTCTTGGCGGCAGAACTTGCGCAGACCCTCCGCACCGCCGAAGCGGGCCCCGATGCCCGAGCTCTTCCAGCCCCCCATGGGCGCCGTGGTACACATCAGGTTCGAGATGACGTCGTTGATGTTGACTGCGCCGCAATCCAGTTCCAGCGCAACGTCATTGGCCCTCTCGACATCGCGGGAGAACACCGACGCGCTGAGTCCGTAAGGACTGTCGTTGGCCAGCCGGACCGCCTCCGCGACGGTGCTCACCTTCATGATGGGCAGTGTCGGACCGAAGGTCTCCTCCGTCATGCAGTCCATCGAGTGGTCGACGTCGACGAGCACCGTCGGCGGGTAGAAGCTGCCGGGGCCCGTCGGGCGCTCACCACCGGTCAGTGCCCGCGCGCCCTTGGCGACGGCATCGGCGACGTGGCGGGCGGTGACGTCGACCTGGCTGTCGTCGATCAGGGCACCGAAGTCGAACCCCTCCCCCGCGCCCATCTTGAGGTCCTCCACGTCGCGGATGACGGCGGCGACGAAGGCGTCGTACACCTGATCGAGGACGTAGACCCGCTCGACGGACACACACGTCTGACCCGCGTTGAACATCCCGCCCCACACGGCGGCATGCGCGGCGAGGTCGACGTCGGCGTCCTCGAGCACGATCATCGGGTCCTTGCCGCCCAACTCCAGGCTGACCGGCACCAGCCGCCGGGCAGCCCGCTCCATCACCTTGGCACCGGTGGCACTGGACCCCGTGAACTGGATGTAGTCGGAGTTGTCCACGACGGCCTCGACGGCCTCGCGGGCGCCCTGGACGATGGCCATCACCTCGGGCGCACCCGAGTCGAGCCAGCCGCGGAGCAGCAGTTCGGCGGTCAACGGCGTGCGCTCCGACGGCTTGAGCAACACCGCGCAGCCGGCCGCCAGGGCAGCGAGACCGTCCATCAGCAGATTGGCCACCGGATAGTTCCAGGGCGCCACGATCCCCACGACGGGACGTGGCCGGTAGTGCACGGAGATCTTCTTGATCGACAGGAACGGCAGCGACGCCGGACGAGTCTCGGGGGCGAGCGCCTTCTCCATCGTCTTGATGTAGTACGACGCGATCATGATCAGCAGCGGCACTTCCTGCGCGGCGTCGGTCGCCGACTTACCGGTCTCGGCGATCAGCAACCGTTCGATCTCGTCACGGTGCTCGCCGAGCCAGACGGCGTACCTGGCCAGCACTCGCGCGCGGCCGGCGGCGCCCCGGGCGTCCCACTCCCGCTGCGCTTGCCGCAACCCGGCGGCGATGCGCGGCACGTCGACCGGATCGGTCCAGCGAACCGTGCCCGCCACGCGACCCGTGGCCGGGTTGAGGATCTTCGCGCTAGCGTCAACTTCGGGCGTCGCAGTCATACGCCCATGTTAACCGGAGCTGTGATCTAGATCGCAGCTGGGGTTGACACGTGTCAAGTTGGCCGTCCGCACGGCGATGCACAGCAGCGCGGTGCTCAGTAGCACGGCACCCAGTGTGTCGGTGAAGTAGTGGTAGGTGAACGCCTGTCCGAGGAGCCCCGCTGCCGCGATCGCCACCGCGATGGTCACCGCCCACACCGAGACGCCAACCACCAGCACCGCCATCCCGAGCACGACGACGGTGACCGTCACGTGTCCGCTGGGATAGGCCAACGCGCCCTCCATCTCGCGGCCGAACAGCCGCTTGAGCAAACGCACCGCGACGACGGCAACCACCGGTGTCACCGCGGCGGCGATGGCGAGTCGCCACCGCCGGCGATACGACGCGGCGGCGATCGTCACCAGGAACAGCAGGATGACCAGGCGCGCGTCGGTGAAGTACAGCAACGCGTCCACACCGGGATGGGTATGGCCGAACTCGATGAAGCGGTCGTCCAGCGCCGTGGAATCCGTGCCCACCGCAACTCCCAGGAGCAGCAGCCCGAGCACACCGATCACCGGCCACCAGCGAAGCAGATTGGCGGTCGTCATCCCCCGGCGACGAGGCCCCGGATGTACGCCGCCTGGCCGAGGTGCTGCGCACAGTCGTCGATGATGCTGACGATGCGCGCACTCGCGGTGACCGGCGGCGTCCACCGCTCGTCCACGACGGCGGCCAGGTCGTCTGCCGTGACGGACGCGACGTAGGCCAGGGTCATCGCGTGCACGGCGTGGTAGTACCCGCCCAGCAGATCGGCGGACGCGCGGACCTTGGCGACCTGCTCGGGCGTGTGGCCGTAACCGTGGGCATCCCGCGGCAGGTCGAGCGCGAACCTGTCGACCCAGCCGTCGCGCAACCACAGCTGCTCGGTGCCGGCGATCTCGCTGAGCTGGGCATCCTGCACCCGCGCGCTGTGCCAGAGCAGCCAGGCGATCGTGTTGGCCTCGGGCGCCGGCCGGTAGTACGCGACCTCGTCGGTCAGGTCGTCGACGAGGTCGTCGGCGTGCTCGATCAGCCGCGTGAACGAATCGCGCAGCAGCTCACGGGCAGCCGCGATGTCGGTGTCAGCCATGGCTGCGACGCTACCCCGAGCTAACCCGGCGTCGCGCGTGCTACATGGTCGGCGCCGGCGCGCCTCCCGCTACATGGTCGGCGCCGGCGCGCCTCCCGCTACATGGTCGGCGCCGGCGCGCCTCCCGCTACATGGTCGGCGCCGGCGCGCCTCCCGCTACATGGTCGGCGCCGGCGCGCCTCCCGCTACATGGTCGGCGCCGGCGCGCCTCCCGCTACATGGTCGGCGCCGGCGCGCCTCCCGCTACATGGTCGGCGCCGGCGCGCCTCCCGCTACATGGTCGGCGCCGGCGCGCCTCCCGCTACATGGTCGGCGCCGGCGCGCCCCGTGCTACATGGTCGGCGCCGGCGCGCCTCCCGCTACATGGTCGGCGCCGGCGCGCCTCCGTGCTACATGGTCGGCGCCGGCGCGCCTCCCGCTACATGGTCGGCGCCGGCGCGCCTCCGTGGAACACGGCTTCGACATTGTTCCCGTCCGGGTCGCGCACGAACGCGCCGAAGTACCCGGGGTGGTACTCGGGCCAGATGCGAGGTGCGTGCAGCGACTCCGCCCCCAGCTTCAGCGCCGCGTCGTAGAAGGCCGTGACCTCGTCGGTGCCCGCGGCTTGGAACGCGAAGTGGATCGGGGCTCCCGGTGACCGGCCGGCGGCATCCTCCAGCCAGAAGTCGGGCTTGCGGTCCCGGCCGTAGCCAACTGCGGCGCCCACGTCCATCTGCCGCGTGTAGCCCAGCACTTGGAGCACCGCGTCGTAGAACTCCTTGGACTTCTCGTAGTCGCCGCACACGATTCCGAAGTGATCGATCATCCACCGATCCTGGCACCTACCACCGACAGCGTCGTACATTCGGCTGATGGCCCATGACTTGATCATCCGCAACGGCACGATCGTGGACGGCGTGGGCGGCGAGCCGTTCGTCGGCGACGTCGCGGTGTCCGACGGGGTGATCACCGCAGTCGGATCGGTCGAGGGGTCCGCCACCCGCGAGATCGACGCGACGGGTCTGCTCGTGACGCCGGGCTTCGTCGACCTGCACACGCACTACGACGGCCAGGCCATCTGGTCGGATCGAATGACTCCGTCGTCGGCGCACGGTGTGACCACCGCGGTGATGGGTAACTGCGGCGTCGGCTTCGCCCCGTGTCGCCCGGACGACCACGAGACGCTCGTCGACCTGATGGCCGGCGTCGAAGACATCCCCGGCGTCGTCATGGTCGACGGCCTACCGTGGACGTGGGAGACATTCCCCGAATTCCTCGACGCGGTGTCGTCACGGGAACGGGACATCGACGTCGCGGCCTTCCTGCCGCACTCCCCGTTGCGGGTGTACGTGATGGGTCAGCGAGGCGTCGACCGCGAGCCCGCCACCGACGAGGACCTGGCGCTGATGCGAAAGCTGGCCGCCGAGGCCGTGCAGGTTGGCGCGCTGGGTTTCGCGTCGTCGCGATTGACCCTGCACAAGAGCGAAAGTGGTCAGCCCATACCAAGTTTCGATGCCGGACATGCCGAGATCGAAGCGATCGCCCGCGGCGTCAAGGACGCCGGCGGAGGCCTCATCCAATTCGTCCCCGACCTGGTCGCCGGCGACTACGGGCCCGCGCTGCAGACGGTGTTCGACGTCGCCGAGGACGTCGGCCTGCCGGTGACGTTCACCCTCGCGATAGGCAACGCGGGCGACCCGTTCTTCGTCGACGGGCTGAATCTCGTCGAGAAGGCGAATGCCGCCGGTGGGGACGTCAGCGCCCAGATCTTTCCGCGGCCCATTGGTCTGGTGATAGGACTCGAGCTGTCGGGCAACCCGTTCATCCTGTACCCGAGCTACCGCGAGATCGCCCACCTCCCCCTCGCCGATCGCGTTGCCGAGATGCGCAAACCCGAAGTGCGCGAACGCATCCTGGCCGACAAACCCGCGAGCGACGGCCATCCGCTGATGTTCGCGGCCCAGGCGTGGGAGTGGATGTTCCCGCTCGACGACCCGCCCAACTACGAGCCACCCCGCTCGCAGAGCATCGCGTCACGGGCGCGGGCCCGCGGTGTCAGCCCGCTCGAAGAGGCCTATGACCGGGTGCTCGACGATGACGGGCACGCGATGCTGCTCATCACGCTGGCCAACTTCCGGGACGGTTCCTTGGACACGGTGGCCGAGCTGATCCGCCGCGACGACGTCGTCCTTGGTCTCGGTGACGGCGGCGCACATTACGGAATGATCTGCGACGCAAGCTTTCCCACCTACATGCTGGCGCACTGGGCACGCGACCGCCCGTCGGGCCGGCTGTCGGTGGCGGAGGCGGTGCGCGAGCTGACGTCGGCGCCCGCCAGGGTCGCGGGGCTGGCCGACCGGGGCCGCATCGCCGTCGGCTACAAGGCGGATCTCAACGTCATCGACCACGCCGCGGTTCGCCTGCACAGGCCCGTCATCGCGCGCGATCTGCCCGGCGGCGGCCGTCGTCTGGACCAGACTGCCGACGGCTACGTCGCGACGGTGGTCGCCGGTGAGGTGATCGCGGAGAACGGCGTGCCGACGTCAGCCCGGCCCGGCAAGCTGGTCCGCGGCAGGCAGCCCTCGCCGGTCTGAGGCCCAGCGACTGTGCGATGTCATCCGTAACACGCCGCTGAGTGCGGATGGAACCGCACGCTCACCAAGTCTTCGGGCAGCCGCGTGAGATCAATGCGGCGCCAACCCGGTCGAGGAAGAATCGCGGACTATTGAACAGGATTCCACTGGTCAGCCGCTCGGCGATCCACCCGAGGTCGGGTAGCTTCGCGTACCGGTGGATGTCCCGCGACCGCTGCTTCGCATCGCTCCAGTGGTGGGCGCCTTCGAACTCCACCCCGACGAGATAATCCGGCCATCCCATGTCGAGGCGAGCGAACATGCAACCCAGCTCATCGTAAACCACGATCTGCGTCTGAATCGGCGGAAAACCGTTCTCTATCAACAACAATCGGGTGAGGGATTCGTACGGCGACTCCGCGCCACCGTCGACGAGCGCCAGCGTCGACCGCAGCTGACGCAGACCACGTACGCCGGGGTGTCGGGCGATGACGGCCTCGACCGCTTCGACGGTCACGCCCGTGGCGTTCATCAACGCGTCGATGCGCTGCACCCCGTCAGCCAACGGGAGTCGGCGGCCGAGGTCGAACGCCGTTCGCGCAGGTGCGGTTGCGGGCATGCCAGCGACGGTTCGCGTTTCGCCGGCCAGCAAGGCGTCGGTGTGAACGACGATGCCCGGCGGCGGCCTCCGGTTGGCGTGGATGAGCTCGACTGGCGCCTCCGGTTCCACCCATCGCGCTCCGAGCATCGCCGACGCGGACAGTCCTGCGAGCACGCCAACGCGGCCCGACCACAGCCACGCCGCGCGGGCGCGATCGCACACGGACAATTCGATGCCACGCGGCACCCAGACGCCTGGATGCACGCCGTGGTTGAAGCGGCGCAACTCGCGGAAGGTGAGCGCGCCAGCGTCGAGCGCCTCGGACGCCCGGAACGGCCAATCAATCGACTCCATGGCCGCAGACTCGCAACCGGGACCGACGAATCGCCGCCTCGGAGCTCAGTTGTCCACAGGACACCGCCGCGAATGTGCGAAACGATGCGCGCCGTCCGGCGAGTTGCGGATGACATCGCACAGTCACGCAGCGGGCGGGCCGTCGATTGTGCACTTTCATCCGCCGTTAGCGGCGCGCCGCGTACGAAACCGCACGATCGGCGGGGCGGGATCGGCTGGGGATGACGAAGGGCCCGGGTGCGCGCTGCGCACCCGGGCCCTCTCGTAGTAGCTGGACTTAGAAGTCCATACCGCCCATGCCACCGGTCGGGTCGCCCGCGGGTGCGGACGCCTTCTCCGGCTTGTCGGCGACGACGGCCTCGGTGGTGAGGAACAGCGCCGCGATCGAGGCTGCGTTCTGCAGCGCCGAGCGCGTCACCTTGACCGGGTCGGCGACGCCGGCCTTCAGCAGGTCCTCGTACACGTTGGTCGCAGCGTTCAGGCCGTGACCCGCAGGCAGGTTGGTCACCTTCTCGGCGACGACACCCGGCTCCAGACCACCGTTGAAGGCGATCTGCTTCAGCGGAGCCGACAGCGCCACGCGGACGATGTTGGCGCCCGTGGCCTCGTCACCCTCGAGCTTCAGCTCGTCCAGCGACGGGGCCGCCTGCAGCAGTGCCACGCCGCCACCGGCGACGATGCCCTCTTCGACAGCGGCCTTGGCGTTGCGGACCGCGTCTTCGATGCGGTGCTTGCGCTCCTTGAGCTCCACCTCGGTGGCAGCTCCGGCCTTGATCACCGCAACACCGCCGGCCAGCTTGGCCAGGCGCTCCTGCAGCTTCTCGCGGTCGTAGTCGGAGTCGCTGTTCTCGATCTCGGCACGGATCTGTGAGACCCGGCCTGCGATCGCGTCGGCATCGCCGGCGCCACCGACGAGGGTGGTCTCGTCCTTGGTGATGACGACCTTGTCGGCCTTGCCCAGCAGCGCGACGTCGGCGGTCTCGAGCGACAGTCCGACCTCTTCGCTGATGACCTGACCACCGGTGAGGATGGCGATGTCCTGCAGCATGGCCTTGCGGCGGTCACCGAAGCCAGGCGCCTTGACGGCGACGGACTTGAAGGTGCCACGGATCTTGTTGACCACCAGGGTGGAGAGGGCTTCGCCCTCGACGTCCTCGGCGATGATCAGCAGCGGCTTGCCGGACTGGATGATCTTCTCCAGCAGGGGCAGCAGATCCTTGACGGTCGAGACCTTGGAGCTGACCAGGAGGATGTAGGGCTCCTCGAGGACGGCTTCCTGGCGCTCGGCGTCGGTCACGAAGTAACCCGAGATGTAGCCCTTGTCGAACCGCATGCCCTCGGTGAGCTCGAGCTGCAGGCCGAAGGTGTTGGACTCCTCGACGGTGATGACACCCTCGTTGCCGACCTTGTCCATGGCCTCGGCGATCAGATCGCCGATGGACTGGTCGCCGGCGGAGATGCCTGCGGTGGCAGCGATCTGCTCCTTGGTCTCGATCGCCTTGGCCGAAGCCAGCAGGGTCTCGGTGACCTTCTCGACGGCCTTCTCGATGCCGCGCTTCAGACCAAGCGGGTTGGCGCCGGCGGCCACGTTGCGCAGACCCTCGCGCACGAGCGCCTGAGCCAGCACGGTGGCGGTGGTGGTGCCGTCGCCGGCGACGTCGTCAGTCTTCTTGGCGACTTCCTTGACCAGCTCTGCGCCGATCTTCTCGTACGGGTCCTCCAGCTCGATCTCCTTGGCGATGGAAACACCATCGTTGGTGATCGTGGGGGCGCCCCACTTCTTCTCCAGGACGACGTTGCGGCCCTTGGGGCCCAGCGTCACCTTTACCGCGTCAGCGAGGGCATTGAGGCCCCGCTCGAGGCCGCGACGGGCCTCTTCGTCATACGCAATTGTCTTGGCCATTGCGAAGTGTTCCTCCGGATTGGGGATGGCACGTTTTTGGTCGGGAGCAGTGCCCGCGACGGACGACTGGAGTGTGCGACCGCAGTTGCGGCCCCAGTCTCACCGTCCCGACCTAGCACTCACCGATCGCGAGTGCCAACGTCATTTTTAGCACTCGACCTAGGCGAGTGCAAGGTCACGGGCCGTCGACGCACCGCTATGACGACACCCGCAGACCTGCCTCGATCACCTCAGTCACCTTGCCGGTGACCTGTTCGCCGTAGGTCTGCGTCGCCTTGCAGACGACCAGAAGTGCCTTCACCTCCGCCACCCCGACGTCTCGGCGCGCGGTACCCGCTCGCTGCGCCGCCGCCAGCAGATCGCCCACCAACTCGAGGAAGGCCGCCTCGGCTCCCGGCGCCGCGACGTCGACGTCCATGCCATAGCCGGCCAGCGCCTCGACCAAACCGTGGTCGGTGGCGCTCGTCGTCACCATCTCGCGAAGGAAGTCGAACAGCGCCTCGCCGGGCCCGGCGGCATCGAGCAGCGCGCGACCGTTGGCGACGATGGTCTGCACCCGGTCCTCGATGACGGCGGCGAACAGCGCCTCCTTGGTCGGGAAGTGCCGATAGACCGTGCCCGCTCCGACTCCCGCGCGACGGGCGATCTCGTCGATGGGCACGGCGAGGCCGTCGGAGGCGAACGCGTCGTAGGCCACTTCGAGCACCCGCGCCCGATTGCGGGCAGCGTCGGCTCGCATCGGACGAACCGGTTCGGACACGTCTCCCTTTCGGTTGACAAAGCGGGGCGCGCGTTCCGTATAGTCGAAGACAACCGGAGTGGGCGTTCCGCTTCGATGATACCCAGGAGGCTCACCCATGACGTGGACTACCGCGAACATCCCCGACCAGACCGATCGCATTGCAGTCATCACCGGCGCCAACACCGGCCTTGGCTACGAGACTGCCGCCGCCCTCGCCGGCAAGGGCGCCCACGTCGTGCTCGCCGTCCGCAACCTCGACAAGGGCAAGGCCGCCGCCGACCTGATCGCCAGGCGGTATCCCGGTGCGGAGGTGTCACTGCAGGAACTCGACCTCACGTCGTTGGACTCCATCCGGGAAGCGTCCGACCAGCTCCACTCCACCCACGACAAGATCGACCTGCTCGTCAACAACGCCGGTGTGATGACGACGCCGAAGGGGACCACGAAGGACGGCTTCGAGCTTCAGTTCGGCACCAACCACCTCGGCCACTTCGCCTTCACCGGACGACTCGCGGACCTGCTCCTCGGCGCGCCGGGCTCACGGGTGGTGACCGTCAGCAGCATGGGTCATCGCTTCAGCGGAATCCGGTTCGACGATCTGCAGTCGGAGCGCAGCTACAACCGGTTGACCGCCTACGGCCAGTCCAAGCTCGCCAACCTGCTATTCACCTACGAGCTGCAGCGCAGGCTGGCCGACCGGGACACGATCGCGGTGGCCGCCCATCCCGGCGGCTCGGCCTCCGAACTGGATCGCCACCTACCGGGGCCGCTCAAAGTGGCCTTCCGGCCGCTGGAACAGAGCACCGAGATGGGCGCGTTGCCGACGCTGCGCGCAGCCACCGACCCTGGCGTCGTCGGCGGGCAGTACTACGGCCCCGGCGGTTTCATGGAGATGCGCGGCTACCCCAAGGTGGTCTCGTCGAACGGCCGCTCCCATGACACTGCCGTTCAACGCCGACTATGGGCGGTCTCCGAGGAGCTCACCGGGGTGGTGTTCCCGGCCTGAGGCGTAGCAGACTGGCTCCGTGTCACTCATCGTGCCGCCCTACCCGCCAGCTCGCTACACCGACGAGGCGCCGGAGGTGTCCGCGTCACTGCGACGCGGAGACCAGGCGCCGGACCACGACTCCTTCGGCCTGTTGCGCTACCACTATCTGGCCGACCAGAAGAAGGCCGACGGCGACTACGGGCTCTACCGCGTCGACCTCTCACCCAAGGCGGGCGGCCCGGGCCCGCACTACCACCGCGCCATGTCGGAGGCCTTCTTCGTGCTCTCCGGGCACATGAGGCTCTACGACGGGCGCGACTGGATCGACGGCCGCCAGAACGACTTCCTCTACGTGCCGCCGGGCGGCATCCACGGCTTCCGCAACGAGGCCGACGAACCCGCGTCCATCCTCATCCTGTTCGCGCCGGGGGCACCGCGGGAGCACTACTTCGAGGGCCTGGCGCACCTCCACGAGCTCACCGACGAGGAGCGCGCGGCCTGGTTCATCGCCAACGACAACTACTTCGTCGAGTAGTCCGGTAACCGCGCCGCCAGGTACGGCGCCGTTCGGCTACCGGTAGCCCGCGCCACGTCGGACGGCACACCCGCCGCCACCACGCGGCCGCCTGCGTCACCGGCACCTGGCCCGAGGTCGATCACCCAGTCCACGCCCGCCACCACGCGCATGTCGTGCTCGGCCACGACGACGGTGTTGCCCGCGTCGACCAGGCGGTGCAGCTGGCGGTCCAGCAGGTCGACGTCCGCGGGGTGCAGACCGGTCGTCGGCTCGTCGAGGATGTAGAGCGTGTGACCACGCCGGGGCCGCTGCAGTTCCGACGCCAGCTTGATGCGCTGCGCCTCTCCACCCGAGAGCTCGGTCGCGGGCTGCCCGAGCCGAAGGTAGCCCAGCCCGACCTCCTTCAGCGTGGTCAGGCTGCGTGCCGCGGCCGCGACGTCGCCGAAGAACTCCGACGCCTGATCGACCGTCATGGCCAGCACCTCGGCGATGGTGCGGTCGCGGTAACGCACCTCGAGGGTGGCGTCGTTGTAGCGGGCGCCGTGACACGTCGGGCAGGTGCCGTAGGTGCCCGGCAGGAACAGCAGTTCGACGGCGACGAAGCCCTCGCCCTGACACGTGGGACAGCGCCCCTCGGCGACGTTGAACGAGAACCGGCCCGCGGTCCAGCCCCGCTCCCGCGCGAGAGGCGTCGCCGCGAACACCTTCCGGACCGCGTCGAACAGACCCGTGTAGGTCGCCAGCGTAGAGCGCGGAGTGCGACCGATCGGCTTCTGGTCCACGGCCACCAGACGGTCGATGCACTCGACCCCGTCGGCCGTCACGCCGATGCTCGCGTCGTGGTCGAGGTCGGCGACCTCGGCGTCGGCATCCTCGGCGTCGGGCTCGAGTTCGGCGACCTCACCGCCGAGGTGACGCCGGACCACGTCGCCGAGCACCTTGTAGACCAACGTCGACTTTCCGGACCCGGACACACCGGTGATCGCGGTGTAGACACCCAGCGGGAGGTCGACGTCGAGGGCGCGCAGGTTGTGAAAGGTGATGCTGCGCAACGTCATCCAGCCCAAGGGCGGGCGCGGGTCCCTGGCCGAGGGCGCCACGTCGTCGAAGAGGTAGGACCTGGTGACCGACGCCGGCACGTCGGCCAGCCCCGCGACCGGACCGCTGTAGAGCACCTCACCGCCGAGTTCGCCCGCGCCGGGGCCGACGTCGACGATCCAGTCCGCCCGTCGCACCACGTCCATGTCGTGCTCGACGACGAACAGCGAGTTGCCCGCCCGCCGCAGCCGGTCGAGCACGTCGAGCAGTGGCTCCGCATCGGCCGGGTGCAGGCCCGCCGAGGGCTCGTCGAGGACGTAGAGGACGCCGAACAGGCCCGCTCTCAACTGGGTGGCCAACCGCAGGCGCTGCAGCTCGCCGGGTGACACCGTCGGGGTGCGGCGGTTCAGGGCCAGGTAGCCGAGGCCGAGGTCGATCAGCACGCCGATGCGGGCGACCAGGTCCGCGGCGATCATCGTGGCCACCTCGGTCAGCTCGCCCGACTCGGTGGACTCGTAGGCCACCTCGAACTCGGTGCGGGTCGCGGCGGGCCGGAGCACGTCGGCCAGTTCGGCCAGCGGCAGGGCCACCAACTCGGCGATGTTTGCACCCGCGAACGTGACGGCCAGGGCCTCCGGTCGCAGCCCGGAGCCGTCGCACACCGGGCAGTCGACACTGTCGACGAACTTCAGCACGCGACGCCGCATCATCGCGCTCTGCGAGTTGGCCAGGGTGTGGCGGACGTGACGCTCGGCGCTGGAGTACGTGCCGTTGTAGTAATAATCGGCGGTGACGGGGTGCTGGCTGGGATCGATCTCCACGGTCGGCTGCTCGTCGGTGAACAGGATCCAGTCCCGCGCCCGCTTGGTGAGCTTGCGCCACGGTTTGTCGATGTCGTAGCCGAGGGTGATGAGGATGTCGCGCAGATTCTGGCCCTGCCACGCGCCGGGCCACGCGGCGACCGCGCCCTCGCGGATCGTCAGCGACGGGTCGGGCACCAACGTGTCCTCGGTGACCCGGTGGATCCTGCCCAGGCCGTGGCACTCCGGGCAGGCGCCCACCGCGGTGTTCGGCGAGAAGGCGTCCGAATCGAGCCGCTCGGTGAAGCCCTTGGGAAACGTCCCCGCGCGGGAGAACAGCATCCGTAGGAGGTTGGACAGCGTGGTGACCGTGCCGACCGACGACCGCGACGACGCCGCGCCGCGCCGCTGCTGCAAGGCGACCGCGGGGGGCAGGCCGGTGATGTCGTCCACCTTCGGCGCGCCGGCGGGCAACAGCAACCGACGGGCGTAGGGCGCCACGGACTCGAAGTAGCGCAGCTGCGCCTCCGCATAGATGGTCCCGAACGCCAGCGACGACTTCCCCGAACCCGAGATCCCGGTGAACGCGACCAGCGCGTCGCGTGGGGCGGCGACGTCGACGGCCCGTAGATTGTGCACGCGCGAGCCGAGCACGCGGACGAACGCATCGTGCTGAGACATCCCGTCATTGTGCTCTCCGGTTACCCGACTGCCTGCCACCGAGCGACACGCCCAACGGGAGGACACGCGCGTGACATGGTCGGCGCCGGCGCGCCTCCGGCGAAAGTGCGAACGCGTAACCCCTTGCCCTAGACTGCCCTTCGATCAGTGAGGAGTCTTCGGGTGCAGGGTATTGCAGCGCCCAGCACCCAGGCGTTGCGGGGCTGGCAACGTCGGGCCATGGTGAAGTATCTCGCCGCCCGGCCGCGCGATTTTCTCGCCGTGGCGACCCCGGGCTCGGGCAAGACGACCTTTGCGCTGCGCATCGTCGGAGAGCTCTTGGCCGACGGCACCATCGAACGCGTGACGATCGTGGTCCCCACCGAGCACCTCAAGATTCAGTGGGCGAAGGCGGCCGCCGCGTTGGGCATCTCGCTGGATCCCAAGTTCAGCAACTCCAACGCCCAGAACTCCGACGAGTACCACGGTGTCGTCGTCACCTATGCGCAGGTGGCCAGTCACCCGGGGCGCCACCGGGTCCGCACCGAGAACCGCAAGACGCTGGTCGTATTCGACGAGATCCACCACGGCGGTGACGCCAAGACGTGGGGTGACGCCATCCGCGAGGCGTTCGGTGACGCGACCCGACGGCTGGCGCTGACCGGTACGCCGTTCCGCAGCGATGACAGTGCCATCCCGTTCGTCAACTACGAGCGCGGGCCCGACGGCCTGCAGCGTTCGACCGCCGACCACACCTACGGCTACGCCGAGGCCCTCGCCGACGGAGTGGTGCGACCCGTCGTCTTCCTGGCGTACTCGGGTGAGTCGCGCTGGCGCGACAGCGCGGGCGAGGAACACGCCGCCCGCCTCGGTGAACCGCTCAACGCCGAGCAGACCGCGCGCGCCTGGCGCACCGCGCTGAACCCGGCAGGCGAGTGGATGCCCGCCGTGATCGCCGCGGCCGACAAGCGGCTGCAGCAGAAGCGTCAGCACGTTCCCGATGCCGGCGGCATGATCATCGCGTCCGACCAGACCGCGGCCAGGGCGTACGCCAAACTGCTGACCACCATCACCGGCGAGGCGCCGACGGTGGTGCTGTCCGACGATCCGGGGTCCTCGGACCGCATCACCGCGTTCTCGCAGGGCACCAGCCGCTGGCTGGTCGCGGTGCGCATGGTGTCCGAGGGTGTCGACGTGCCGCGACTGGCGGTCGGCGTCTATGCCACCAGCGCGTCGACCCCGCTGTTCTTCGCCCAGGCGATCGGCCGCTACGTGCGCTCGCGCCGTCCCGGCGAGACGGCGAGCATCTTCCTGCCGTCGGTGCCCAACCTGTTGCAGCTGGCCAGTGAGATGGAGGCGCAGCGCAATCACGTGCTGGGCAAGCCGCATCGCGAATCGCAGGGCGATGAGTGGGACGAAGAATATGAAGAGAAGACGAAGTCCGAGCCCAATGACATGGACAACGGCTTCGAGATGCTCGGGGCCGACGCCGAATTGGATCAGGTGATCTTCGACGGCTCGTCGTTCGGCACGGCCACGCCCTCGGGCAGTGACGAGGAGGCCGACTACCTCGGCATTCCGGGACTCCTCGATTCGACCCAGATGCGAGACCTGTTGCGCCGCAGGCAGGAAGAACAACTGGACAAGCGGACGGCCGCCGGCGGCACGGTACCGGTCCGCAGCATGACGCATGGTCAGCTGCGCGATCTGCGCAAGGAATTGAACGCGCTGGTGACGCTCGCCCACCATCGCACCGGCAAGCCGCACGGCTGGATCCACAATGAGCTGCGCCGCATCTGCGGCGGACCGGTGGTCGCGGCGGCGAACTCCGACCAACTCGCCGCACGCATCGAGGCGGTCCGTGCACTTCGCGGCTAACGTCGACCGATGCCCACCGACGCGCCGACCATTCTGGCCACCAGTGGCGGCCTCCGCCATGGCGTGCGGACGCGGTGGGAGTTCAGCCCGCTCACCGAATTCGCCGTCGACCTGGCCGGGGTAACCGGTCGGGCGCCACGGATCTGCTTCCTCGCCACCGCCCAGGGGGACAATCCCGCGGTGCTGCACGACCTCTACGAGGCCGCCCGGCTGAAGGGATACGCGGCAAGCCATCTCTCGCTAGTGCCGATGCCGAACGTCGACGACGTCGAGGCCCACCTCCTCGACCACGATGTCATCTGGGTGTGTGGCGGCAGCGTCGCGGCGCTGCTGACGCTCTGGCGTCTCCACGGCGTCGACGACGCGATGCGCGCCGCATGGGCCGCGGGTGTCGTCCTGACCGGCGTCTCGGCCGGGTCCATCTGCTGGCACACCGGCGGGACGACCGACTCCTTCGGTCCCGACCTGCGGCCCGTCACCGATGGGCTGGCGCTCGTCCCATTCGCGAACGGCGTGCACTACGACTCCGAACCCCAACGTCGGCCGGTCTTCCGGAAACTGATCGCCGACCGGGCGCTGGACTCCGGGTATGCGACCGACGACGGGGCGGGCGTGCTCTATCGCGGCACCGCGTTCGTCGAGGCCGTCGCGGAGGCGGACGCGGCGGGCGCCCACCTCGTGACCGCCGACGGCCAGGGTGACGTCACCGAGACCCGCCTCGACACCCGGCGGCTGTGACGCCCGGCTACAGCCCGAGCAGGTCGGGGAGGTCGGCCACCGAGTCGATGACGTGCGCGGGCTGCATGGCGAATTCGTCTGCCGCCCAACGGTCCAACGTGTCCTGACGAAACTTGCCGGTACGCACCAGCACACCGGTCATGCCGACCACCTGGCCGGCCAGCACGTCGTTGTTGAGGTCGTCCCCCACGACGAACATCTCCTCGGGGTCGACGCCCAGCCTGCCCGCTGCGGCGACGAATCCCTCCGGTGCGGGCTTGCCGACGGCGGTGGCCTTGCGGCCGGAGGTCTGCTCCATCCCGATGAGGTACATGCCGGTGTCGATGCGCAGCCCCTCCGTGGTGTTCCAGGCCGTGCTGCGGTGCATCGCCACCACCGGAACGCCCTGGGCCATCCAGTCGTACACCCGGCTCAACGTGATGTGGTCGTATTCCGAGCCGGCCCCACCGAGCAGAATCACGTCGGGCATGTCGGGTGTGACGCCGACCACGTCCTGCGCGTAGACGATGTCGATGCCGGGCATGTCCTCGGCGATCTGCCCACTGTTGACCAGAAAGCATCTTGCGTCCGGATAGCGGCTCCGGACGTAGTCGGCCGTGAGCACGGCGGCGGTGATCACTTCGTCGGAGGTGACGTCCATACCGGCCTCGGTCAGCAGACCGGCGATCTGCGCCCGCGTCTTGGTCGTGGTGTTGGTGAGATAGGTCCTGGCAACCTGGTTGGCCGCCAGGACGCGCAACGTCTCGGCCGCGCCGGCGATCGGCTCCCACGACGTCACCAGGACACCATCGATGTCGAACAGCACTCCACCGATAGCCATGGTGCCGAGGTTAAACGGCCGGGGTCACGGCGCAACTTGGGCCCTGTACGTCGTGGGCCCAGGCGTTCTCCATCACCCACGGCGTCACGCTCGCGGCCACCGACCATGCGACCTCGGCGGGCAGGTCGAGCACCCGGTAGCCCTTGACCCCGGCCGCGGTCGCCGCGACGAGGGTCGCCACCCCGGCGCGGCGCTGCAGCAGGGTCTGGCGCACGGTCCAGCCGATGATGCCCGCCGCGGCGATGCAGTCGCGACGCCGGTCGACGCTCCCCGACCGCGCGACCAGCCAACCGTCGTCGACGCGATGTCCCAGCGCCCGCGACCGGTCGGCGGCGAGGAATGCCGCCGCCATCGTGACCAGACCGCATGCCGGCCACGCCCAGAGCGGTACCGGAACGACGAACGCCATCCCCGCCAAGGCAATGCCGAGCAGTGCGGGAAACGTCAGCGCCCGGCTCCAGCGCCTGCGGGTGGCGACGGCTCCGTGGCGGGTCAGCTCGCCGGTGACCACGTCGGGTCGGCCGGTCAGCTCGGTGAGCACGCCGTGCACGGTGGCCACCGGGCAGGGCGGCAGCAGCAGCGACGCCTCGCCGGACCCATCGACCCCGGTCATCACCGCGTCCAGCCGCGCGCCGCCGAACATGCGCACCAGAAGCGGCTGACGCACGGTGCCGCCGCGCAGGCGTCTCGTGTCGAAGGTGTGCTCGCGCGCCCGGAGCAGTCCGTGCTGGAGGTGGAGCACACCCGAGCCGCCGTCCTCGCGTCGGGAGAGCACGAGGTTGCCGTAGGTGACCAGCGACCGCACCACCGACAGCAGGACCGACGCCACCAGCACGACGACGGCGCCCACCGCGACGGTGACGACGACGCCGAACCGCTGCGCAGCGTCCAGCCCTTCTCTGGTGAGCTCCGAATCCTGGAGCGCCACAACGGCTCCCGTCTGATACACGAGACCGAAAGCTGCGGCGATCATGGCCAGACCGGTGAAGCTCAGCGGGCTGTAGCGCAACCAGGACGGCTGCCATCTGGCGATGACGCGATCCCGCCCCGAGTCCTCGACGTCCACCAGCATCGCGTCGGCGAGCAGGATCGCGCGCAGACCGGGCACCTCGGCGGACCGGACCGCATCGAGGGCGAACTCGGCGTCACCGCTGGCGCCCTGACCCGTGCCGACCTTCACCACGGTCAGGCCGAGCAGCCGGTGCAGTAGCCGGGCGTCCGTCGTCACCGAGCGAATCCTGTTGCGCGGCAAAGAAAGTACGGTGCGCTGGAACACACCCTCGCGCCGCTGCACCTGCTCGGCGTCGATGCGGTAGCTGGTCGTGAACCACCTCGCGATGCCCAGCACGACGAGGAGCACCACCGCCGCGACCGCCCACAGCCGGTTGCCGGTCGCCGATCCCAGCACCACCGAGCCGATCAGCAACGGCAACTGCCGCAGCAGCTCGTGCAGCGGATGAACGATCAACATCCGCGGACTCAGCCTGCGCCACTGCGCAATCGGCTCCGTCACGTCGCGTCCCGGTCTCCGATTTCCGCGACGTCGGTCAGTCGGGCGACGATGCGGTCGGCGACCTCGACGTCCAGCGCGACGATCCGCACCGCCCCCGCCGACGAGGCGGTCGTCACGGTGACGTCCGCCAGGCCGAACAGCCGGTCCAGCGGCCCACGGTGGGTGTCGACGGTCTGCACCCGCGAGATCGGCGCGATGCGGCGCTCCTGCACCAGCCAACCCGTCGTGGTGTAGACCGCGGGGGTCGCGGTGTCTAGCGAGACGTCCCAGCGGTGCACGCGGTAGCGCCACAACGGTGCCACCACCACGAACGTCACGACGCCCAGTACGGTCCCGACGGCCGCGGCGGCGTGCAGCCAGGTCGCCCGGGAGTCCAGCGCGAACCACACCACTTGCGCCGCCGACAGCACGGCCCACGGGATCGCCGCCGCGACCGCCCAGACCATCGGGGCCTTGCGGCTGGGCCGGTTCGCGGGGGCGGCGAGTGTCACCATCGCCTTGAGTATGGTCGTGCCCATGAGCACGAACACCAAGTGGACCGCTGCCGAGGTGCCCGATCAGACCGGTCGCGTGGCCATCGTGACGGGCTCCAACACGGGCCTCGGGTACGAGACCGCCCTTGTTCTGGCGACTCGCGGCGCGCGCGTCGTGCTCGCCGTGCGCGACACCGAGAAGGGCAACGCCGCGGCGGCCCGCCTGGTGGGCAAGGTGCCGCGGGCGGACGTCACCGTGCACGCTCTCGACGTGGGCTCACTGCAGTCCATCCGCACCGCGGCAGCCGAGCTCAAGAGCACCTATCCGCGCATCGATCTGCTGATCAACAACGCGGGTGTGATGTATCCGCCCAAGCAGCTGACCGCCGACGGATTCGAGCTGCAGTTCGGCACCAATCACCTCGGGGCGTTCGCACTGACGGGCCTGCTGCTGGAGAACATGCTGCAGGTGGAGGGGTCGCGCGTGGTCGCGGTCGCCAGCATCGCGCACCGCATCCAGGCCGCCATCCACTTCGACGACCTGCAGTGGGAGCGCGGCTATAACAGGGTCGCCGCCTACGGCCAGTCGAAGCTGTCGAACCTGCTGTTCACCTATGAACTGAACCGGCGCCTGGCAGCCAGAGATGAACCGACGATCGCCGTGGCCGCGCATCCGGGGATCTCCAACACCGAACTGATGCGCCACGTTCCCGGTTCCGGGCTGCCGGGTTTCAAGCAGGTGGCCGGGCTCGTCACGAACAGCGCCGAGATGGGTGCACTCGCGACGCTGCGGGCGGCGACCGACCCGAACGTTCGCGGCGGTCAGTACTACGGCCCCGACGGCGTCCGCGAGCTCCGCGGGCACCCGGAGTTGGTGGAGTCGAGCCAGCAGTCCCACGACCAGGACGTGCAAGGCCGGCTGTGGACCGTGTCCGAGGAACTCACCGGTGTCACCTACCCGGTATGAGGTCAGTCGAGGAACACCAGCGGATCGTCGCCGCGCTCATCACCCCGCGCCAACCGGTCGACGTCGCCATCGGTGATGCACTCGGCCTCGTCCTCGCCGCCGACCTCGTCGCACCGCTGTCGCTACCCGGGTTCGACAACTCGGCCATGGACGGCTACGCCGTATTCGCCGAGGACGTCATCGGTGCTTCGCCCGACAGTCCCGTGAGACTCGTTGTCGCCGAGGACATTCCAGCTGGCCGCACGGACCCCTTGGTGCTGGAGCCCGGAACCGCACACCGGATCATGACCGGGGCCCCCCTGCCCGCCGGGGCGACGGCGGTCATCCCGGTCGAGGCCACCGATGGTGCCACCGACACCGTCGCCATCATGGCGACCGCCACGCCCGGCCAACACTTCCGGCGTGCGGGCGAGGACGTCACCGCGGGCACCACGGTGCTGCAGGCGGGTCAGGTGCTCACCCCCGCGGCGCTCGGTCTGGCCGCAGCACTCGGCCTCGCTGAACTGAAAGTCGTTCCCCGCCAACGCGTTCTGGTGATGTCGACGGGTTCGGAGCTGGTCAGCCCCGGCACGCCGCTGCAACCCGGCCAGATCTACGAATCCAACGCCGTCATGCTCGCGGCCGCGGTCCGCGACGCGGGTGCCGACGTCGTGACGTCGTCGATGACCGAGGACGACGTCGACGTCTTCCGGGCCGAGCTGCAGACGCATGCGCGCGACGCAGACCTGATCATCACGACGGGTGGCGTCAGCGCGGGCGCGTACGAGGTGGTCAAGGACGCCTTTACCGGAGCCGGGGTCGACTTCGTGAAGGTCGCGATGCAACCGGGCATGCCGCAGGGCGCCGGGGTCGTCGACGGCACGCCGATCATCACCTTGCCGGGCAATCCCGTCAGTGCCCTCGTCTCGTTCGAGGTCTTCATCCGGTCATCCCTTCGGGCGGCGATGGGTCTGCCACGTCCCGAGCGCACGCGCCTCGTCGCGACGCTGCAGGACGACCTGACGTCACCGCGCGGCCGCCGTCAGTTCCGCCGCGGCGTGCTGACGGGAACCACGGTCACCAGTTTCGGGCCGCCCGCATCGCACCACCTGCGCTGGCTGGCGTCGGCGAACTGCCTGCTGGAGATCGACGAGGACGTCGTGGAGGTGTTGGCCGGCTCATCGGTCCGGGTATGGGACCTGACGTAAACGTCCCGACTCCCACGTAGGATCGACACCCCATGGCCAGACCCGCGCGACCCGCCGATGCCGCCAACGAGTCCGAGCTCGCACGTTTCGTCGAGCTGGTCCGTTCCACCGTTCCCCCCGTCCATCCCGCCGGCCTGCCGTTCATCGCGGGTGGGCTGGGTGTCGCCGCCGCCGGACGCAAGTACCGCTGGGTGCGCAACGCCGGCCTGACCGCCGCCGGTGCGTGCGCCCTGTTCTTCCGCCACCCGCCGCGGGTGGCCCCCACCAGGCCGGGCGTGGTGGTCGCGCCGGCCGACGGTCTCGTCACGCTGATCGAGAACGTCCGGCCCCCCGCCGAGCTCGGCATGCCCGACGCGCCCATGACGCGGGTCAGCATCTTTCTGTCGATCTTCGACGCCCACGTGCAGCGGGCGCCGGTCGCCGGCGAGGTGGTCACCGTCAAGTACCGCCCCGGTGAGTTCCGCTCGGCGGACAAGGACACCGCCAGCGAGGTCAACGAGTGCAACGCCGTGTGGTTCCGCACCGCCGACGGCGTCGACGTGGCGGCGGTCCAGATCGCCGGCCTGATCGCACGCCGCATCGTCTGCAGCGCCGGCGCCGGCGACAAGGTCGAGCTCGGTGAGACCTACGGTCTGATTCGGTTCGGCTCGCGGCTGGACACCTACTTTCCCGCAGACGCGAGGGTGCTCGTCGAGATCGGTCAGCGCGCCATCGGCGGCGAGACGGTCCTCGCGGAGTTGACGTGACCCGCGCCCAGGGCCAACCTGCCCGCGGGCTCCGCATCCTGCCCAGCGCGACGACGGTGCTGGCGATCTGCGCGGGTCTCACCTCCATCAAGTTCGCCCTCGACGAGAAGCCGTGGATCTCGCTGGCCCTGATCGGCGCGGCCGCGGTTCTCGACGGCATCGACGGCGGCATCGCCCGCGCGCTCAACGCCCAATCGCGGATGGGTGCCGAGATCGACTCCCTCGCCGACGCCGTCAACTTCGGCGTGGCGCCCGCACTGGTGATCTACGTGACCCTGCTCGAGCATTCCCAGGTCGGCTGGATCTTCGTGCTGCTGTACGCCGTGTGCGTCGTCCTGCGACTAGCCCGCTTCAACGCCCTGCTCGACGACGACACCCGGCCCGCCTACACCCGTGAGTTCTTCACGGGGATGCCCGCGCCGTGCGGTGCCATCGGGTCGATCGGGCCGCTGGTCGCCATGATGCAGTTCGGCCAGGGCTGGTGGACGTCGCCATGGTTCGTCTGCTTCTGGCTGGCCGCCAACGCGGCACTGCTCGTCAGTCGTGTGCCGACGCTGGCGTTGAAGGCGATCTCGGTACCGGAGAACGCCGCGCCGATCCTGCTCATCCTGGTGGCCGCGGCCGCCGCGGGGCTGCTGCTGTTCCCGTACATCCTGGTGCTCCTGATCATCGCCGGGTACCTGTGCGTCATCCCGTTCACCATTCGCAGCCAGCGCTGGGTGGCGGCACGACCGGAGGCGTGGGACGCCAAACCGCAGCAGCGCCGGGCGGTGCGCCGGGCGGCGCGGCGCGCGGAGCCCAACCGCCGGTCGATGGCCCGCCTCAGGCTGCGCAGACCGGGTCCCCGGGGGTAGCGGTGACCGAACACGTGACCGAGGCGTCAGCCGATCCTCCGCGCGGCCGCCTCTCCCTCACGGCCCGGCTCAACACCTCGGCCATGGACTCCCGCCGCGGCGTCGTCCGATTGCATCCCGAGGCGCTGGCGGCGCTCGGCATCCGGGAGTGGGACGCGGTGTCGCTGACCGGCTCACGCACCACCTGCGCCGTGGTCGGGCAAGCCAGCGCCGACACCCCGGTGGGCACCGCCCTGCTCGACGACGTCACGCTGTCGAATGCCGGCCTCCGCGAGGACACCATCGTGCTGGTCGCCCCCGTGACGGTGTACGGCGCGCGGTCGGTCACGGTGAGTGGGTCGAAGCTTGCGATGCAATCGATCTCGTCGGCCACGCTTCGACTGGCCCTTCTGGGCAAGGTGATGACCGTCGGTGACGCGGTGTCCCTGCTACCCCGCGACCTCGGTCCCGGCACGTCCACGTCGGCGGCGGCGTCCGCCCTGACCGCCTCGGCCGGCATCACCTGGACCTCGGAACTGCTGACGGTGACCGGGGTGGATCCCGCCGGTCCCGTGAGCGTGCAACCGAATTCCGCCGTCGCCTGGGGTGATGGCACCGCGTTCGCGGCCGAACCCGCTGGCGCCACCCACACCGTCACGGCGCCCCCTTCCACGGGCGGCCAGGAACCCGCCGTCGTGGCGGTGTCGATCGACGACCTCAGGGGCGCCCACACCCAGGCGGGCCGCCTGGCCGAATGGCTCAAGCTCGCCCTGGACGAACCTCAACTCCTCGAAACCCTCGGCGCCAAGCCCAATCTCGGCGTCCTGGTGTCGGGGCCGGCGGGGGTCGGGAAGGCCACGCTGGTGCGGGCGGTGTGCGCCAAGCGTCGTCTCGTCGAACTCGACGGGCCGGACGTCGGGGCCATGCGTGCCGAGGACCGGCTGCAGAGCGTGTCGTCG
The DNA here is from genome assembly GCF_030295745.1 of Mycolicibacterium sp. TUM20985. Lineage (NCBI taxonomy): Bacteria > Bacillati > Actinomycetota > Actinomycetes > Mycobacteriales > Mycobacteriaceae > Mycobacterium > Mycobacterium antarcticum. The sequence goes on from NZ_AP027291.1 coordinate 5,216,076, forward strand.
GCGGTCGCGGCCGTCACCGATGGCGGCGGTGTCCTGCTCGTCACCGACGTCGACGCCCTGCTGCCCTCGATCGCGGAACCCGTCGCAACGCTGATCCTCAGCGAACTGCGGGCCGCGGTGGCCACCCCGGGCGTGGCCCTGATCGCGACGTCCGCGATACCGGACGCGGTGGACCCCAGACTGCGGGCGCCCGATCTGTGCGACCGTGAGCTGGGACTGAGCCTGCCCGACGGTGCGACCAGGCGCGCGCTCCTGGAGGTGCTCCTGCGCGGGGTGCCCGCCAAGGATCTGATGCTCGACGAGATCGGCGAGCGCACACCGGGTTTCGTCGTGGCCGACCTGGCCGCCGTGGTTCGGGAGGCCGCCCTGCGGGCCGCCGCCCGCGCCAGCACGGACGGGCAGTCACCCGCGCTGATCCAGGACGACCTGACCGGCGCCCTGTCGGTGATCCGGCCGTTGTCGCGGTCGGCCACCGAGGAGGTCGCCGTAGGGTCGGTGACCCTCGACGACGTCGGCGACATGGTCGAGACCAAGCAGGCCCTCACCGAAGCGGTGCTCTGGCCATTGCGGCATCCGGACACCTTCGAACGGCTGGGCGTCGAGCCACCCCGCGGCGTGCTGCTGTACGGACCACCGGGGTGTGGCAAGACGTTCGTCGTGCGGGCGCTGGCCAGCAGCGGCAGGCTCTCGGTGCACGCGGTCAAGGGTGCCGAGCTGATGGACAAGTGGGTCGGCGCGTCGGAGAAGGCCGTTCGCGAATTATTCCGTCGCGCAAGGGATTCTGCTCCCTCGCTGGTGTTCCTCGACGAGATCGACGCCTTGGCCCCGCGCCGCGGGCAGAGTTCCGACTCAGGGGTCACCGACCGCGTGGTGGCGGCCCTGCTCACCGAGCTCGACGGCATCAACCCCCTGCGCGACGTCGTCGTCCTCGGAGCCACCAACCGACCCGATCTGATCGACCCCGCGCTGCTGCGTCCCGGCCGGTTGGAGAAGCTCGTGTTCGTCGAACCCCCGAACGCCGACGCGCGGCGCGACATCCTGCGCACCTCCGGTAAGTCCATCCCGCTGAGTGCGGATGTGAACCTCGACGAGCTCGCCGATCAGCTCGACGGTTACAGTGCCGCTGATTGCGTTGCGCTGCTGCGGGAGTCGGCACTGACGGCGATGCGACGCTCGATCGACACGGCCGATGTCACCGCCGCCGACGTGGAGAAGGCCAGGGCTACCGTCCGCCCCTCGCTCGATCCGGCGCAGGTGGATTCACTCCGGGCGTTCGCCGACAAGCGCTGACAGTCAACCCCGTTCGGCGAGCTCGGCCAACCGCGTCAGCGAGGACATCAGCGCGTCCACCCCGGTGGCGCGGGCGCGTGCCGCCATTCAACCGTTTCCCCATCGCGCAGACTCAGGGACGGGCTTCGAGCACGAGGTTGAACGGCGTCTCGGTGGCTCTGCGGAACCGGGTGAAGCCGCCTCCGTCGACGACGACGTCGCGAAGTCGCGCCTCACCCGCCTGCGCGCCGAGGGCGGGCCCGTTGCGGGCGAGCGACACCGGGACGCAGATCTGCGCGGACGCGCCGTACATGACCCGTCCCACCGTGTTCAGGTTGTCCTGCATCTGATCGTTCGCGAAGGGCTCCACGATCATCGCCGTGCCGTCGTCCTTGATCGCTTGGCGCGCGTGCCGCGACACACTGGTCGGATCGCCCATGTCGTGCAGGCAGTCGAAGAACGCGATCAGGTCGAACCCGCTGCCCTCGTAGGCGGTCGCGTCGGCGAGCTCGAACCGTGCGTTGGCCGTACCCGCCGCTGCGGCCTTCTCGCCGGCCACCCGAATCGAGTCCGCGTGGTAGTCGTACCCGATGAACTCCGATTCCGGGTAGGTCTTCGCCATCAGGATGGTGCTCGCGCCGTGACCGCAGCCCACGTCGGCCACCTTCGCGCCCTTCGTCAGCTTCTCGACGACGCCGTCCAGCGCTGGTAGCCACGATCCGATGAGACTGGCGTTGTAGCCGGCGCGGAAGAACCGCTCGGTGCCCTCGAACAGGCACGGATGGTGCTCGCCCCACTCCATGCCGTTGCCGGACTTGAAGTTCTCGAGCGTGTGCCCGAGTGCGTGAAACGTCGCTTCGACGATGTTGTACGCGCCGGGCATGTCGACCGGGCCGTTCGTGTCGGTCAGGCACAACGCCTGCTCGGGGCTCATCGACCATTTTCCCGACGAGGCATCGAACTCCACGTATCCGCCTGCGCCCTGGTTGCCGAGCCATTCTCGGATGTAGCGCTCATCGGTGTCGGTGCGCTCCGCCAGTTCGGCCGGGGTCAGCGCGCCCCGTGCCAGTTCGCGGTACAACCCCAGTCGATCGCCGACGAGGATCAGGGTCGCGCTGATGGCCGCCCCGAGATCACCCACCGCCTTGCCGATGAACTCGTTCAGCTTGTCTTCGTCGACGGTCATGATGTTGCCTCATCCCCACTGCGGTGCCCCCACTGTCCTAAGCATGATCACCAAGTCGGGCGAACGTTGGACAATTACCCGATCGGCGTAGGACGGCCGTCAGCCCGCCTTGCATACGACGCCGAGGGGAGCGAGAGCAACGCCCACGTAAACTGATGCGCGATACAGCCCGCTCGGCCTGATGTCCTTCGAGCAAGCGCTCATCGCAGGCTGACACCCCGAGTTGACCGGAGTGCCATGCTCGCCATCCTGTACGCCCACGCGGCGGCCGCCCTCGTGGCGCCCGTCCTCGTGCGGCGGTTCGGACGGCAAGCCTTCTACGCGCTCGCACTGGTGCCGCTCGGGTCGCTGCCGTGGGTCGCGCTGAACTGGCCGGGGCGCAGCGAGCAGACTGTCCACGTCGACTGGGTGCCCGAGCTGTCGATGGACATCACGTTCCGCTTCGACGCGCTGGCCGCGATCATGAGCGTGCTGGTGCTCGCCATCGGCGCGCTGGTCCTCTTCTACTGCGCCGAGTACTTCCACCACCACGACGGTCACACCGAGCGCAGGCTCCCCAGCTTCGCCGCCGAACTCGTCGCGTTCTCCGGCGCCATGTTCGGGCTGGTCATCAGCGACAACATGCTGGTGCTCTACCTGTTCTGGGAGCTGACGACGGTGCTGTCGTTCCTGCTGGTGGGCCACTACGCCGAACGCGCGACCAGCCGGCGCGCGGCCACCCAGGCGCTGCTGGTCACCACCGCGGGCGGCCTGGCGATGCTGGTTGGCATCGTCATCCTGGGCGAGGTGTCCGGCACGTACCGGCTGTCCGAGCTGGTCGCGTCACCTCCCGGTGGCACCGCCGCCGCTGTCGCGCTGATCCTCGTGCTCGTGGGGGCGCTGTCCAAGTCGGCGATCGTGCCCATGCACTTCTGGCTGCCCGGCGCGATGGCCGCCCCGACACCCGTCAGCGCGTACCTGCACGCCGCGGCAATGGTGAAGGCCGGGGTGTACCTGGTGGCCCGCCTGACCCCGGGCTTCGCCGACTCGCCGGGGTGGCGGCCGATCATCGTCACGCTGGGCCTGCTCACGATGCTCCTGGCCGGGTGGCGCGCGGTGCGGGAGTACGACCTGAAACTAATCCTGGCGTTCGGCACCGTCAGCCAGCTCGGGCTCATCACGTTGATGGTCGGCACGGGCGGCGGCAACCTCATGCTCGCCGGCCTGGCGATGCTGTGCGCGCATGCCATGTTCAAGGCGGCCCTGTTCATGGTCGTCGGCGTCATCGACCACGCCACCGGGACCCGCGACATCCGACGTCTCGCCTGGCTCGGCGACCGCCATCGTCCGCTGCTGATCGTCGCCGTCGGCGCGACCGCCAGCATGGCGGCGCTACCCCCGTTCCTCGGCTTCGTCGCGAAGGAGGCCGACCTCACCACGCTGGCGGAGAGCGCATCGCTGGGCGCGGCGGCGCCCTATGTCCTGGGCGGGGTGGCGGTCGGCTCGGTGTTCACCACGATCTACAGCCTGCGCTTCGTCTACGGCGCCTTCGCCCGCAAGGGCAGGCCAGAACCCAGTATCCGGGTCACCGAGATGCACAGGCCCCCAACACTATTCCTGGTGGCTCCGGCGATCCTGGCGGCGGCCGGGCTGGTGTTCGGCATGTGGCCCGCCGGGCTGGACCACGCCCTCGACGAGTACGCCGACACCGTGCCCGGCGGGGCCGACTATCACCTCGCGCTGTGGCACGGCGTCAACCTCCCGCTGCTGCTGTCGGTCCTGGTGCTCACCGTGGGTACCGTCGCCTTCGTCGCCCGCACCCGGCTGCGTCGCGCCCGGGTCGGCTATCTGCCGCTGGGCAATGCCGACCGGATCTACGACGCGGTGGTCCGAGGCACCGACGTGTTCGCGGTCCGGCTCACCGGGCTGACCCAGCGCGGGTCGATCCCCGCCACCCAGGCCGTGATCCTCTCGACGCTGGTGCTGCTGCCCACCGCGATGTTGGTCCTCGGGGCCCGGGATCGTCCGGAGCTCGCGCTGTGGGATTCACCGCTGCAGGCGGTGGTCGGCCTCATCATCGTGGCCGCGGCGCTGAGTGCGACGGTGTTTCGCAACCGGCTCGCCGCCGTGCTGCTCGTCGGCGTCACGGGGTACGGCTGCGGGGCGTTCTTCGTCTTCCATGGCGCACCCGATCTCGCCCTCACCCAGTTCCTGGTGGAGACCCTGACGTTGGTGATCTTCGTCCTGGTGCTGCGTACCTTGCCCGCGGAGGCGGATCAGACCAACATCAACCGTCATCGATTGCCCCGTATCGCCCTGTCCGCGGCGGTCGGCACCAGCGTCACCGCGCTCGCGGTGTTCGCGATGGCCGCCAGGACCACCACCCCGATCGCCGAGCTGTTGCCCGACGCCGCGTACTACCGCGGCCAGGGCGCCAACACGGTCAACGTACTGCTGGTCGACATCCGCGCGTGGGACACCATGGGGGAGATCTCCGTGCTCCTGGTGGCAGCCACCGGGGTGGCGTCGATGGTGTTCCGCAACAGGCGATTCGGTGCGGCACCTCGCGTCGCAGACGCCGGCCAACCCGATATCGGTCGCATCCCCGTGCTCCCGACCAGCCCGGCCGTCGGCGACGTCACGTGGCTGCGCGGCAGTGAACTCCGCGATCCGCGGTACCGGTCGCTGGTCCTCGAGGTGGCGACGCGAATCATCTTCCCGCTCATCATGGTGCTGTCCTTCTACTTCTTCTTCGCCGGCCACAACACGCCCGGCGGCGGCTTCGCCGGCGGGCTGACCGCCGGACTCGCCCTGGTCCTGCGCTATCTGGCCGGTGGCCGCTTCGAGCTGGGCGAGGCACTTCCCGTCGATGCGGGCAAGCTGCTGGGCGCAGGCCTGGTGCTGTCGGCGGGCACCGCCGTCACGTCGCTGGTGCTGGGCGCACCGGTGCTGTCCTCGGCGGTGTTCGAGTTCGACGTTCCCGTGCTGGGTCACATCAAGTTGGTCACCGCACTGTTCTTCGACCTGGGCGTCTACCTCATCGTCGTCGGCCTGGTGCTCGACGTGCTGCGTAGCCTCGGTGCCCGCGTCGACGTCGAGATGGCCCAGCAGACTCAGGCGGCCCGACGATGACCGCCTACGTCGTGCCGCTCGTCCTGGTCGGCGTCCTGATCAGCACCGGGGTGTACCTGCTGCTGGAACGCAATCTCACCCGAATGTTGTTGGGGCTGTTGCTGGTCGGCAACGGCGTCAACGTCTTGATCCTGACCGTCGGTGGGCCTGCAGGCAATCCGCCCATCCGCGGTCGAACCTCCGACGGTCAGACCGCCACTGCCGATCCGTTGGCGCAGGGCATGGTCCTCACCGCCATCGTCATCACGATGGGCATCGCGGCCTTCGTGCTGGCGCTGACCTACCGCTCGTACCGGTTGTCCAGGGCGGAGGACATCGCCAACGATCCGGAGGACACCCGCGTCTCGGAGCTGTCGGACAGGTCGGCGGTCGCCATCGACGAGGACCTCATGACGCACGACGCCCACCGCGACACCGACGAGCCCGACGAACTGGACGCGCTGCCGGGACACGAGGGCTCGCGGTGAACACTTCAGCCGTCTTGACCCCGCTTCCCGTATTGATCCCCACCTTGGCCGCCGCGGCGACGTTGTTCGCCGGGCGTAGGCCGCGGCTGCAGCGTGCGATCGCCGTGCTCGCCCTCACGGCGGTGGTCGCGGTCTGCGCGGCGCTGGTGTACCTGGCCGACCGGGAAGGCACGATCGCCGTGCAGGTCGGCGGGTGGGGCCAATCGGTGCCGGGGATGGGCCCGCTGGGCATCACCCTGGTGGTCGACCGGCTCTCGTCGCTGATGCTGCTGGTATCGGCGATCGTGCTCCTGGCCGTGGCGTTCTACGCCATCGGGCAGGGCATCCGCGACGGTGACGAACGCCAGCCGGTGTCGATCTTCCTGCCGACCTACCTGGTGCTGTGCGCGGGTGTCTGCACCGCGTTCCTGGCCGGCGATCTCTTCAACCTCTTCGTCGGTTTCGAGGTGCTGCTGTCGGCCAGCTTCGTGCTGCTCACCATCGGCGCCAGCACCGACCGGGTCCGGGCCGGCATCGCCTACGTGATGGTGTCGATGGTGTCGTCGCTGATCTTCCTGATCGGCCTGGCCATGATCTATGCGGCGACGGGCACGTTGAACTTGGCCGAGCTCTCGGTGCGGCTCGACGACGTCCCGTCGGGCACCCGTGGCGCCATGTTCGCGATGCTGATGGTCGCGTTCGGCATCAAGGCGGCGGTGTTCCCGCTGTCCACCTGGCTGCCCGACTCCTACCCCACCGCGCCCGCGCCCGTTACCGCCGTCTTCGCCGGCCTGTTGACCAAGGTCGGCGTCTACGCGATCATTCGGGCGCACTCGCTCCTGTTCCCCGGCGGCGCGCTGGACAACGTGCTGTTGGTGGCGGCGCTGGTGACGATGCTCGTCGGCGTCTTCGGCGCGATCGCGCAGAGCGACATCAAGCGGCTGCTGTCCTTCACCTTGGTCAGCCACATCGGCTTCATGGTGTTCGGCATCGCCCTGGGCAGCGAGCTCGGCATGTCGGGCGCGATCTTCTACGTCGCCCACCACATCGTCGTGCAGACGACGCTGTTCCTCGTCGTCGGTCTGATCGAGCGGCAGGCGGGCGCGTCGACACTGCAGCGCCTCGGCGGGCTGGCCGCCGCCAGCCCACTGCTGGCCCTGGTGTTCATCGTGCCCGCGCTCAACCTCGGTGGCATACCGCCGTTCTCGGGATTCATCGGCAAGGTCGCACTGTTGGAGGCGGGCGCGCAGGACGCCTCGGTGCTGGCGTGGATGCTGGTGGGGGGCAGCGTCGTGACGAGCCTGCTGACGCTGTACGTGATGGCCAGGGTGTGGACGAAGGCGTTCTGGCGCGCCAGGGCCGACGCCCCCGAGGGAGCGCTGGCCGACCGCGTCCCCTCGGCGCTGGTCGATGACTCGGGCGACGACGGTGATTACGCCGACCGCGGCGACGTCGGCCAGATGCCGGTGGGCATGTTGATCCCCACCGGTGCACTCATCGCGGTGGGCCTGGCGCTCACCGTCTTCGCCGGACCGATCTTCGCGTTCAGCGAGCGGGCGGCCGCCGAGGTCCTCGACCGGGGGCAGTACATCTCGGCGGTGCTGGCGCCATGACGAGGCCATCGCTGATGCGGATCTGGGTGCTGTGCTGGCTGACGTTGGTGTGGATGCTGTTGTGGGGCAACGTCTCCGCGGCGAACGTCGTCAGCGGCCTGGCCGTTGCCCTGGTGATCACGGTGTTGCTCCCGCTGCCAGCGGTACCGATCGAGGGCAGGCTGCATCCGCTCTCGCTGGCGCGGTTGATCTTGCTCGTCGCCTACTACCTGGTGCAGTCCTCGTTCCAAATCGCCTGGCTCGCGATCAAGCCCGGCCCGCCACCGGAGAACGCCGTGTTGCGCGTCCAGTTGGCCATCAAGTCCGACCTGGTGCTGGCATTGACGGCCAGCGTCCTCACCCTCATCCCGGGAGGGATCGTGCTGGAGATCGACCAGACCCGTCGGATGATCTACGTCCACGTCATCGACGCGGGCACCGAGCAATCGGTGCAGCGGTTCTACCGGCAGGTGGCCGAAGTGGAGCGCCTCATGGTCGCGTCGTTCGAGCGGGACGCCGACTGGCGTCCATCGCCCGACCAGACGGCCGAAGAAGCGAAGCGGGATCGCGCATGAACGACAAGCGAGAAGCGAAGCGGGATCGCGCATGAACGACAAGCGAGAAGCGAAGCGGGATCGCGCATGAACGACAAGCGAGAAGCGGAGCGGGATCGCGCATGAACACCGTCTGGATCGTTGCGGCGGTAATGCTGACCGCCGCCGCGAGCATCACCGTGTTTCGGATGCTGGCGGGCCCCGGGACTCTGGACCGGCTGGTCGCGCTCGACACCTTCGTTGCGGTGATGATGTGCGCCATCGGCACGTGGGCCGCGTTCAGCCTGGACACGACGGTGACCTACAGCCTTACGGCGCTTGCCCTGATCAGCTTCGTCGGCTCGGTCAGCGTCGCGCGCTTCCGCGTCCGCGACGACGACCGCAGCCGGGTGCGCGATGACGACGGCTTCCGGGTGCGGGACACCGATCAGGCCGACGGGGGATCGCGATGACCGCGGGCGGCGTCCTCGACGTCCTGGCCGCGGTCCTGGTGTTGGCCGGTTCGGCGCTGGCGTTGACGGCCGCCCTCGGCGTGTTGCGGTTCCCGGACAGCCTGTCGCGCATGCACGCCGCCTCCAAGCCACAGGTGCTCGGGCTGCTGCTGGTGCTCGCGGGTGCGGCGATCCGCTTGCGCGGACATCCGGACGTCGGAATGTTGATCCTGGCCGGGCTCTTCGCCGTCATCACGGCACCGGTGGTGGCCAACCGGGTGGGCCAGCTCGCCTACCGCGAACGCAGTTTCCGCGAAGACCTTCTGATCAACGACGAGATGCCAGACCAGAGCGACGACCGGGAGTAAGCGGCCGCTAGTCCGCGGGACCTTCGTCGGTGAGCTGGAATTCGACCATCGCGGCTACGGTCTCCACGGCGTCGCGCAGTACGTCGAGCCGCTTGGCCGCCGACGGCGCCTCGAGCACCGAGTATCGGTCGGCCTGCCCCATGGGCACCCGGGACGCCAACGCGTACAACCGCTTTCCCGCGTCGTCACCGGGCTCCGGCTCCCCGAGCAGTTCCTGCCGGGGCGGCAACATCGCCTCTCGGGCCGACGCGATGCGTTCGAACAGCTCCATCAGCCGGTCCTCGACGACCCCGATGTCGTCACCGGTCACGTTCGGCCCCGGCTCGTCCGGCCACGGTTCTACCTCCGCCTGAGGGTAAGGATCGTCGTCGAGCCACGACGTCACCCGAATGCGCTCCCGCATCTCGCAGTCGAGCACGAAACGGCCCTCACCTAGATCCTGGAAGTCGACGATGTGCGCCATCGAGCCCACATCACATCGCACGTCGTCACCTCCGACCTCGCGGCCGGCGGCGATCAGTACGACGCCGAACTCCCTTGCGTCGTCCAGGCATTGGCGTACCAACGCGGAGTAACGCGGCTCGAAGATGCGCAGCGGAAGGTCCTCGCCGGGCAGCCGCACGGACTCCAGCGGGAACATCGGCCTGATGGTCATGGCTAGAGCACCAGCTCGGCGATCAACATGTCGACGACGGCCCGCAGATCCCCGTCGGTGGCCTCGGCGACGCGGCGCTGACGCTGATACGACGCACCGACGCGGTAGATCTCCGACACCTGCGAGAGCTCATCGGCACAGCCCAACGACTTCGCGACGGGTTCCAGTCGGTTCAGCAGATCGTCGAGGTCCTCGGTGACGAGCCGTTCGTTGCTGTCCTCGTCGAGGATGATCACCGCGTCCAGGCCGTAGCGCGCGGCGCGCCACTTGTTCTCCTGCACGTGCCACGGCGGCATCGTCGGCAGGTGTTCACCCGCGTCGAGGCGACGGTCCAGATCGACGATGAGGCAGTGCGTCAGGGCCACCAGGGCGCCGAGTTCGGCGATGTTGGAGATACCGTCCAAGATGCGCACCTCGATGGTCCCGAGATGCGGCGAAGGCCTTATATCCCAACGGATCTCGTTCATGTGATCGATGATCCCGGTCTTCTTCTGATCGTGCACGAACTGCTCGAACTGCGACCACTCCTGGAAGTGGAAGGGCAGACCTGCCGTCGGCAGCTGCTGGAACATCATCGCGCGGTTGCTGGCGTACCCGGTGTCGCCGCCGTCCCAGTAGGGCGACGACGCCGACAGTGCCAACAGGTGTGGGTAGTGGTTGAGCAGCGAGGTGATGATCGGCATGACCTTGTGCGCCGAGGACACCCCGACGTGCACGTGCACACCCCAGATCAGCATCTGCCTGCCCCACCACTGGGTGCGCTTGATCAACTCGGCGTAGCGCGGCGCGTCGGTCAACTGCTCGGCCGACCACTTGGCGAACGGGTGGGTGCCCGCACAGAACAATTCCATTCCGCGGTCGCGCACGATCTTGCGCGCCGGCGCCAGGGTCGACCGCAGGTCGTCCATCGCCTCGCTCGCGTTGTCGCAGATGCCCGTCACGATCTCGACGGTGTTGCGCAGCAATTCCTTGTGCACGTGCGGACTCTCGCCGATCTCGGCGATCACCGCGGCGGCCTCGTTGCTCAGCTCCCGGGTCTCGGTGTCGACGAGGGCGAACTCCCACTCGACGCCGATCGTCGGGCGCACCGATCCGGCGAAGTCGATCCGCTGTGGCCGGGACCCGACCGTCGCCTCACTCGGGAGAGATGACACCGCACGCCACCCGCTTACCGGCGTCGCCGGTGGCCATCGTCATCTCGTCGGGACCTGGCGTGCCGTTGACCTGCTGGTAGCGCTCCGGCGGGATGTTGGTGAAGTTGTCGGCCTTCTCGTGGATGATGATGGCCGTCTTGGTGCCCGCCTCCAGATCCGCAGCGGTGAAGGCGTCGGTGGTGGTCACCACCTCCGCCGAGCCATCGCTGCGCACCTGCAACGACGCCAGGTCGCCACTGGCCGGGTGTCCGGTCTTGCCGCCGGCCTGGAAGTGCCCGCCCGCGGAGTTGAAGTCCCCGGGGGCACCACCGGTCGGGGCAACGGAGCTGGGCTCGCACTTGCCCACCGAGTGGATGTGCATCCCGTGGAAGCCCGGCGTCAGCTGTCCGGCCGCAGTGGTCTTGACGGTGACGGTGGCGAAGTTGCCCGAGAACACGATCTCGGCGGTCGCCACCGACGTGCCGTCGGCGGTCTGCAGGTCTGCGACCAGCGTCTCACCGGTCGCGGCGGCGGGTTCGGCGGCCTCGCCCTCCTGTCCGGCGGCGGACGGCGCCGGCGAGCCGGTCCACACCGGAGGGGTGGTGCCGGGTTGCGTGGCGACCGGCTCATTCGGGGAACAGGCGGCCGCGATCGGGATGATGAGTGCCGCAGCGGCGAGGAGGCGAATCGGGGCAGAGATCGGCATGTCGGAGAGCCTAACCGGTGACCGCCACGATGACGCCGGGCGGCTGCTCGGCGACTGCGGGAGTCCTGGGTTCCACGGGCGCTTGCAGGAGCGCGCCGATCTCGTCGGCCGCCTCCCGCTCGCCCGGTGCCTCGCCGAAGTAGACGGTGGTCGCAGTGACGCCCTCGAGGGTGAGGTTCCCGGTCTCGGTGACGTTCCACTCCGCATCCCGCAGCTGGGTGGCGGTCTGATCGGCGAGGCCAGCGACTTCGGACACGTTGAACACCCGCACGTCCGGCCTAGCCGCCGCCGGTTCGGAGGTGACCGGCGCCGACGTTGCGGCCGTCGTGCTGGCGGTGGTGCTGGCCGATGCGCCGGCGTCGTCGTCGTCACCGGAGCCGATTGCCTGGAAGCCGACCAACAGAAAGACCACGCCCAGGAACAACAGCACCATGACCATGGCCCGCAGCGGCAACCCGGAGGAGTCTCGTTGATTCATCGCACTCACTGTATCGAGCCGCGGTCCGTCGGCGAAAAGGCTCAGGTACCGATCACGTCACGTCGAAGCCGAAGCGGCGGGCCGCCCGCGCCTTCTGCCTGCTGGCCCGCAGCCTTCGCAGACGCTTGACCAGCATGGGATCGGCTGCGAGCGCTTCCGGGCGGTCGACCAAGGCGTTGAGCACCTGGTAATACCGCGTCGCGGACATCGAGAACAGTTCCTTGATCGCATCTTCCTTGGAACCCGCGTACTTCCACCACTGCCGCTCGAAGGCCAGGATGTCGTGTTCGCGGCGGGTGAGACCGTCCGCGAGAGCCGCGTCGTCCCCGGACTTTTCGGTCCGCGCAATGGCGCCGTCCATTTGCTCTCTGGACCCTTCCCCGCACTCGTGACATTCCGGTGGTGTCGGGCAACATTGAACCACGGCGGACGGAGTTGAGCCGTGAGCCTTGCCCGCGAGTCGGCTGACTTAAGCTTGCCGATCATGGCCGTCGTACCCATCCGCATCGTGGGAGATCCCGTCCTGCACACCGCGACCAGTCCGATCCCCGTCGGCGACGACGGTTCCCTGCCCGAGGACCTCGCCGATCTCATCGCGGATCTGTTCGAGACGATGGACGTCGCGAACGGTGTCGGGTTGGCCGCCAACCAGATCGGGATATCCAAGCGCGTGTTCGTCTACGACTGCGCCGACGAGCGCGGCCGCGCCACCCGCAGGCGCGGAGTCATCGTCAACCCGGTGCTGGAGACCTCCGAGGTGCCCGAGACGATGCCCGACCCCGACAACGACGACGAGGGCTGCCTGTCGGTTCCCGGGGAGTCGTTCCCGACCGGGCGTGCGAGCTGGGCGCGCGTCACGGGGCTCGACGCCGACGGCACGCCCATCACGTTGGAGGGCTCGGGGCTGTTTGCTCGCATGCTGCAGCACGAGACGGGCCACCTCGACGGTTTCCTATACGTCGACAAGTTGATTGGCAGGCACGCCCGCGCGGCCAAGCGGACCGTCAAGGCCAACGGATGGGGTGTGCCGGGGCTCAGCTGGACTCCCGGTGAGGACCCCGACCCGTTCGGGCACTGATGCCCGCGCTGCCGCCGGTCGGTACCAGGGTCAGCCTGCGGTATCGGCTGCCCGTGGGTTCGGTGCCCCCGCTGACCGACGTGGTGGGGCACCTCGTCGAGGACGGCGCCACCCTGCGGGTGCGGGACAAGGCCGGTGACGTCGTCACCATCTCCGCGGCCGACGTCATCTCGGTCCGGCCACTGTCTGCCGCGCCCGTCCGCAACCGTGACATCCGCAACCTCGAGCACGCCGCGGCACTGGGCTGGCCGGGGGTCGAGCGCGAGTGGATCGGCGGCTGGCTGCTGCGCTTCGGCCACGGCAGCACGCGACGGGCGAACTCCGCAGTGCCGCTGCTACCCACGCCCGGTGAACACGCCGGGGACATCGCCGACTGGTACGCCGCCCGAGGCGCGACGCCGTTGCTCGCCGTGCCCGACCGGCTCTACCGCCTGCCTCCCGACCAGCCAACCGACGGCGAAAACGTGGTAATGGCAACACGACTCACGGCCGGCGTCGTGCCATCGGAGGTGACGTTCGCCCCGCAGCCGGACGACGAGTGGCTGGACGTGCATCCACGTCGAGTGCCCGTCGACGTGCTGACCGCGGTCGTCGACGGCGAGGTGGTCTTCGCGCGGGTCGCCGGCACCGCGGTCGGCCGGGCCGCGGTCACGGTGGCTCCTGACGGGACGCGCTGGGCGGGGCTGTCGGCCGTGCACGTCGCGGAGGAGGCCCGCCGCCGCGGTCTGGCGCGCCTGGTGTGCGAGGCGCTGCTGGCGTGGGGGATCGATCGCGGCGCGACCCGGGCCTACGTGCAGGTGTTGGCCGACAACACGGCCGCCATCCGGCTGTACGAGTCGATGGGCTTCACCGAGCACCACCGCTCGCGCTACGTGTCGCTAGGGTAGCCGCGTGCGACTGGCCACCTGGAACGTCAACTCGATCCGCTCCCGCATCGATCGCGTGACCAGCTGGCTGGAACGCGGGGACGTCGACGTGCTGGCGATGCAGGAGACCAAGTGCACCGACGCGCAGTTCCCGACCATGCCGTTCGCGGCGCTCGGCTACGAGGTCGCGCACGTCGGGCACAACCAGTGGAACGGCGTGGCGATCGCGTCCCGCGTCGGCCTCGACGACGTCCAGCTGGGCTTCGAGGGTCAGCCCGTGTGGAACGAGGCGGATGAGGCCAGGGCGATCGGCGCGACCTGCGGCGGGGTGCGGGTGTGGAGCCTGTACGTCCCCAACGGTCGCACGGTCGAGGATCCGCACTACGCGTACAAGCTGGAATGGCTTGCCGCCCTTCGCAACACCGCGGCCGCATGGCTGACCGGGGAACCCGAATCGCCGATCGCACTCGTCGGGGACTGGAACATCGCCCCCACCGACGACGACGTCTGGGACGTCGAGGCCTTCAAGGGCAGCACCCACGTCACCGAACCCGAGCGGGCGGCGTTCCACGCGATGGTCGACGCGGGATTCGCCGACGTGGTGCGGCCGTTCACCCCCGGGCCGGGCGTCTTCACGTACTGGGACTACACCCAGCTCAGATTCCCCAAGCGCCAGGGCATGCGCATCGACTTCATCCTCGGCTCACCCGCCCTGGCGTCCCGTGTCGCGCACGCCGAGATCGTGCGCGAGGAACGCAAGCCCGGCAAGAAGGGCACCCCGGCGCCGAGCGATCACGCGCCGGTGATGATCGACCTCGTCTGACCTACACCCGACCCGCCCCTCCCCCTCCGGGCGAGCGTGCGTGAACTCCGATTTCGGATCGGCGTGTCGCCCGCAGACACGCACGGTCGCGGAGGGGGGCGGGTGGCTAGTCGTCGGTGCCGTAGCGGCCCGGGTTGAACAGCGAGGCGGCCGCGCCGAGCAGCATCATCACCGCGGCGGCGATGAACACCACCGTCAGGCCGGAGTGGAACGGCTCGGTGATCAACTGCGGGAAGAACGTCTTGCCCGTCAGCACGTCGGCGTTGACCCCCGGTTGTGTCAGGGCACCCGACGGTTCGAGGAGCTCACCCATCGGGTTGTAGCCCAGGAAGGCCGCGAACAGGCTGCCGACCGGCGGCAGGTTCGACACGTCGTTGGCGACGGAGGCCGAAACACCCTGCGCCTGAAGGCCACTGCTCATCGCCGATGGCAACGTGTTTGCCAGCCCGACGATCATCAGCGAGAAGAAGACGCCGATGGACAGCGACGAGCCCGCGTTGAAGAACGTCGCCCGCACACCGGAGGCCGCGCCACGCTGAGCGGCGGGCACGCTGGACATGATCGACGCGGTGTTGGGTGCGGTGAAGATGCCACCGCCGAGGCCGTTGAGGAACACCAGCACGGCGAACAGCCAGTAGTCGAAGTTCACCGGGATCAGCACCAGCGCAACGAAGGTGACCGCCATCAGCAGCATGCCGCCAACGGTGAAGGGGCGCGACCCGAAGCGGTCGGACAGTGAACCCGCAATGGGTCCGGCGACCAGGAAGCCCACGGTGATGGGCAGCAGATAGATGCCGGCCCACAGCGGGGTGGATTCGAAGCTGTACCCGTGCAGGGGAAGCCAGATGCCCTGCAGCCAGATGATCAGCATGAATTGCAGACCGCCGCGGCCCATCGACGACATCAGCCCGGCGAGGTTGCCCATGCCGAAGGACGCCGACTTGAACAGCCGGATGTCGACCATCGGTGAGTCGACGTGCAGTTCGATGAAGCAGAACGCCACCAGCAGCAGCAGGCCGACGCCGATCGCCCCGAGCACGTACGGACTGGTCCATCCGGTCGACGAGTCACCGTAGGGCTGGATGCCGTAGGTGATGCCGGCGAGCAGCACCGTCAGCCCGAGGCCGAAGGTGAGGGTGCCCGGCCAGTCCAGCCGGCCCGGCGTGCGGGCGCCGAGTTCACGCAGGGACCGAACGCTCCAGATCGTGCCGAGGATGCCGATCGGCACGCCGACCCAGAAGATGGCCTGCCAGTGCCATTCGGACAGGAAGCCACCGATCAGCAGGCCCAGGAAGGAGCCGGCGACCGCGGCAACCATGTTCACGCCCAGCGCCATGCCGCGCTGGTTGGCGGGGAACGCATCGGTGAGGATCGCCGAGGACGACGCCATCAGCATGGCGCCGCCGACGCCCTGGATCACCCGCCAGCCGATCAGCCACAGGGCGCCGCCACCGAGGTGGAAGGGGTCGAACGACAGCGCGACCGCCGCGACGGTGAAGACGACGAAGCCCCAGTTGTAGATCTTGACCCGGCCGAACATGTCGCCCAGTCGCCCGAAGGGCACCACCAGCACCGCGGTGACCACCAGGTATCCCATCAGCATCCACAGGAGATAGCTGACGTTTCCGGGCGCGAGCGGGTTGAGCCCGATCCCGCGGAAGATCGCCGGCAGCGAGATCAGCACGATCGACGCGTTGATGGTGGCCAGCAGCGTGCCCAGGGTGGTGTTGGACAGGACGACCCACTTGTAGTGCGGATGGTCGTGGTCCATGCGCCTGCGCCGCGTGGCGGTCTCGGCGAGCGCGGCGTCGGCGCCCCCCGCGAGTCCAGGCTTCGTCATGTCAGTCTCAGTCGTCATCAGCTTCACTTCACGTATCGACATCGGTTCCATACGGGCGGCACGGACGGCCCTGCCCAAAAAGCATATGTTAGCTATACAAAACATCTCGAGGCAATTCCTATTCCCCATCCCTGCGGCGTCGCCCGCAAGACCCCCTGCGGTACGTTCGAAATCGTCCGCGCGGGAGCGCACGCCACGTGCACTGAGAGGACGGCCAGTGCGCCGTCGACCGTATGAACCTGACCGGGTAATGCCGGCGTAGGGATGAGGTGCCATGAATTTCCTACCACTCAGCCCGCCGCGGCAGACCCCGCTGCGCGTGATGACCATCGCGGGCAGTGACTCCGGCGGCGGGGCGGGCATCCAGGCGGACATGCGGACGTTCGCGCTGCTCGGCGTGCACGCATGCGTGGCCGTGGTCGCCGTCACGGTACAGAACTCGTTGGGCGTCAAGGGTTTTCACGAAATCCCCCTGGACGTCATCACCGGCCAGATCACGGCCGTCGCCGAGGACATCGGCATCCAGGCCGCCAAGACCGGGATGCTGGCATCGTCCGACATCATCGAGGCCGTTTGCCAGACGTGGCGGGACCTCGACGCGGCCGGGCTGGCGGCGCCCCTGATCGTCGACCCGGTGTGCGCCTCCATGCACGGCGACCCACTTCTGCACCCGTCGGCCTTCAATGCGCTGCGCGGTGAACTGTTTCCGCTCGCCACGCTGGTGACGCCGAACCTCGACGAGGTACGGCTCATCACCGGGATCGACGTCGTCGACGCGGCCACCCAACGGGATGCGGCGCGGGCGCTGCACGCGCTGGGGCCGCGGTGGGCATTGGTGAAGGGTGGGCACCTGCGGTCGTCGTCACACAGCCCCGATCTGCTGTTCGACGGCTCGGAATTCCACGAGTTCGATGCCGAGCGCATCGACACCGCCCACGATCACGGGGCGGGTGACACCCTGGCGGCGGCGACGGCGTGCGCCCTGGCCCACGGCTACGACGTGCCGGAGGCGGTGGCGTTCGCCAAGCGGTGGGTGACCGAATGTCTGCGCGCTGCATACCCTTTGGGGCACGGCCACGGCCCGGTGTCACCGCTGTTCAGGCTCAGCCATGGACTTTGACGCGATCGCGGGCATCGCGCACGCACCGGCCGGCGACCCGACCGGAATCGTCGTCCTGACCCACGGTGCGGGCGGCAGCCGCGAATCCCCGATGCTCATCAGGATCTGCGACCAGTGGGCCGCTCACGGCTGGCTGGCGGTCCGCTACGACCTGCCCTACCGGCGGCGTCGGCCGAAGGGGCCGCCATCGGGATCAGCCGCCGCCGACCAGGCGGGCGTCGCCGAGGCCGTCGCGCTGGCCCGCTCGCGCACCAACGGTCCAGTGCTCGCCGGCGGCCATTCCTACGGCGGCCGGATGACGTCGGTGGCCGTCGCGGACGAGCTCGCGGTCGACGTGCTCACCCTGTTCTCCTATCCCCTCCATCCGCCGGGCAAGCCCGAACGCGCCCGCACCGAACACCTACCGTTGATCACGGTGCCGACCGTGTTCACCCACGGCACGTCCGACCCCTTCGGCAGCATCGACGAGGTGCGTGCGGCGGCGCTGCTGATCTCGGCTCACACCGAGGTGGTCGAGGTGACCGGCGCCCGCCATGACCTCGGCTCCAAGACCCTGGACGTCCCAGCGCTCGCGGTCGAGGCCGCTCTCCGGTCGCTACCGTCGTAGATCCTGCTATCTTCCGAGAATGACCTGGCCGTCGGGAGATCCGAATCAGCCGCCCGAGTATCAGCAGCCGGGTGCTCAGTACCCGCCGCCGCCCCCGCTGCCCTATCAGCAGGGTCCGTACGGACCGCAGGGGCCGTACGGCCAGCCGCCCGCCGGCTACCCCTATCCAGGTCCGCCGCCGAAGAAGTCGCGCAAGGGCCTTTTCATCGGTCTGGGGGTGCTCGCTGTCGTGCTGATCGGTGCCCTGATCGCCGCCGTCGCCTTCTTCTTCTTCGCCACCAAGGACAAGGTCATCGCCACCGACCTGGCCGTGGGCGACTGCCTCACCGACATCCCGGACGGCTCACTGGTGCAACTGGTGCCCAAGACCGATTGCAACCAGCCGCACGCCGGTGAGGCCTACGCCGTGCTGACCATGCCCGACGGTGAATACCCGGGCGAAGCCGCGATCAACGTGTGGCAGAACAAGTGCCCGGACGAACTGGCGTCGTACGCCCCCGACGCGCTCACCGACGACTCGATCGGTGTGTTCGTGCTGTATCCCACGGCGGAGACGTGGGGGCAGGGCGACCGGGCGATCGTCTGCATCGCCACGACCGACATCAAGCGGACCGCATCGCTCAAGGGGTGACGAATAGGACCTGAGGTAGCGTCTTGGGAATGAATTTCGAGCACTTCGACACGGTCATCGTGGGTGCCGGGTTCGCGGGGATCGGCGCTGCGATCCAACTCAAGCGACTGGGCCTGCACGATCTCGTCATCCTGGACCGCGAGGACGACCTCGGCGGCACCTGGTACGTCAACCACTACCCCGGCCTCGCCGTCGACGTGCCGACCACGACCTATTCGTACTTCTTCGAGCCCAACCCCAACTGGTCACGGCTGTTCACCCCGGGACCAGAGATCAAGCAGTACGCCGACGACGTCGCCGACAAGTACGACGTCCGCCGACACATGCGGTTCAACGTCACGGTCTCCGGCGCCCGCTGGGATGAGGACGCCAGCCTCTGGCGGGTCGCCCTGGCCGGTGGTGACACCCTGACGGCGCGTTACCTCATCACCGCGACGGGCTTCCTGTCCCAGCCGAAGGTGCCCGACATTCCGGGCATCGCCGAGTTCGCCGGCAAGGTCATCCACACCACGGAGTGGGAGGACGACTACGACGCCGCGGGCCGTCGCATCGCGGTGATCGGGACCGGCGCCACCGCCGTCCAGCTGATTCCCGAACTCGCCAAGCGGGCCGCCGACCTCACGGTGTATCAGCGCACCGCGATCTGGGTGGTGCCCAAGGTCGACCTGCGGTTCGGAGAACGAACGAAGCGGCTGTTCGCGCGAATCCCCTTGACCCAGCGCGTACTTCGCTGGCTGACCGACTCGATCTACGAGGTCATGGTCTCCGTGGGCGTCCGGCACTACCGGACCTTCCGCGGCCGGTTCAACGTCTCCGCGTCCGACCTGTCGAAACTTCACCGGTTCGCAGTGATCCGCGATGCCGACCTGCGCCGGCGCCTGACGCCCGACTACGACTTCGGCTGCAAGCGTCCCACGTTCTCCAACGGCTACTACCGTGCGTTCACCAAACCTCATGTGCACCTGCAAGATGCAGGTATCGATCACGTCGAAGCCGACGGCATCGTCGCCGCCGACGGCACCAAGAACGTCATCGACACCCTGGTGCTGGCCACCGGATTCGATCTGTGGGAAGCCAACTTCCCCGCCGTCGAGATCATCGGCCGCGAGGGCCGCGATCTCGGAAAGTGGTGGCGTGACACCAGGTTCCAGGCGTACCAGGGCGTCTCGATGCCGTACTTCCCCAACTACCTGAGCCTGGCGAGTCCGTACGCGTTCCTGGGGTTGAACTTCTTCAACACGATGGAGTATCAGATGCGGTTGATGGACCGCCTGTTCTCCGAGGTGAAGCGACGCGGGGCCACCACGTTCGAGGTCACCGAGGAGGCCAACACGGCCTTCCTCGACCGGATGACCGAACTCCTCGTCGACTCGCTGTTCACCACCGGCAACTGCGGGAGTGCGAACTCGTACTACTTCAACCCTGCCGGCGAGCCCACCCTGTTGCGCCCGTCGTCGACGGAAGCAGCCATCAAGGAGGCCTCGGAATTCCCGCTGGCCGACTACCAGATTGCCTAATCAGAGAGGATCGGTACGTGCCGCAGGAGAGTAGTTCGAAAGTGCCCGCGTTCGTCGGATTGGCCTTGGCCGGAACGGGTGTCGCACACTTCGTCCGCCCAGAGCTGTTCGAGGGCATCACCAAGTCCGCCTTCCCCACGGACACCGACCGCTACCTGAAGATCAACGGCGGTCTCGAGACGGCGCTCGGACTAGCGGTGGCGATCCCGCAGACGCGCAAGCTGGCGTTGGCCGGGCTGCTGGGTTACGGCGGCTACCTGGCCGTCAACGTCATCCGCAACCGGTAGCGCCGGGGGGGTCAGCTACCTGACGGCAAACTCCAAGGCCCAGCTTCCGCCGCTATCGATCGCTGAGCAGTTACCCTGCTGCATGTGCCCGATGTGACCAGAGTGATCAATGGGGCACTGCTGTCACGGCGCACCATCCTCCTGGGCGCCGTTGCGTCGGCCGCTGGACTCGCCCTCGCCGGCTGCGGCGCGGGCGCCTCGAGCGAGCTTGCCGTCGCGACACCGGTCGGACCGCCGCCGGCGCCCGCGTGGCCCCAGCTGCTGCCCCCGCCGCCGACTCAGGCCCGGATGCTGCTGCCTGGCGGCGGCGTGCTCAGCTCCCTGCCCGGGCCCGGTGACCTGATGTCGCTGACCCTCGACGACGGGGTCGACAGCGCGGTGGTGCGCGCCTACTGCCAGCTGGCGAAGGACACCGGCATCCGCCTGACCATGTTCGTCACCGGCGTCTACGCCTCGTGGAGCGAGAACCGCGAGATGCTGCTGCCGCTGGTGGAGTCGGGCCAGATCCAGCTGGGCAACCACACCTGGATCCACCCGAACCTGACGAAGCTGACCGGCAGTGGGATCGCCGACGAGCTTCGCCACACCGATCGGTTCATCAAGGACACCTTCGGCGTGGACGCCGCGCCCTTCTACCGGCCGCCGTACGGCGCCTTCGACGATCGCGTCCAGTCGGTGGCGACCGACCTCGGCTACACCGAGACCACCCTCTGGAACGGCAACCTGGGCGATGACCAGATCCTGGCCCCACGCGACATCGTCGCCAACGCCGAGAAGTACTACGTGCCGCAGTCGATCGTCATCGGCCATCTCAACCACCCACCGGTCACCGGCACCTACCACGAACTGCTCGACGTCATCCACGATCGCAAACTCCGCACGGTCACCCTCGCCGACGTCTTCCTCAAACCCGAGGCCAGTCGGCTGACCTCCGCGTACCCCGACTGACTACGCTCTGACGCGTGGCCGTGCCAGATCCACCCGCGCTGCGGCGCAGCCTCGGCACGGCGGACGCCGTCACCATCGGACTCGGGTCGATGCTCGGCGCGGGCATCTTCGTCGCCCTGGCACCGGCCGCCGCGGCGGCCGGTTCGGCGCTGCTGGTGGGGCTGGCCGTTGCCGCGGTCGTCGCCTACTGCAACGCGACGTCGTCGGCCCGGCTCGCCGTGCTCTACCCGCAATCCGGCGGCACCTACGTGTACGGGCGGGAGCGGCTCGGACCGTTCTGGGGTTACACGGCCGGATGGAGTTTCGTCGTCGGCAAGACGGCGTCGTGTGCGGCGATGGCGCTCACGGTCGGTGTCTACGCCTGGCCGGAGTACGCCCACGCGGTCGCCGTCGCCGCGGTGGTCGCCCTGACCGTGGTCAACACCGTCGGCGTGCAGAAGTCGGCGTGGCTCACCCGGATCATCGTCGCCCTCGTCCTAGCGGTGCTCGCCGCCGTGGTCACCGTGATCGTCGGGTCCGGGAACGCCGACCTCTCGCGGCTGGCGCTGCACGACGCGAGCGTCCTCGGTGTGCTGCAGGCGGCCGGGCTGTCGTTCTTCGCGTTCGCCGGGTACGCCCGCATCGCCACCCTTGGCGAGGAAGTGCGGGATCCGGCGAGGACGATCCCGCGGGCGATCCGCCTCGCCCTCGGGCTCACCCTGGTCGTCTACGCCGCGGTTGCCGTCGCCGTGCTCGCGCAATTGGGCAGCAGTGCAATGGCTTCCGCGACCGCCCCGCTGGCTGACGCCGTGATCGCCGCCGGTCACCCTGGACTGACGCCCGTCGTCCGGGCCGGTGCGACAGTCGCGGCACTTGGATCGCTGTTGGCGCTCATCCTCGGGGTGTCGCGCACGGTGCTGGCGATGGCCCGCGACCGCCATCTGCCCACCGTGCTGGCCGCCGTGCACCCGCGGTTCGCCACGCCGCACCGCGCGGAGATCGCCGTTGGCGCCGTCGTCGCCGTGCTCGCGGCGGTGCTCGACCTGCGGGGCGCCATCGGCTTCTCGTCGTTCGCGGTGCTGGTGTACTACGCCATCGCCAACGCATCGGCATTCACCCTCGGCGCCAAGGTGATTCCGATCGCGGGTCTGCTCGGTTGTCTGGTCCTGGCGTTCACGCTGCCGGTGACGTCGGTGCTCGTCGGCGCGAGCGTCGTCCTGCTCGGCGCGCTGGCCTACGCCGTGCGTCGCCGAACGTGACGCCACTGCGAAGAATCGCCCGTTTCTTCGCAGTGGGCTCACGCTCGGCGGGAGAGAGCCTGGCTCGCGGGATCACCTGCGATGGTGTGTAGTCGAGAACCGTGATCCCACTCAGCTGGAAGCCCGTGCCGTCCGACGCGAATGTCGTCGCGCCCGATGAACGCCTGAGCTGGCCGCGCACCCTCGGCATCGGCGCCCAGCACGTGGTGGCGATGTTCGGCGCGACGTTCCTGGTGCCGGTGCTGACGGGCTTCCCACCGGCCACCACGCTGTTGTTCTCCGGCGTCGGCACGGTTCTGTTCCTGATCATCACCGGCAACCGGTTGCCCAGTTATCTCGGATCTAGTTTCTCGGTCATCGCCCCGGTCACCGCGGCGGTGGCGTCGAACGGCACCGGCAGCGCCCTGGGCGGCCTGGTGGCCGTCGGCCTGTTGCTGATGATCATCGGCGCCATCGTGCACTTCGTCGGGACCGGCTGGCTCGACGCGACCCTGCCGCCGGTCGTGACGGGCGCGATCGTCGCGTTGATCGGCTTCAACCTGGCGCCCGCCGCCAAGGCCAACTTCGACAAGGGCCCCGTCGTCGGCCTCGTCACCCTGGTCCTGCTCGTCGCGATCCTGGCGTTCTTCCGTGGCATCATCGGTCGCCTCGCGATCTTCCTGGCGGTCGTCATCGGCTACCTGCTGGCACTCGCCATCGGCGACGTCGACACCTCCGCGATCGCGGCCGCGCCATGGATCGGCCTGCCCGAGTTCCAGACGCCGTCGTTCGATCTCGCGGTGCTGCCGCTGTTCCTGCCCGCGGTCATCGCGCTGGTGGCGGAGAACATCGGCCACGTGAAGTCGGTCGGGCAGATGACGAACACCGACACCAACCCGGTGATGGGCCGCGCCATCGCCGCGGACGGATTTGCCACCACGCTCGCGGGCTTCGGCGGCGGTTCGGCCACCACCACGTACGCCGAGAACATCGGCGTGATGGCCGCGACCCGCGTGTACTCCACTGCGGCGTACTGGATCGCCGCTGCCGTAGCGATCGTGCTCGCGATGTGCCCGAAGGTCGGCGCGGCCATCTCCGCCATCCCGCCCGGCGTGCTGGGCGGGGCGACGATCGTGTTGTACGGGCTCGTCGGCATCCTCGGCGTCCGCATCTGGCTGACCAACCACGTGGACTTCGGCCTGCCGGTGAATCAGATGACGGCAGCCATCCCGCTGATCATCGGCATCGCCGACTTCACCTGGCAGACGGGCTCGTTGACCTTCACGGGCATCGCGCTCGGCTCGATCGCCGCGCTGGTGATCTACCACGGGATGCGACTGCTGGGCTTCCGCGGGCCGAAGGCCACGTCGGACGGGTTTGGCCAATCCCCCGACGACAGGGGTAACGGGCGAGATAATCAGGCCGAGTCGGCCTAAATGAAGGAATGTGCGATGAAGAAACTGGCAGCAACGCTATTGACGACCGCCGCGATGGCGGCACTCCCGTTCGCCGTGGCGCCGGCGGCTCAGGCCGACATCTGCGCGGGTGCCGGCGGTCGGCACGTAGCCGTCGGCGGGTGCACCAACGTTGCCGGCGACGTCGCCAGGGGCGTCGCGATCGCCTCGGCCGACACCCCGTACGTCTACGGCGAGATCCCGTGTTACACGGTCGAAGGGGTGCCGTACTACACGCCTCCCGGCGACCCCTGCTGAGCGGTCACCCGCCGCCTTCCAGTACCGCCGCCGGTCCGCGATTCATCAGCTGACGGGCGACGATGAGGCGCTGAATCTCGCTGGCGCCCTCCCAGATCCGCTCGACGCGGAGCTCTCGGTACATCCGCTCGGCGACGTTCTCGCGCATGTAGCCGCGACCGCCGAAGATCTGCACGCTGCGGTCCGCGGCCCGGCCGGCCATCTCCGAGCAGTACAACTTGGCCATTGACGCCTGCGCGTGCAACGTCTTTCGGTCCGCGCCGGCATCGATCGAACGCGCCACCTCGTACAGCATGGTGCGCGCCGCGAAGAGTTCGGTGGCGGTGTCGGCGAGCATGCCTGCCACGAGTTGATGCTCACCGAGTTGCTTGCCGTCGACGACGCGCTGCTTGGCGAACGCGGTGACCTCCTCGAGCAACCGTTGTGCAGCCCCCACGCACCTAGCCGCCACCATCAACCGCTCGAACCGGAACCAGTCCTGCGTGAAGGTCATTCCCTCGCCCTCCGCGCCGACGAGATTCGCCGCAGGCACCCGCACGCCGTTGAAGGCGACGATGGGGTGTTCATCAGCGATGTGATGCGAATAATGTGGCGTACGAACCACTTCCACACCCGGCCACGGCAGGTCCACCACCACGAGAACGTGTTCGCCCTCGAACTCGCCGCCGACCAGAACCGCCTGCACGAAGCAGTAGTCGGCGAGGTTGTACGACGTGACGTGCCACTTCACCCCGTCGACGACGTACTCGTCGCCCACCCGACGGGCGGTGGTGGCCAGTGCGGAGACGTCGGAGCCCGCGAATTCCTCGGTGATGGCGTAGGCCTCGTGCTTCTCACCGCGGACCGAGGGGAGCAGCCACCGTTCCCGTTGGTAGTCGGTGGCCACGTCGACCCACCACTGGGGCGGAGTGGCCATCGCCCAGGCCAGGCCGTTGGTCGCCCGCCCGCACTGTTCCTGCACCAGCACTTGCTGTAGCGCGGTGCATCCGACGCCTCCTACCGAGGTGGGCATGTTGGTGCCGTAGAGGCCCAATTCAATTGCTCGGGAATGGTGTTCGGCAGTCAGTTCCTTGGACAGCACACCACCGGCGAACTCGGCTTCGACCTCGAGGGGGATCAGCGAATCGACGAAGCCACGCGCGGTCTCCTGGATTCGCCGATCTGCCTCCGTCAATCCGTACATCCCCGCTCCTTGCTCTTGACTGAGTGTTCAGTCTATGTCAGCGTCTGGTGCTATGACTAGTTCCACCCATGCCGACGTGGTGGTGGTCGGCGGCGGGACGGTCGGCGCCTGGACGGCCGTGCTACTCGCCGAGTCCGGTGTCCGACACGTCGTCCTCCTCGAATCAGCGACCCTCGGTGACGGCGCCAGCAGCCGCGCGGCGGGCATGGTGCGGGCCCAGGGCGGTACCGAGCCGGCGATCAAACTCGGTCTGCGCGCCCAGGAGTTCTACGCCGCCAGCGGCGATCGCTTCCCCCTCGACTGCGGATTCGTCGCGCAGGGTTACCTCATGCCGTCGTTCACCGAAGCCGAAGTGCAGCAGGCACAACAACGCATCGCGCTGCAACGTAGCCTCGGCCTCGAAGTGGAGTGGCTGAGCAGTGCCGATCTCGACGCCCGGCACACCGGTCTGGCGCCGGGCGTGACGATGGGCGCGTCCTATGCGCCGGGAGACGGGTACCTCGACGCCCCGCGCAACGTGCTGGCCTACACCGCCGCGCTGGTCGCCCATGGCGTCGACGTCCGGGAGCACTGCGCCTTCACCGGACTGCGCACCCGAAGCGGCCGGGTCACGGGGGTCGATACGGCCGGCGGCCCCATCGACACCGAACGGGTGGTGCTCACCGGCGGCCCCAAACTCGCCGCCGTGGGCGCCGTGGCGGGCGGCCCCATCCACGCCGGTGGCGCCCGCCATCAGGTGGTCGTCACCGCTGCACCGGCCGGTCTCGACGTCCACGCCGTGCCGATGGTGTTCGACGTGACATCCGGAATCTATTGGCGTCCAGGTGAAGCCGGTGGCGTGCTCTGGGGTATGAGCAATCCGGACGAACCACCAGGTGTGGCGGTCGACTTCGACGAGCCGTACTACCGCAAGGCGCGCGACCGCATGGAGCATCTCTTCCCCGCCGTCAGGGGTCTCGGCATCCGGAGGTCGTGGGCGGCGACGATCGACTACACACCTGACCACCTACCGATCCTCGGCCCGCTGCTCACCGACGATGGCCCAATCGAGGGCACCGTCGTCGCCAGCGCTGCCGGACACGGCATGATGTGGGGCCCCGCGGTCTCGCAGGTCGCGGCCGACCTCGCCACGACGGGTCACTGCGAGTGGCTCGACCTGGCCGACCTTGGCCTCGACCGCTTCGACGCCGAGGGCAACAGTCGCGTTGCACCCGAACCGATTTCACTACCATTCCCCGAAAGGGCCTCACGATGATCACCAGCCTGCTGCCCGATGCCATCGACGCCGAGCTGGAGGACTGGGGCCCGCTCGACGAGGCCACCGGCGACCCGATGGCCACCCACGGACTCGAGGTGTGGGTGGACGGCGAGTCGTCGGCGGGCATCTGGCAGTGTGCCCCCGGTCCGTCCCGGTGGGCGCTGCAGACCCACGAGGTCATCTACCTCGTCGCGGGCCGGATGACGGTGACACCCGACGGGGGTGAGGCCTCGGAGATCGGCGCCGGCGACGTCGCGGTGTTCCCGAAGGGCTGGACCGGGACGTGGGACGTCCACGAGACGGTGCGCAAGGTCTACTCGATCTTCTGAGTCACCAGGGTCAGCTCAGCCCCGCCGAGTTGGCCTTCGCCCCGCTACTGGCCGCCCCCGCTGCGCACTATCACCAGCGCGTCGACGGCGATCACGCCGGACGCCGAGACGATCAGCGGGTTGGCCTCGACCGCCTCGAGTGAATCGCCGAGTTCGGTCGCCAGCCGCGAGAATCCGACGATCACGTCGGCGAGCGCATCGACGTCCACCGCCGCGCCGCCGCGCCAGCCGTCCAGCATGGGCCGGATGCGCAGGCCGTCGAGCATGCGCAGGGCACCGCCATGGGACACCGGTGGGCAGGCCAGCACGCGGTCGGCCAGCAGCTCGACCAGGGTCCCGCCGGCGGCGACCACGACCAGCGGGCCGAACGTACCGTCCCGCACGACGCCGACTGACACCTCGACGCCGTCGGGCACCATCGGCTGCACCGTCACCGACGGCCCCAACCGAGACGCGATGTCCTGGTATGCCGTTCGCACCGCGTCGGCGTCGGCCAGGCCGAGGACCACGCCACGCACGTCGCTCTTGTGCTCGACGGCCGTGGTCTTCAGGACCACCGGATACCCCGTGGCGTCGGCGGCGGCCACGGCCTCCTCGAGGTCGCGGGCCACCGTCGGCCGCGCCACCGGCACGCCGTAGTCGGCGAGGAGTTCGAACGCCACCCCGGGATTCCCGTCGGCCAGTCGGGCGCGCCATCGACGTCGCCGACCCTGGTCGACGGGAGACTCGGCGGGCTCGAGGTCCCGCGGCCAACGGGACAGGTGCCCCAATGCCGCCAGCCCGCTTCGGAACCCCTCGAGAACGGGAATTCGATTGTCCCGAAGTCGTTGCGCAGTGGGACCATCGATCGCTGCCGGCACCGACGTCAACACGGCCAAGGGAGCGCTGGTCTCCGCCGCGACGTCGAGCACCGCATCCGGATAGGCGGTGTCGTCGTCGAACTCGGTCACGAGATCCACGGCCAGCGCGGTGACGGCCACCGCGGGGTCTTCGGTCATCACCCGCAGGCAGGCGCGGAACAGTGCCCGGGTGTCCGCCCCGGTGCCCCACACGTCCAGCGGATTGGTGGCGAGCAGGCCGTCGTCGAGCAGGTCCTCGATGGCCGTCACCGACCGCCCCGACAGCGAGGCGAAGTCGACGCCCACGTCATGGGCCAGATCGGTGATCAGCGCGCGCTCCGCACCCGAATCATGAACGGTGGCAATGCCGTTCCCCGGGCCGGCGCGCCGGCCCGCGCTGAACACCTCGATGGTGTCGGTGAACTCGGCGAGATCCCGCACCCGGACCGCCCCAACGGAATCGCAGAACGCCTGCCAGGCCGCGTCGCCGCCGGCCAACGCCCCGGAGTGGGCGGCGACCATCGCCTGGCCGGCCGGTGAGCCTCCGACGGGCAGGATGACGGCGGGGATGCCCATCTCGTGGGCCCGACGCAGCGCGCCGCGCAACCGGGGTAGCGCACGCGGCGTCTCCAAGAGCAGCGCAAGCAATTCGGTACCCGGATCGTCGAGGGCGTACTCCACGTAATCCGCGGTGTGGGTGACCAATTCCTGGCCCGAGGACACGGCGAGCCGGAAGCCGAACCCGCGACGCGACCGGAGCAGCGTCGAGAAGGCCGATCCGGAGTGGGTGACGAGGCTGACGCCGCCCGCCCGGACGGGATCGGATTCCAGGTAGCCGAGTGCGCGCAACCCGACCGCGTTGTTGACGAAGCCCATGCATCCTGCGCCGCAGAGCGCCATACCGGCCTCCGACGCGACTGCGGCCACCTCCTCGCGCACGCCGTGGGCGGAGCCGAACACGACCCCCGAGCGCGCGCCCGTCTTGGCGGCCGTCGTCACCTGATCGACCAGCGCGCCGTCCGGGACGCCGAACAGCACCAGATCGACCGGTTCGTCGAGATCGGCGAGCGACGGTACGCAGGGCAGCTCACCGATCCGCTCGTACCGCGGATTCACCAGATGCATTCGGGCCGAACTGCGTTGGGCCTCGATGACCATCCGTGCGCCGAAGCTGTCGGGACGGGCGCTGGCGCCGACGATCGCCACCGACGTGGCGCCGAGCATCGCGCCTACCGCCGCCCGGCGTGCATCGTCCACCGAACCGCCTAGGTCCAACGGCCGAGCGCCGCACGGATCCGCCCGCTGGCCCGCTTCTTGTCGGCCAGCGCGGCCTTCGCCGCCTGCCAGCCGGGGATGCCGCAGACACCGCCGCCGGCGTGCGTGGCCGAGCTGCCGTTGTACAACCCGTCGATCGGGGTGCGGTAGTCGGCGAAGCCGGGGGCGGGACGCATGTGGAACAGCTGCTCCAGGGAGAGTTCACCGTGGAAGATGTTGCCGCCGATCAAGCCGTACTCCTGCTCCATCTCGTGCGGTCCGACGATGTCGCGGTGCAGGATCGAGGCCTTGAAACCCGGCGCCACCTGATCGTAGAGATCGATGAGGCGGTCGGCATATGCGTCCAGCTCGGGCCCGTGCGGGGCGTACGCCCACTCGGCGGGCACCCACTGGGTGAACAGCGACATGATGTGCGTGCCATCGGGATTGAGGGTCTTGTCCAGAGTCGTCGGGATGACGCCGTCGCTGAAGGGCGCCCATGCCGGCTTGCCGACGCGGGCGTCCTGGAACGCCGCCTCGATGTACTCCATCGTGGGTGCCATCTCGACCGAGCCCGTATGGTGCTCGGCGATCCCCGAACTCGGGTCGGCGGTGAAGTTGGGCAGTTCGCCGAGCGCCAGGTTGATCTTCACGACACCACTGCGGGTCTTCCAGTGCTCGATGTCGCGGACGAAGTCGTCGGGCAGTTCGTGGCGCGGGATCTGGTCGAGGAAGGCCGTGCGCGGATGCAGGGTGGTGACCACCAGTGGCGCGGTGATCTCCTCACCGTTCTGCAGCACCACGCCCTCGACCTTGCCGCCGCGCACCGTCAGGCTCGATACCCCTGCGCTGGTGCGGATCTCGGCACCGAAGCTGCGCGCCGAGCGGGCGATGGCCTCCGACACCCCGCCCATCCCGCCCTCGGGATAACCCCAGCTACCGAGCTGACCGTCGCCGACGTCACCGATGGAGTGGTGGGCCATCACGTAGGCGGTGCCGGGCTCGTACGGTCCGGCCCACGTTCCGATCACGCCGTTGACCGCAAGCGCGCCCTTCACTTGCGCTGATTCGAACCAGTCATCGAGCAGATC
Organism: Mycolicibacterium sp. TUM20985; assembly: GCF_030295745.1. Taxonomy (NCBI): domain Bacteria; kingdom Bacillati; phylum Actinomycetota; class Actinomycetes; order Mycobacteriales; family Mycobacteriaceae; genus Mycobacterium; species Mycobacterium antarcticum. Next base: position 5,246,605 of record NZ_AP027291.1, read on the forward strand.
GGCGATGCTCATGGTCAGCAGCCGGGTGACGTCGGCGGTCATCCGGGTGGTGATGCCCTTCTGGCTCCACGCCAGCTTCGCGAGGTCGATGAGATCCGACGGTTTGTGCGAACCGATGTTGGGCGGCACCTGGGTCAGCAGCGGACCCATGACCTCGGCGATGCCCTCCAGCCATTCGTTCCACTTGGGCCAGGCGTCGGCATCCTTCTTGGAGAACTTGGCGATCTGCTCGTGCGTGCGCGCGGGGTCATCCTCGAAGATCGTGAGCGAGCCGCCCTCGGGAAACGCCTGGTAGTACGGTCCCATTGGATGCACCTTGTAGCCGTGGCGTTCCAGGCCAAGGTCGCCGACGATGGTTGGCGGCATCAGGCTCACGACGTAGGACAGTCGGGTGACCCGCAGGTGCGGCGCGTCCTCCCATGGTGACTCGGTGGTCGCCGCACCGCCGAGGGTGGCCCGCGATTCGAGCACCAGCGTCTTGGCGCCGGACCGGGCGAGGTAGGCCGCCGAGACCAGACCGTTGTGACCTCCGCCGACGACGATCGCGTCGTAATCATTGGCCATGGGGACCTTCTTTCGAGTGCTCGGCCGTCGTCCTGACTGACTGTTCAATCTAATCGAGTGTTAGGCTTGCAGACAAGTAGCAGTGCCGCCACTTGGAGGGAGGACCGGGAGCGATATGGCCGAACCCGCACCCGCGACGGAGAACAACGAGGCCCGTCGCACCGAAATGCTCGACGCCGCAGCAAGCCTGATCTGTGAACGCGGATTCGGCGAGACACGGATCGCCGACGTGGCCAAGCGCGCAGGGGTCAGCTCCGCACTCGTCATCTACTACTTCGGCACCCGTGACCGGCTGCTCGTCGACGCACTCCGCCACTCCGAGGAGTCGTTCTACGAAGCGGCCGAGAAGATGCTCGCCGAGGTCACCTCGACGCGGGAGCGGCTGTCGCTGCTGATCAAGTCGACGGTGATTCCGCAGGCCGACAACGAGATTCCCGGTGCCTGGGGCCTATGGCTGGACCTGTGGGCGCAAGCCTTCCGTCACGACGAGGTGAAGGCGGGCCGGGTCGAGCTCGACGCCCGCTGGCGCCAGATGATCGTCGACGCCATCAGGTCCGGTGAGGCCACCGACGAGTTGAGCGGCAAGGTCGACGCCAGGATGTTCGCCCTCGAGTTCGGTGCCCTGCTCGACGGTCTATCGATCCAGGTGGCGCTGGAGGATCCGGAGATCGACTCCAACGTCGCCTACGACATCGCGATGAGGTTCTGCGAACGCGAGCTGAATCTGCCTGCCCAAAAGCAGAAGCGCAAGCCCCCGGCCAAGCTCACGCCGAAGAAGGGCTGAGCGCCTCGTCCGCGATCGGGTCGGGCACCATCGAGGACGCACTGCGGTGCAACACCCGGACCGCGTCGTGCGCACAGACACACGTGACGGCCGCTCCCGGTGCATGGGTCACCGACGACGGGCCGGAGGCATTCGGGACCTCGACCACCAGCGCCGAAGCGGCCCCGACGTCGACGTGCACCTGCGTATACGAGCCGAGGTACACCACCTGGCTCACGGTGCCGCCGATCGCATTGTGGCTCAGGTGAACCGGTTCGTCGGCACCCTGCAGCGCGATCCGCTCCGGACGAATCACGATCGCCGCGGGACCCCTCGGCATCGAGTGCTCGACGACGGCGCTGAGTTCGGTGCCGAGCGCCGAGCAGATCGCCGCCGTGTCGGAGGCCTCGACCACCTCCGCGTCGAAGATGTTGGCAGCGCCCAGGAACTCCGCGACGAACGTGGTCGCGGGCGAGGAGTAGATCTCCTGCGGCGGACCAACCTGCTCCACCCGGCCGTCGGCCAACACCGCAATCTGGTCGCTCATCGTGAGCGCTTCCTCCTGATCGTGGGTGACGTAGACGAACGTGATGCCGACCTCGCGCTGGACGGCGCGCAGCTCGAGCTGTAACTGCCTGCGCAGCTTGGCGTCCAGCGCACCGAGCGGCTCGTCTAGGAGGAGCACGCGTGGCCGTAGCACCAGCGCCCGGGCCAGCGCGACCCGCTGCTGCTGACCGCCCGACAGCTGCGCCGGACGCCTCTTGGCCAGCGTGCCCATCTGCACGAGGTCGAGGGCTTCGTCGACGCGGCGCCGGCTCTCGTCGCGGGTGGCCTTCTGATATCTGAGCCCGAAGGCGACGTTCTCCGCGACGGTCATGAAGGGAAACAGCGCGTAGGTCTGGAAGACGGTGTTCACCGGGCGACGGTGCGGTGGATCGTTGACGACGTCGCGGCCGTCGAGTTCGATGCGGCCGGAGTCGGGCTTCTCGAAGCCGGCGATCATCCGCAGTGTCGTCGTCTTGCCGCAACCGGACGCCCCCAGCAGCGAGTAGAACTGGCCGGCGGGGATGTCGAGGTCGATACCGGTGACGGCGGGTACGCCGTCGAAGGCCTTGGCCAGCTGGTGCAGCCCGATGTGCCCACCCGTCGCGGCGGTCACCATCGACCCCCGATCAAGGAGCCACCGCCGCAGCCAGCCGCGCGAAGTTGCCGGTGAACCGGTCGACATCGGACTGGTCGTGCTGGACGGAGAGCAGCCATTGCTCCACCTTCCCCCATGGCGGCAGGAACACGCCGCCATTGTGCTGAATGAGCCAGTGCAGATGACCGAGCCGCGCGTCGACCGTGAGGAAGTCGCGGAACTCGCGGACGGGATCGCGGCGGAAGGTCACGCATCCCTTGGCGCCAACCGAGACGACGTGCCAGTCGAAGCCGTGGTCGGCGATCACCGCCTCCAGGGCTCCACGCATGCGGACGGCGAGGGCGTCGAGATGGCGGTAGTTGTCGTCGGTGAGCACTTCGGCCAGCGTGGCGCGGGTGGCGGCCATCGCCAGCGGATTGCCGTTGAAGGTGCCGACCTGTTCATAACGGCCATCGGCGATCGCTGACATCACCTCCGTGGTGCCGCCGATTGCGGCGACGGCGATCCCGCCGCCCAGTGCCTTTGCCAGACAAACCATGTCGGGTACGACCCCGGAGATCGCGGTGACACCACCGGGGCCGGTGGTGAAACCGGTCTTGACCTCGTCGAAGATCAGCAGGGCGCCGTCTCGGTGGACGAGCTCGCGGACGGCGGCGAGGTAACCGTCGTCGGGCCTGATGATGCCCGCGTTCATCATGATCGGCTCGAGGATCATCGCGGCCACCCGACCGCGGTGCTCGGCCAGCGCCCTGGCCACGGCCTCGGTGTCGTTGAACGGCACGACCACCACCAGGTCGCGGATGGCTGCCGGGATCCCCGAATTGCCGGGCACGCCGATGGGGTGGTCGCGTGGGCCGACCTCGTCGGGCTCCGGGAGCACCGACACCTGGACCGAGTCGTGGTGGCCGTGATAACAGCCCTCCACCTTGATGATGAGGTCACGGCCGGTGAGGGCGCGGGCGAGATGGACGGCGTCCATCGTGGCCTCGGTGCCCGAATTGGCGAACCGCCACAGCGGCAGGTCGAACCGACGGGCCAGTTCACCGGCGATCCAGATCGCATCCTCGGTGGGCTGGGCGAAGTGCGTGCCGCGCCGGACCCGGTCGCTGACCGCGGCCACGATCGCTGGATGTGCATGTCCTGCAATGGAAGCGCCGTAACCGCCGTGCATGTCGACGTACTGCGTACCGTCGACGTCGTACACCTTGGAGCCCTCGCCGTGACTCATCCAGACGGCCTGCGGCTCGGCGATCTGCCAGTTGGACGTCGCGCCGCCGGCGAGGTGTTCACGTGCCAGGGCGATCATCTCGGTGCTGCGCGGTTGACGACGCAGGAACGTCTGCTCCTCAGCGGCGATGAGTTCGTCCACCGCATCCGACACCTGGCTTTGCAGCACCGTCGAAGACACGGCGCACCTCCATCGCTAGCGGTTGACTGAGCATTCAGTCTATGCGAGAGTCCTATCACCGACAAGACGCGAACCTGCGGGAGGCCCACATGCCAGGCCAGAACTCGATGCCCGGCAGGCCCGGACCCAGCCGCCGCCAATTCCTCCAGCGCACCGCGATTCTCGCCGCCGCCGCACCCGGCCTCGGCGCCTTCCTGGCAGCATGCGCCAAGTCCGAACCGACGTCTTCGGGGCCTACCCTGACGATCGCGAAGCCGGACAGCCCGGTCAAATGGGACATCGCGGGCGACAACCAGCCGATCGCCGACGGCCTGGCCCCCGAACAGGGCGCCACCCTGAAGATCTACAACTACGCCGACTACCTCAGCCCCCAGGCCATCAAGGCCTTCGAGGACCAGTACGGCTGCAAGATCGAGGTATCGACGTTCAACGACGGCGACGAGGCGATCACCAAGCTGCGCAGCGGAGTCGACTTCGACATCTACAACGCCAACTACACCGAGATGAGCAGATTGGTCACGGGCGGACTGCTCCGCCCGCTGAACCACTCCTACGTTCCGAACATCACCAACGTGTGGCCGACGTTCACCAACCCCTGGTACGACCAGGGCTGGCAGTTCACCGTGCCCTACACCATCTACACCACCGGAATGGGTTGGCGCAGCGACCAAGTGCCGGCTGACATCGGTGCGCTGAAGAACCCGTACGAGTCGCTGTGGGACCCCGTCTACAAGGACAAGACGGCGATCATCGACGACTGGCACACCGCGATGGCGATGGTATTGCTCAAGCAGGGCATTACCGACGTCAACACCTCCTCGGCCGATGACCTGAAGATGGTCGGCGAACAGCTCAGCGCACTCGTGAAGGCCACGTCGCCGAAGGTCACCATCACCATGTACAGCGACATGCCCTCGGGGCAGATCGGGCTGTGCCAGATGTGGTCCGGCGACATCATCAACGCGCAGTCCTACCTCCCCGAGGGCGTAGGCACCGACATCCTGCAGTACTGGTTCCCCCAGGACGGTAAGGGTCTGGTGGACAACGACATGCTGGTCACCCTGAAGGGTGGGAAGAACCCGGTGCTTTCGCACCTCTTCCTCAACCACATGCTCGACCCCGCCGTGGCCAAGGAGAACTTCTCCGCCATCGGCTACCAACCGCCGCAGAACACCCTGACGGCCGATACGCTGATCGCCGAGGAGTTCATCCCCGAGAACCTGCGGTCGGCGATCGTGAAGCCGGAGTACTTCGACAGCGGGTACCGCCTGCTCGAACTCGACGCCGACAATGATGCGGCATGGCACAACGTCTGGAACGCGTTCAACGCCGGCGGGTCCTGACACCGGTGCTTCAGCGGTCGCGCGAGCCCAACGCCCGACTGTGGGCCGCCCTGGCCGTGCCGGGGATCGGCTGGCTGCTGCTGTTCTTCCTCGCGCCGCTCTACGTCGTCCTGGCCATCGTGTTCGGTCGCGTCGATCCGCTGTTCCGCACCGCCGTCCCGGTGTGGAACCCGTTGCAGTGGAACCCCTCTCAGTTCACGTACGTGCTGTCGCGGATAGGTCCCGGCGGCGTCTACTTCCCCGCCCTGATGCGCACCGTGCTCTACGTCGGCGCAGCGAGCATCCTGTGCCTGGCGATCGCCTTCCCGGTCGCCTACTACGTGTCCCGCCTGGCCGGCAGGCGCAAGGGTCTGTTGATCGCCCTCCTCATCGCACCGTTCTGGATCAGCTACATGATGCGAATGTTGGCCTGGGTCAATCTGCTTCAGAACGATGGGCTGGTCAATCGGCTGCTGAACTTCGGTGGGATCTTCGACGTCTCCGTCGACTGGCTCACCGGTCAGCCGGTCGTGGTCATCCTCGGGCTGGCCTACGGCTACGTCCCCTACATGATCCTGCCGCTGTACGCCGGGCTCGACCGGTTGTCCCAGCCGATGCTGGAGGCTGCCAGGGATCTCGGCGCCAGCCGGCTCTCGTCCTTCCTCCGCGTGACCCTGCCGTTGTGCCGTCCGACCATCTTGGCCGCGGTCCTGCTGACCTGCCTGCCGATGCTCGGTGACTACTTCACCAACGATCTGCTGTCTGCCTCCCCGAAGACCGCGATGGTCGGCAATCTGATCAACGACAGTGTGCAGGCACCCGGCCAGACCGGTCAGGCAGGCGCCTTCGTGATGCTGGTCCTGCTGGCCACGGTCCTGCCGATGATGTACTACGTCCGAGTGACGTTGCGCGGGGACGAGGTTCGGACGTGAGAGGCCCCGTCGCGTGGTTCCGCGATCCGTGGCGCCGGCCCCGGGTACTCGCCGGCATCACCGTCTTCTACCTGGTGTGGTCGCTGCTGCCGGTCCTCATCGCCGTCATGTTCTCCTTCAACGACGGCCGGTCCCGCACAAACTGGCAGGGCTTCTCGCTGCGCTGGTACTGGGGTGACCCGACGCGGTCCGTCTGGCACGACGCCAGCCTTCACACCGCGCTTCTGCAGACCTTGAAGCTCGGCGTGATCGCCACGTTGATCGCCGTCCCGCTCGGCGTGCTGTTCGCGATCGGCGTCGACCGGTGGCACGGGCGACTGCCGGCCGGGGCGAACGTGCTGATGCTCATCTCGTTCGTCATTCCCGAGGTACTGCTCGCCGTCGCACTCCTGTTCGTCATGACCAACCTGGCGTTGCCCATCGGGCTCGGGACGTCGGCCCAGGTGGTCGGTCTGGTGACCTACCAGGTGGCCTACCCCGCCGTTCTGGTGCGGGCCCGACTCGCCACCATCGGCAAGCAATACGAAGAGGCCGCAACGGATCTCGGCGCCGCTCCCCTAGGCTCGCTGTGGCGGGTGACGATGCCGATGCTGATGCCCGCCATCTTCGCGAGCACCGTCCTGGTGTTCGCCGACGTCATCGACGACTTCGTGCTGGTGCGCTACCTGTCCGCGGGGTCGTCGACCGAACCGGTGTCGGTGAAGATCTACAACACGGCCCGCGCCGCTCCGACCCCCGCCCTGAATGCGCTGGCCACCCTGCTGCTGCTCGCCGCCCTCGCCGCCGTCGTCATCGGGTATCTGGTGTACCGCAGGATGACCCGCGGTGACACCACCGCCGCCGATCGTGGCCTGGCCGCCTTCGCCGGGGAGGCCTGAACCCCGCGCGCTCCTATGGACCGGCCGCTCGCCACCGACTATCCTGACTGTATGTTCAAACAGTACGAGCCGGCACCCGTCCCCCCCGACGATCTGGCCGCCAGCCTGGCGCCGTTCGGGTCCTCGCGCATGCTGCCGCGCGAGGCCTACGTCGACCCGGCCGTATTCGCCTGGGAACAGCGCAACATCTTCTCGGGATGGACGTGCGTCGGCCACGCCAGTGACATGGCGGGGGTGGGCTCTCAGCGTGCCATCGGATCCGGCGCCAACGGAATGCTCTTGGTGCACGGCGATGACGGCGTCATCCGCGCCTTCGCCAACGTGTGCCGGCACCGCGGCCACGAACTCCTCGAGTGCGGCACGTCGGCAAAGCGGCGCGGCATCGTCTGCCCGTATCACTCGTGGTCCTACCGACTCGACGGCGGTCTGCGCCACGCACCGGGATTCAGCGATGACGCCGGTTTCGACCCCGGGCAGTTCGGCCTGACCGAGCTGCGCCTAATCACCTGGCACGGCTGGTTGTTTGCAGACGCCAGCGGCGAGGACGTCGAATTCGCCGAGCACGTCGCGGGTCTCGAGGACATCGTGAGCCCATACCGGCCCGAGGAACTGGTGATCGTCGACCGGCACTCCTACGAGCTGGCAACCAACTGGAAGGTGATCGCCGAGAACTATCAGGAGTGCTACCACTGTTCGACCATCCACCCCGAGCTGTCCAAGATCAGCCCACCGGACACCGGGGCCAACCTCGAGTTCGAGGGATCGTGGATGGGCGGGTGGATGTCGATGATCGAAGGCGCCGAGACCATGTCGTTCACGGGCAAGAGCGGCGGCGTGGCGATCCGCGGACTCTCCGAGCGCGAACTTCGCACCGTGATGTACCTCGTCGGGTTCCCCAACCTGCTCGTCAGCCTGCATCCCGATTACGTCATGACCCACGTGATGACACCGCTGGCCGCCGACCGCACTCACGTCGAGTGCGCGTGGGCCTTCCCGAAGGACGTTGCGGCGCAGCCGGATTTCGACCCGTCCTATGCCGTCGACTTCTGGGATCTGACCAACCGGCAGGACTGGGCGGCGTGCGAATCGGTACAGCGCGGCCTGAGTTCACCGCATGCACGGCCGGGCCCGATGGCTCCCGACGAGGACGGCGTCCATCAATTCGTCACGCGGGTCGCCAAGGCATATCAGGGTCGGCCATGACCGTCAGCCGCGGGCCGGCACCCCGTTCGGCCCCTCGGTCGAGTGCGCATAGGTGCCCACGGCGAAGGCGACCGCGGGGCCGGTGATCGACAGCGTGGCGCGGTCGACGTTGGCGATCGTGTCCCGGGGGCTCTGGTAGTTCGGGTCGAAGGGCACCCCGGCCCGACCACCCCACAGGCGGGCCTGCGTCGCCGACTTGCGTTGTGAGCCACCGGCGGTGATGCCGCCGATCGGTACCCCGGCACGCAGGAAGGCGCTGTAGTCACTCGCCAGCCCCAGCGGCTGGTCGGCCGGTCGCACGCCCGCGAGGTTCAGGTAGCCGGCCAGCGTCCGCTCCACACCCGCCGCCCCGGCGGGCACCCTCGCGGCGGGAACGTCGGGGTTGGCTTGACCGGACTGGTCGCCGTCGTAGGTGAAGTAGCCCGCGTTCGTCGAGCCCAGCGCCTCGAAGTCCAGATAGAGGGCGACGTCGTCGAGCCCGCCGCGGCCCAGGCTCGCCACGTAGTTCGTCGATCCTTGTAGACCGGTCTCGTGGGATCCCCAGAAGGCGAACCGCACCGCGTTGGTGACGTCCGGCGAACTACCCAGTTGCACAGCGGTTTCCAGGACCGCTGCGACGCCCGAGCCGTCCTCGTTGAGGCCCGGGCTGCTCACCGCGGAATCGAGGTTCGCCCCTGCGACCACCACGTTGTGCGGATCGCCCGTCTTGGTTTGCGCCAGCACGCTGCGCGACGTCACGACCGCGCCCTTGGCATCCAGGGTCAGTCGGACCGGCGCCGACGTGCGGCGCAGCTGCGCATCGGCGACCGCATCGATCACGGCGACCGGCGTGGTGAGCTGCCGGTAGTACCCCGGCGTGAACAGGCCCGCCGGGCTGCCGCCTTGTCCGGGATCGCTCACGACCAGCAGCCCCACCGCACCCTTTCCGACGGCCACGTTCTGCTTGTCGACGACGGAACAACCCTCGTCGTCGACGATGGCGATCGCCCCGCGCACGTTGACCGACCCGTAGTCGCCCACACTGCAACCGGACGCGCGCTGCGGCCGCAGGGTGACGGCGCTGAGCCCGCCCGGCGCTGTGGTCACCAGCAGCGAGGCCTGATCGACGGGAAGGCTCCGACCCGACACGACGAGGGTGGGCCGCCCTGGTGACGCCATGGCGAGCCGCTCGAATTCCGGCGTCTGGACGTCGAAGCCGTTGTCCCGCAACGCCTTGGCGACGTAGTCCACGCTGGCGGCGAAGCCGGGGGTGCCGTCGGCCCTGCTGTTCCCGTTGGCGGCGGCGATGTCCGCCAAGTTCTCCAGCTGCCCGTACATACCGTCGGCGGTCACCTTCGCTGCCAGCTCGCGAGCGGGATCCGCGGCGGGTGGCGGCGGCGGCGCGGGGGCCGACGAGCAGGCGGCGACCAGCAATACGCCGGCCAGCGCCCACACCGCTCTCACGATTCGGAGACCAGGTGCCGCGTGCGGTCGGCGCGGGCGGGTACGCCGTTGCGCCCACTCTGATCCTGGGCGTACAGACCGATCGCGTAGGCCACCCCCTTGCCCTGAATGCCGAGCGCGGTGTCGTCGAGATTGGCGAACGTGTCCGAATTCTTGTGGTAGTTGGGATCGAACGGTTGATCCGCCGCGCCGCCCCAGAGATCGGCCTCCTCGCCACTCATCTTCTCCTCGGCACCGGAGAACAGCCCGCCGGCCGGGATCCCCGCCTGAGTGAAGGCGTCGTAGTCCGAGCGCCCGTCGAAATCGGTGTCGCGCGCCTCCTTGCCCGAATCGTCGAGATATCTCGACAGCATCCGCTCGATCCCCGCCGAGCCCTCCGGAACCCGCGGCACGCTGTCCGACCGGGGCGCGGACTGGTCACCGTCGTAGGTGAAGTAGCCCGGGTTCGGGGAGGCCAGCATGTCGAAGTTGAGGTACAGCGCGATGTCCTTGAGGCCCTCGACGTCGAGGGTCTTCACGTACTCGTCGGACCCCACCAGGCCCTCCTCCTCGGCCGCCCAGAAGGCGAACCGGACCGCGTTCTTCACCTGCGGTGAACTACCCAGTTGCACAGCGGTTTCCAGTACCGCGGCCGAACCGGAGCCGTTGTCGTTGATGCCGGGCCCCTCCGGGACGCTGTCGAGGTGCGCGCCTGCCATCACCACGTTCTCGGTCGAGCCCGTCTTGGTCTGGGCGACGACGTTACGGGTGCGGTCGGTGCGGACGCCCGCGTCGAGAGCGACTGTCGCTGCGGCAGGGTTGGCCCGCAGCCGGGCGCCGTCGGACTTGGAGATGCTGACCACGGGAATCTTGACGTCGACGTCCTCCCCCAGCGTCCCGCCGCCGATGTCGTCCCCCTCGACGTTGTTCGCGACGACCAGCGCGGCCGCCCCTCGTTCGGCGGCCATGGTCTGCTTCGTCCCGAACGGGCACGCCCCGCGGTCGACCAACACGATCGCGCCCTTGACGTCCAGACCGTCGTAGTCCGACGCGGCGCAGCCCGGCTTCGGGCCGGTGCGGGCCGGCACCAGCGGTCCGCTGACCCCGCCCTGCGACGTTCCGACCGTGTACTGCAGCGGCGCAGCCTTCACGCGCTGGCCCCCGACGGTGACGACGGGCTCGCTGGCGAACGGAATCCGCACCTCGAAGTCACCGGTCTGGACGTCGAAACCCTTGTCCCGCAATGTCTGAGCGATGTAGTCGACGCTGGCGTCGTAGCCGGGCGTACCCAGGGCCCGGTTGCCGCCGTTGGCGTCGGCGATCTCCTGCAGCTTCTTGAGGTGCCCCAGCATCGCATCGGTGGCGACCCGGTCCCGGAGTGCCGCCGCGAACTCCACAGCCGGCGCAGAGGCGGCGTCGGGCACTGCCGAGGGGGCCGGCGGGGCGGACTGCTTCCCACATCCGCCCACGGCCGCCGCGCACACGACCGTCATGAAGCCTGCCAGTACCGCCCGAGATCTCCGCTGCATGGTCACAACGTTAGTCAAGCGCGGGAATGAACCCCGCCACCGTGCCGTTCGATTTAGGTGACACATCACGCAAAGGAGTACTCATGGGATCACTCGACGGTAGGAATGCTCTCGTCACCGGCGGCACGGCGGGTATCGGGCTCGCTTCGGCACGCGCCCTCGCCGAGGCGGGTGCACACGTGTTCCTCACCGGTCGCAACCAGTCGACCATCGACGCGGCAGTCGCGTCGATCGGGCCGTCGGCGACCGGAATCCGCAGCGACGTGAGCGACGTGACGCAGCTCGACGCCATCGTCGACGCAGTGACCGCACACGGTGGCGGTCTGGACGTCGTGTTCACCAACGCCGGTGGCGGTGAGTTCGCCACGCTGGAGGACGTGACGGTCGAGCACTTCCTCGACACCTTCAACCGCAACGTCGCAGGGACGCTCTTCACCGTGCAGAAGGTACTGCCGCTGCTCAACTCCGGCGCCTCGATCATCCTGTCGGGATCGACGTCCGCGTCCAGGGGGATCCCCGCGTTCGGCGTATACGCCGCCTCCAAGGCTGCCGTCCGCTCGTTCGGCCGGACGTGGGCCGCGGAACTGGCGGGCCGGGGTATCCGGGTGAACACCCTGGTGCCGGGTCCGGTGGAGACCCCCGGCCTCGTCGGCCTGGCTCCCAGCGGCGGGGAGAAGGAACTGTTGGAGAGCCTGACCGCCGACGTGACACTGGGTCGCATCGGGCAGCCGGAGGAGATCGGCGCCGCCGTGGTCTTCCTCGCGTCGCCGGCGAGCAGCTTCATGACGGGAAGCGAAATGTTCGTCGATGGCGGCGAAGTCCAGACCTGACGGCTCCCACCCTCACTCCGGCGTCGGCAGCGTGCCCTCGCGCAGAATGGTCTGGTAGACCCCACCCAACAGGTCGCCCAGTTCTTCGACCTGCTCGTCATCGAGGTCGGAGAAGAACAACGTGCGTACCCACGCCACGTGCTTGGGCGCCGCGGTCTCGAGAGTCGTGATCCCCGCCTCGGTCAGCCACGCATCGGTGGCCCTGCCGTCGGTGTCTGACTGAACCCGGTCGACGAGACCTCGCGCGGCCATGCGCCGGAGGTGGTGGGACAACCGACTGCGCTCCCAGCCGATGAGGGTGGCGAGCTGCGAGAGCCGCAATCGCCGCCCCGGCGCCCCGGATAGGGCATTCAGGACCGTGTAGTCGGCCAGCGACAGCCCGCACTCGGCCTGGAGCTGCCGGTTCATCTCGAACTCCAACCGGTGATACACCCGCATGTAGTGAAGCCAGGTCCGCCCCTGCGACGGTGTCAACCACACGCTCATGTTGGCCCCGGCCTCAGGTCGGCCGGCTGGTGATCAGATCGGCCACCGCCCGCATGCCCGCCGCGTTGGGATGCAACGGCACCACCCGGCCCGGCATTGGTAGTCCGACGCGGGTCGTCCAGGGATCGTCGGACCACGCATGATGGTCCCGGCTGGCCTGGGCGGCCCGGATCCACTCGCACCCCGTCTCCGCGGCCGCTTCGCCCGTGAGTCGTTCGAGCGTGTCGGCGATGCGGCGGCCGAGGGCGGCGTCGAGACCGGTCAACGGCGGGGCCGGCGTTCCCGCGGGCGGCAGCAGCGTCAGGTAGTCGACGAACAACACCAACGCGTGCGGGGCCCGCTCCCGAACTGCCCTGCCCACATCCTTGAGAGACTGCCCGACCGCGACCAGGGCACGGTCCCGGGCGCTCGGGTCGAGTCGCCCACCCACCACGCCACCGATGACGGGCAGCGATCGCGTCCACCGCGGCAGACCCGCCGCGAAGAGCATCGGAACGTAGCCGGCGTCATTACCGCCGATGGTCACCGTGACCAGGCTCTCCGAGCCGTCGAGCGCGTCGATCTGCGGCGGCGCCCCGCGCTGCCGTTCGGACAGCACGTTCGCCGTGGTGGCGCCGGAGAACGTGACGTCGACGAGGTGGTAGGAGAGGCGTTCGGCGACGAGGTGGGGATAGTTGGCGGCCGAGCGGCCAGCGCCGAAGGGTGCATTCGTGGCCTTCGGCCTGATCCCGGGCCCCGCCGCCATCGACGAACCCAGCGCGACGTAGCGCTTCACCGGGCGATCTCTCACCGGGCCGGGCTGGAGGCCTGTGCCCAGAACCGCTTCGGGATCCGGCCCGCCTGGCGCGCCAGCCTGCCCGCGGTGACCGCCGCCGCCATCGCGGCTGCCATCATCGCCGGGTCGGCGGCCCTGGTGACGGCGGTCGCCAGCAGCACGGCGTCACACCCGAGCTCCATCGCCTGCGCCGCGTCGGACGCGGTGCCGATGCCTGCGTCCAGGACCACGGGCACGCCGGCCCGCTCGACGATCATCTCGATGTTGTGCGGATTGGCGATGCCCAGCCCGGTGCCGATCGGCGAGCCCAGCGGCATCACCGCGGCGCACCCGATGTCCTCCAGTCGTCGCGCCAGCACCGGATCGTCGTTCGTGTAGGCCATCACGATGAACCCGTCATCGACCAATTGCTCGGCCGCCGTGACCAATTCGACGCCGTCGGGCAGTAGCGTGCGCTCGTCGGCGATGACCTCGAGCTTGACCCAGTCGGTCTTCAGCGCCTCGCGGGCCAGTTGCGCGGTCAGCACCGCCTCAGCCGCCCCGCGGCACCCCGCCGTGTTCGGCAGCGGCGTGATGCCGAGCCGGTTCAGCAGATCCAGTACGCCGGTGCCGCCGTCCGCGTCGACCCGGCGCATCGCGACGGTGGTCAACTCGGTGCCCGACGCGACGAGCGCCTCCTCGAGCACCGCGAGGTTGGCCGCGCCGCCGGTGCCGAGGATCAGCCGCGACCCGAAACTGCGGCCCGCGATGGTCAACTTGGAATCCATCTCAGCCACCCTGCACCGCCGTCACGACCTGTACCTTCGCTCCATCGGTGAGCGCCACGTGCCACTCGGAGCGCGGGATCACCGCCCAGTCCACCGCCACGGCGATGCCCTTGTCGGGCACGCCAAGTCGGCTCAGGAGGTCCGCGACGGTGGTCGGCTCGTCGAGCTCCATGGATTCGTCGTTCACCACGACCTTCACGCGGGCACCCCCACCTTCAACTCGGCCGCGATCGTGGCCGCGGTCCACGGCGCCAACAGGAAACCCGATCTGCCGTGACCCGCTGCCACCAGCGTGCGGTCGTCGAGCCGGCCGACCAGCGGCAGGTTGTCGGGGGTCATCGGTCGCAGGCCCGCCGCGCATTCTGCGAGCTCGTACTCACCGAGCGCGGGCATGACCTCGCATGCGTCGTCGAGCAGTTCGCGGACACCCGCGACGGCGGGCGCGGTGTCGTGCCCGTGCTCGTACTGCGTCGCGCCGACAACCACACCGTCGGCGCGGGGCACCAGGTAGACCTGGCGACCATGCACTCTGGCTCGGATTACCCTCTGCGGCAACGGCATACAGCCCCGTCGCCAGCGCAGCCGCAGTACCTCACCCTTGACGGGACGGATCGGCAGCCCGGGCCACAGCGCGGGGGCGCCGATACCGTTGGCGATCACGACCGCCTCGGCGTCGCGGGTCTCCTCCAACGACTGCACCGGCGGCGCCCACGACACCCCGAGTTCATCGCAATGCGCCGTCAGCGCCTCGAGCACGGCCCGGTTGTCGACGGCCAGCTCGGTTTCGGCGACGAATCCATGCCGGATGCCCTGAGCCAGGAGGGGCTCCACGTCGCGCGCCGCCCTGGTCATGGTGACCGGGTGCCCTTGGGCGGCAAGCCATTCACCGGTGGTGGCCAGGTCTGCCGCGTCGGCTCGATCCACCGCGACCACCAGCGACTCCCTGGCGGTGACGACGTTCGACGGCAGCCCGTCGAGGAAGTCGGTGCGCCACATCTCGAGTGACGCCAACCCGATCCGAAGCAACTGCTCCTCACCGGGCCAGGCCTCGCTGTGGGGCGCGAGCATGCCGCCGGCCACCCAGGACGCGCCATGTGCCTCGGTACGGTGAACGCGCACTGACCGCCCGTCGAGCGCGGCCCGACGGGCCACCGACAGCCCTATGACGCCGCCGCCGATGACTGCGAGCTCTGGCCCCGTCCGATGCGTCCCCAAGTCCCTTTCCTTCCTACGCCGGCATGATCCGGTTCAGGTGTGACGGTAAGGGTGTCGACCGCACCCACTCTCAGCCCCCGATTCCGGGACTCCCGTGTCGCTGTCTCGAGCCTACTCGCCGCTCGCTAACGTTCGTCGTGTGCGTGAAACCCTGCCGCCACCCCAGCGCCTCGCGACCGCCCGGCTCTACCTGTGCACCGACGCCCGGCGCGAACGCGGCGACCTGGCCGAGTTCGCCGATGCGGCGCTGGCCGGTGGAGTCGACGTCATTCAGCTCCGCGACAAGGGGTCCGCCGGCGAGAAGCAGTTCGGTCCGTTGGAGGCTCGCGGCGAGCTCGCCGCACTCGACGTGCTGGCCGACGCAGCGCACAGGCACGGCGCCCTCTTCGCCGTCAACGACCGTGCCGACATCGCCAGGGCCGCCGGTGCGGACGTCCTCCACCTCGGCCAGGACGACCTGCCGCTGGCGGTGGCCCGCGCCGTCATCGGGGACGGCCCGCTGATCGGGCGCTCTACCCACGACCTCGACCAGGTGCGCAACGCCGCCGGTGAGGACGCCGACTACTTTTGCGTCGGGCCCTGCTGGCCCACCCCGACCAAGCCGGGCCGGACGGCGCCGGGACTCGACCTCGTCCGCGCCGCGGCGGAGCTGGAGACCGACAAGCCATGGTTCGCGATCGGTGGCATCGACGCCGATCGACTGTCCGAAGTGCTCGACGCGGGGGCGCGACGGATCGTGGTGGTGCGGGCGATCACCGCGGCCGACGACCCCGCCGCGGCCGCCCGCGCGTTGAGGGCGGCGGTCACGGCTCGCGATTGACCTCGAGCGGCAACGTGGCCGAGGTGGTGCGCAGCAGCTCCCAGCTCGCGGCGAAGCCTGGGTGCAGGGGAAGGTCGAGCACGTCGTCCTCGGCCACCCAGCGCAGTTCGGAGCTCTCGCGGTTGGGCACCGTCCGCAACGGCTCCGCCGCGTCGGCGATCACCGTCGTGTAGCTCCAGTAGGAACCCTTGGCTCCCACGACCGTCGCGGTGATCACCGTCGTGCGAACCACCAGCTGGTCGGAGGTGAGGCCGGCCTCCTCGTGCGCTTCGCGGATGGCCGCCTGCTCGACGGTCTCGTGGCTGTCGCGAGCACCCCCGGGCAGGCTCCAGGTCCCGCCCTGATGACTCCACGGCGCGCGGTGCTGCAGCAAGACCGTGGCGCCTCCGCCGGGGCTCGGGGCGCGCAACAGCAGACCCGCTGCACCGTGGCGACCCCAGAAGGGCACGCCGTCCTCCGACAAGACCCAGCCGTCACCGTCGCCACGCACGGGTTCAGGATAGGGCTCTCCGGCGTCATCGGGCGCGGTCGAAGATGGCCGGTGCCAACGGTGTCGATCATTGTCCCGCGCGTCCCGCGCCCTGCTCTTAGAATTCCTTTACAGTTGGGAAGCCGGGAAAGAAGCAGCGAAAGCAGAGGTCCGCGCACAGGTGACTGTGGAGTTAGCGCACCCATCCACCGAGCCCCTTGCGTCCCGCTCGCAGACCAGGCCCGCGCATCCGCGGTGGTGGTTCCTCTGGACCACGCCCGGCCGCATCCTGGTGATCGGCTTCGTCCTCTCCGCCCTGGTCATCGCCTGCGCCTTCGCCACGTCGACGACCATCAACGGCCGTCAGCAGGCCCTCTCCAGGGTTCTGGACCACACCGAACCGCTGTCGTTCGCCGCCGGTCAGCTCTACACCACCCTGTCGGTCGCTGACGCCGCCGCAGCGACGGCCTTCATCTCGGGTGCCGAGCCCCGGGCCGTCAGGCAGCGCTACGAACAAGCCATCACCGACGCCTCGGTCGCGGTGACCCGCGCGTCGAGCGGCCTCACCGACGCGGAGATGGTCCAGCTGCTCGGTCGGGTCAACGCCCAGCTGGCCGTCTACACCGGGCTGGTCGAGACGGCGCGCACCAACAACCGGGCGGGCAATCCCGTCGGGTCGTCGTATCTGTCCGAGGCCTCGTCGCTCATGCAGACGCAGATTCTCCCCGACGCCCAACGGCTGTACGAGCGGACCTCCGCACAGGTCGACGTGGAGACCACCGCGTCCACCCGAATTCCGGCGCCGGTCATCCTGGTGGTCCTCGCGACCCTGATGTTCGGCGCCTTCGCCAACCGGTGGCTGTCGCGGCGGACCCGCCGACGGGTGAACATCGGGTTCGTCGCGGGCGGGCTCGCGGTACTCATCATGATCGTCTGGGTGGGAACGGCCCTGACGATTTCCACCGCCGACAGCCGCAGCGCCAAGAGCACCGCCGCCGAGTCGCTCAAGACCGTCACCACCATGGCTATCACCGCTCAGCAGGCCCGCGCCGACGAGACGCTCTCCCTCATCCGCCGCGGTGACGAGGGCGTCCGCAAGCAGTCCTACTACCAGCGCATCGACACCATGCAGCGTCAACTCGCCGACTACCTGGACCGCGATGACGCCATCGACAAGGCCGACCTGGCCGATGCCGAGCAACTGCTGCGACGCTGGCGGGCCGCCGACGACCGGATCAACGCCTACATCGCGGTGGGCAACTATCAGGCCGCCACCCAGGTCGCCCTCGGCACCGGCGAAGACGACTCCACGCCCGCCTTCGACAAGCTCGACGCCGCCCTGACGAAGGGTATCGGCGAGAGCCGCCAGCAGTTGCGCAACGACATCGTCAACGCGCGGCGCGTGCTGTCCGGCGCGACCGTCGGCGCGGCGGTGCTCAGCATCATCGCGGCAATCGCGGTGGCGCTCGGGCTGTGGCCACGGTTGAGTGAGTACCGATGAGCGTTTGCGCGAAGAGCATGAATCAGATGACGATGTGCACGCGCCTCGTGGCCGCCCTCGCGGTGGGCCTGATGGTGGTCGGCTGCAGCCAGACCGCGCCCGCCGTCAACGTGCCGAGCGTGACACTCGCCCCGCCCACGCCCGCCGGCATGACCGAGATCGCCCCTGAGCCGGCCCAGCTACCCGTCGACGACGATGACGACTGCACCGCCAGCCTGAGGCCGTTCCCCACCAAGGCCGAGGCCGACGACGCCGTCACCAACATCCGCAACCGCGGCAGGCTCATCGTTGGGCTCGACATCGGCAGCAATCTGTTCAGCTTCCGCGACCCCATCACCGGTGAGATCACCGGGTTCGACGTCGACATCGCCGGTGAGGTCGCCCGCGACATCTTCGGCACCCCATCACAGGTCGAGTACCGCATCCTGTCGTCGGCCGACCGGGTCGCCGCGCTGCAGAACAACCAGGTCGACATCGTCGTCAAGACCATGAGCATCAACTGCGCGCGCAAGGCGTTGGTGAACTTCTCCACCGAGTACCTGTCGGCCAATCAGCGGATCCTGGCACCCCGCGACTCGGCGATCACCCAGGCCTCCGATCTGGCGGGCAAGCGGGTGTGCGCGGTGAAGGGCACGACGTCGCTGGAGCGGATCCAGCAGATCACCCCGCCACCCGTCATCGTCGAGGTCGTGACGTGGGCCGACTGTCTGGTCGCGCTGCAGCAGCGCCAGGTCGACGCCGTGAGCACCGACGACTCCATCCTGGCCGGGCTGGTCTCGCAAGATCCGTATCTGCACATCGTCGGGCCGTCGATGGCCAAGGAGCCCTACGGCATCGGGATCAACAAGGAGAACACCGGCCTGGTGCGGTTCGTCAACGGCACCCTCGAGCGGGTTCGCCGCGACGGCACGTGGAATACGTTGTACCGCAAGTGGTTATCGGTGCTCGGTCCTGCTCCCGCCCCGCCCGTGCCGAGGTACGTGGACTAGTGACCACCCCGGAGTGGCACGACGAGACACCCGACGAGGGCCCAGGCACCCAGCCGGCCGACGCCATGGCGTACGACTCGCTGGCGACCATGCGGCCGATGGCGACCCAAGCCGTCTTCCGGCCGAACTTCGACGACTCGGAGGATGCGTCGGTCGGCAGCGTCGAAACCGAACCGCACGAACAGACGACCATGTTGACCCGGCAGTGGTCGCCCATCCGTCGGCTCGGCGGCGGTCTGGTCGAGGTGCCGCGCGTGCCGGAACGCGACCCGCTGGAAGCCCTGATGACCAATCCGGTGGTCGCCGAGGCGAAGCGGTTCTGCTGGAACTGCGGTAAGCCGGTCGGCCGCTCCACCTCCGACGGCGAGGCCCTGTCCGAGGGCTGGTGCCCACACTGCGGCAGCGCGTATTCCTTTCTCCCGCAACTGAGTCCCGGCGACATGGTCATCGATCAGTACGAGATCAAGGGTTGCATCGCCCACGGCGGTCTCGGCTGGATCTACCTGGCCTTCGACAAGAACGTCAACGATCGGCCCGTCGTGCTCAAGGGTCTGGTGCACTCCGGTGACGCCGAGGCACAGTCGATCGCGATGGCCGAGCGGCAGTTCCTCGCCGAGGTCACCCACCCGGGGATCGTGAAGATCTTCAACTTCGTCGAACACGACGACAAGAACGGTGATCCCGTCGGCTACATCGTCATGGAGTACGTCGGCGGGACGTCGCTCAAACAGGCCAAGGGACAAAACCTTCCGGTCGCGCAGGCCATCGCGTACATGCTCGAGATCCTGCCAGCGCTGGGCTACCTGCACTCCGTCGGGCTGGTGTACAACGACCTGAAGCCCGAGAACATCATGGTCACCGAGGAGCAGCTCAAGCTGATCGACCTCGGCGCGGTGTCGCGGCTGAACTCGTACGGCTTCCTCTACGGCACCCCGGGGTACCAGGCACCCGAGATCGTCAAGACGGGACCGACGGTCGGGACCGACATCTATACGGTGGGTCGCACCCTCGCCGCGCTGACGCTGGACCTGCGCACCCGCAACGGCCGCTACGACGACGGCCTCCCCGATGACGATCCCGTTCTGGCCCAACACGATTCGTTCGGTCGGTTGCTCAGTCGGGCCATCGACCCCGACCCGCGCCGGCGGTTCGGCAGCGCCGAGGAGATGGCGGGGCAGCTGATCGGCGTACTGCGCGAGGTCGTCGCCAAGGACTCCGGCATGCCGCGGCCAGGGTTGTCCGCGGTGTTCAGCCCGTCTCGTTCGACCTTCGGCGTCGATCTCCTGGTCGCCCACACCGACGTGTACCTCGACGGGCAGGTGCACTCCGAGAAGCTGACCGCCCAGGAGATCGTCCGAGCGTTGCAGGTGCCGCTGGTCGACCCCGCCGACGTCGGTGCGGCGGTGTTGTCGGCGACCGTGCTCAGCCAGCCGGTGCAGACGCTCGACTCGCTGCGGGCCGCGCGCTACGGATCGCTGGATTCCGATGGCGGCGTCGATCTCTCGGAGTCGGTCGAGCTGCCGCTGATGGAGGTGCGGGCGCTGCTGGACCTCGGCGACGTGGCCAAGGCCAACCGCAAACTCGACGATCTGTGCGAGCGCGTCGGGTGGCGCTGGCGTCTGGTGTGGTTCCGCGCGGTCGCCGAATTGCTCTCCGCCGATTACGAATCGGCCACCAAGCACTTCACCGAGGTGCTCGACACCCTGCCCGGCGAACTCGCCCCCAAGCTGGCGCTGGCGGCGACCGCGGAGCTCAGCGGTTCCGCCGACGAGAACACCTTCTACAAGACGGTGTGGAACACCGACAACGGCATCATCTCCGCGGGATTCGGCCTGGCCCGGGCGCAGTCCGCGAACGGCCAGCGCGACGAGGCGGTCACCACCCTGGACCAGGTACCGCCCACCTCCCGGCACTTCACCACCGCGCGGCTCACCAGCGCCGTCACGCTGCTGTCCGGGCGCTCGGGCAGTGAGATCACCGAGCCGCAGATCCGCGATGCCGCCCGGCGCGTTGAGGTGCTGCCCGACACCGAACCCCGGGTACTGCAGATCCGCGCACTGGTGCTCGGTACCGCGATGGACTGGCTGGCCGACAACACCGCGAGCACCAATCACATCCTCGGCTTTCCCTTCACCGAGCACGGTTTGCGGCTGGGCGTCGAGGCCTCCCTGCGCGGGCTGTCCCGCGTCGCCCCGACCCAGGAACACCGGTACGCGCTGGTCGATTTGGCCAACAGCGTGCGGCCGATGAGTACCTTCTAGCCGACTGCGGACCTCACGCACCGGTGACGTCGACGTCAGTTAGCGCGCGGGTCCGCGCGTAGCACGGTTATCCTTCGGCCATGGCCGAGACCCCGCCGGACGATGCCAGTCCCTGGCTCGAAGAGGTCTCGGCTCGCGCACCCGACTCCCTGCTGGTCGGGTGGTTCCGGTTCTACTTCGCCGACGAGCGCTGGGAGTGGTCTGCCGAGACCGCGCGCATCCACGGCTACGAGCCCGGCACCGTGACGCCGACCACGGAGCTGGTCATGTCGCACAAGCATCCCGACGACCTCGCCAGGTTGGCGGCTCACCTCGACACCGTGCGGCGCACCCACGAGGCGGTCAGCACCCGGCACCGCATCATCGACGCGCAGGGACGCACCCGCGAGGTCGTCGTGGCCGGGCTGGAGGTCGTCGAGGACAATGTGGTAATCGGCACGTCGGGGTTGTACATCGACGTCACGCCGACCGCGCGGGCGGTCCAGGACTCGGTTCGTACCCGCGAGCGGGCGCTCACCGACAAACTCGCCGTCGTCGTCGACGGGCGCGCGTCCATCGATACCACCAAGGGCATGCTGATGCTGATCTACGGCATCGACGCCGAAAAGGCCTTCGGCCTGCTCAAGTGGCGGTCCCAGGAGACGAACGTCAAGCTGCGCGTGCTCGCCGCGCAACTGGCCGAGGAGTTCCTCGCGGTCACCAACGACGGACAATTGCCACAGCGGGCGGCCTTCGATGCGATCTTCCTCACCGCGCACGAGCGGCTTCCGCAGACACCGGCGTAGCCGGCGGGGTCGTCATTTGGCGTCGGCGATACCCGTGATGTCGGCGCGTACGGCCAGAACGCTACTGCTTAACGCAGGGGGTTGGCACCGAGCACACCTGACGAGGAATCTCCAAGACTTCAACCACGATCTAATCCACCCGCTTCTCCCAGTATGCCCTACTTGAGCGATTCACACTCAAGAACCACGTCAGGCGTCGAGCACGTCGACGCAGGCCCGGGCGATGGCGAGCTCCTCGTTGGTGGGGATGACCAGCACGGTGGTCGGCGACGTCTCGAACGAGATGCGCCGCGGCGACCGGGCTGGGCTCTCGTTGAGGTGCTCGTCGAGCTCGACGCCGAGCGGCGCAAGCCCGCTGAGCGCATCGCGCCGCACGGTGGCGTCGTTCTCGCCGACCCCGGCGGTGAACGTGATGACGTCGGTGGTGCCGAGCAACGCCAGATAGGCGCCGATGTACTTGCGCAGCCGGTGGATGTAGACGTCATAGGCCAATTGCGCATCCGCGTCACCGGAGTCGATCCGCCGGTGCAAGAGCCGGAAGTCGATCTCGCCGCCGAGGCCGAGGACCCCCGAGCGCCGGTTGAGCATCGTCTCGACGTCGGCCAGGCTCATGCCGGCCGCCCGGTTCAGGTACATGATGACGCCCGGGTCGAGGTCCCCCGACCGGGTGCCCATCACCAGACCCTCCATCGGCGTCAGGCCCATCGAGGTGTCCTGCGGCCGGCCGCCGACGATCGCCGACGCGGACGCACCGTTGCCGAGGTGCAGCACGATCTGGTTGAGCGACTCCAGCGGCGCCTGGAGGAACTCCGCGGCCTGCTCGCTGACGTACTGGTGCGAGGTGCCGTGAAAGCCGTAGCGCCGAATGTGCCACTGCTCGGCGATGTCTCGCGGAATCGCGTACGTCGCCGCAGCGGGTGGCAGGTCGTGGAAGTACGCCGTGTCGAAGACGGCGACGTGCGGAAGGTCGGGCAGCACCTTGCGGGCCACCTCTATGCCGGTGATGGCCGGTGGATTGTGCAGGGGTGCCAACGGTGCCAGTGTCTCCAGCGTGGCGATCAGCGCGTCATCGACGACGGTCGGTCGGTACAGGTCCGGTCCGCCGTGCACGACGCGGTGACCGACCGCGACCACGCCGAGCGCATCGAGGTCCAGGCCAGCCTCGGACAGTTCGTCGAACGCTGCTCGCAGTGCGGCTTCGTGGTCGGCGATGGGCCCAGAACCGATCCGTTCGATGATGCCGTCGGCCACCTGCCGGCCAGAATCAGGCTGCAAGACAGCATATTTCAGGGACGAGGAGCCGCAGTTGAGCACCAGGACGGCGCGCGGGGTGTTCACTTTCCCTGCGCCTGAATCGCCGTAATCGCCACGGTGTTCACGATGTCCTCGACGAGTGCGCCCCGCGACAGGTCGTTGACCGGCTTGTTGAGGCCCTGTAGCACCGGCCCGATCGCAATCGCGCCCGCACTGCGCTGGACCGCCTTGTAGGTGTTGTTGCCCGTATTCAGGTCGGGGAAGATGAGCACGGTCGCGCGGCCCGCCACCTCGGAGTCCGGCATCTTCGTCTTCGCGACCGACGGTTCCACGGCCGCGTCGTACTGGATGGGCCCCTCCACCAAGAGGTCTGGCTCTCTTGAACGCACCAATTCCGTTGCCAGCCTTACTTTTTCGACGTCGGCTCCCGTGCCGGACGTGCCGGTGGAATAGGACAGCATCGCCACCCGCGGGGTGATGCCGAACTGCGCGGCGGTGCGCGCGGACGAGATCGCGATGTCGGCGAGCTGCTCGGACGTGGGATCGGGCACGATGGCGCAGTCACCGTAGGCGAGCACCTCGTCGGCGAGGCACATCAGGAAGATGCTCGACACCGTGGTGACTCCGGACGCCGTCCTGATGATCTCGAATGCCGGCCTGATGGTGTGCGCGGTGGTGTGCCGCGCGCCGGACACCATGCCGTCGACCATGTCGTTGTACACCAGCATCGTGCCGAAGTAGGAGACGTCGTGGATGACTTCGCGCGCCTGCTCGACGGTAACGCCCTTGCGCTTGCGCAATTCCGCGTACTGCTCGGCGAATCGATCGCACAGGTCGCTGGTCTCCGGGTTCAGCACGGTCGCGTCCGACAGGTCGACGCCCAGTTCCGCCGCGCGAGCCCGGACGGCGGACTCGTCACCGAGGATCGTGAGGTCGGCCACCGACCGGTGCAGCAGGCGGCCCGCCGCCTTGAGGATTCGATCGTCATCGCCCTCGGGCAGCACGATGCGCTTGCGGTCACTCCGTGCCCGCTCCTGCAGCTGGTAGGTGAACATCTGTGGCGTCACCACTGACGGTATCGGAATCGACAGCTGCGCAAGCAGATCCGCGGTATCGACGTACTCCTCCATCAGCGTCAGCGCGGTGTCGATCTTGCGGTGCGAGCTGGTGGTCACCCGACCGCGTGCCGACGCCGCGGCCCGTGCCGTGTCGTAGGTGCCCAGCTCGGTGGTGACGATCGGCATCCGCAATCCGAGGCCCGACACCAGCGCACCGATGGCGGGGTGCAACGGCAGGCCCCCGTTGAGGACGATGCACGACAGCGACGGAAACCCCTCTGCCGCATGAGCGCTCGCCACCGCCAGCACCACGTCGGATCGGTCCCCCGGCGTGATGACGGCCATGCCCTCGCGCAGCCGCTCGAGAACGTGCTCGGCCGTCATCCCCGCGACGAGGACGCCCAGCACCTCGCGGTTGAGCAGGCTGTCGTCGCCACTGCTCATGGTGCCGCCGACCGCATCCCGCAGTTCGGCGACCGACGGGGCGACGAGCAGAGGTTCCTCCGGCAGCACGTAGCTCTTGGGGGCCACGCGCTTCAGCGCCTCGGCCACCGCCGTCAGCTCCGCGGGATCGCACCGGTTGGCGACCACGGCGGCCGTATGGGCGTGTTGCCCGGCGATCTCGGCGAGGCACAATTCGACGACGTGCGCGACGTCCTCGGGTGTCCGATCGGCGGCGCGCACGGCGAGCACGATCGGGGCGCCAAGGTTGACCGCGATGCGCGCGTTCACGCTCAACTCGCTGGGAGAGGCGACGTCGGTGTAATCGCTGCCGACGATCAGCACGGCGTCGCAGCGTTCGGCGACGGCGTGATAGCGCGCGACGATGTCGGCCAGCGCCGCGTCGGGATCGTCGTGCAGCTCCTGGTAACCGACACCGACGCAGTCCTCGTAGGCCAGCCCGGCGGTCGTGTGCGCCAGCAGGAGATCGAGGATGTAGTCCCTCTCCCCGCCGGCTGAGTCCCCCGGGTCGCTCCGCTCCGGCCCCCGCCCCTGGGGACGCCTGGTGATCGGCCGGAACACCCCGACCTTCGCCACCGTGGACGCAAGCCGGTGCAGGATGCCCAGCGCGATCGTCGACTTACCGGTGTCGCCCTCGGGCGACGCTACGTAGATGGCCGAGGCGCTCGTGGTGGACACGGGGACCAGCCTGCCAAATCACCCCAGCTTGCGCAGCCGCGGCTCCAGATCGTTCTTGAAGAGTTCGAGGAATCGACGCTGGTCGTGCCCGGGCGCGTGGAACACCAGGTGGTTGAGCCCCCAGCCGACGTAGTCCTTGACCTTGTCGACGGCCTCGTCGGGATCCGAGGCGACGATCCACCGCTTGGCGACCTGCTCGATGGGCAGCTCGTCGGCGGCCTTCTCCATCTCGAGCGGATCGTGGATGTTCGTCTTCTGCTCGGCGGTCAGCGACAGCGGCGCCCAGAACCGCGTGTTCTCCAGCGCCACCTCGGGATCGGTGTCGTAGGAGATCTTGATCTCGATCATCCGGTCGACGTCGTCGGGGTTCTTGCCCGCGGCTTCCGCGCCCTCCCTCATGGCGGGGAGGAGCTTGTCCTTGTACAGCTCCTCGCCCTTGCCCGAGGTGCAGATGAACCCGTCGCCCGCGCGGCCGGCGTACTTGGCCACCTGGGGGCCGCCCGCGGCGATGTAGATCGGGATGCCACCCTCGGGGACGTCGTAGATCGACGCGCCCTTGGTGTGGTAGTACTCGCCCTCGAAGTCGACGCGGTCACCGAGCCATAGCTCGCGCATCAGGCGCACCGACTCGCGCAGCCGCGCGTAGCGCTCCTTGAACTCCGGCCACTCGCCGGTGAATCCGGTGGCGATCTCGTTGAGGGACTCGCCGGTGCCGACCCCGAGGAAGATGCGATTCGGGTAGAGGCATCCCATGGTGGCGAACGCCTGCGCGAGGACCGCCGGGTTGTAGCGGAAGGTCGGCGTCAGCACCGACGTGCCGAGGACGAGGCGCTTGGTGCGCTCGCCGACCGCCGTCATCCAGGCGAGCGAGAAGGGCGCGTGTCCGCCCTCGTGCCGCCACGGCTGAAAGTGATCGCTGACCGTCGCGCTGTCCATGCCGTGCGCTTCGGCCTCCACGGCCAGCTCGACGAGTTCACGCGGCCCGAACTGCTCTGCCGACGCCTTGTATCCCAACTTGAGTTCAGCCACAACACTGTTCTACTCCCTGGATGGCCACCGCTATTCCCCACCTGCGAATCAGGCCCCCTAAACTGAGCGCCGTGGCACGACCGGTCGAACTGCAACGCATCACCGATACCGTCCACTTCGCACACACCGCGCTGGTCAACTGGACCCTCGTCACCGATGGCACCGGTGTGGTGATGATCGACGCGGGCTTCCCGGGTCAGCGCGAGGAAGTGCTTGGCTCGGTCCGCCAACTCGGGTTCGGCGTCGACGACATTCACGCGATCCTGCTGACGCACGCTCACGTCGACCACCTCGGCACGGCCATCTGGTTCGCGAAAACCCATGGCACACCGGTCTTCTGCCACGACGCCGAAGTCGGCCACGCCCATCGGGAGTACCTGGAGCAGGTGTCGCTGCTCGACCTGGCGGTCAAGGCTTGGCGGCCGCGCTACCTGAAGTGGTCGCTGAACATCGCCCGCGTCGGCGCCCTTCGGCGCGGCGGGATTCCCTCCGCGCGGGCCCTGACCGAGCAGGTCGCGGCCGCCCTGCCCGGAACCCCTACGGCGATACCCACGCCCGGGCACACCGGTGGCCACTGCTCCTACCTCGTCGACGGCGTGCTCGTCAGCGGCGACGCCCTGGTGACGGGTCATCCGGTGTCCACCCGCCGCGGGCCCCAGCTGTTGCCCGGCATCTTCAATCACGACCAGGCCGCCTGCGTCCGCAGCCTCTCGGCGTTGCAGACGCTCGCAACCGACGTGCTGCTGCCCGGCCACGGCCCCGTCTGGCGCGGACCCATCGGGGAAGCGGCGAAGCACGCCTTGGCTACGTGAGGATCCCGTAGCCGAGGAGGAAGATCGCGGTCAGCGTGAACCCGCACCCCAGGACGATGGTCGGCATCAGGATGGTCTGATCGAGTTCCTCGGGGTCGCGCGAATCGTCGGCGACGGGCCCGTAGATCACCGACCCGACCGCGGATTCCCGGAACGTGCGGACCACGCGACCGACCCGCTCGTTCGGCCGGGTCCCCACGTGAGAGCGCAGGGCCACGCCTCCTGCGAAGGTCAACAGTCCGGCGGCGAGAAGCAGCCAGCCGACCGTCAGCTCCGACAGCATGGTCCAACCCTAGCTCGTCGCGTCGGGTCACAACCCCCAGCGCTTGGCGATCAGCTCGTGCGAGCGCAATCGGTCCGCGTGGGCGTGCGTGACCGAGGTGACCACGAGTTCGTCGGCATGGGTCAGTCGCTGCAGCGCATCCAGTCGGTGAGCGACCTCGTCGGGGTCGCCGACGAATTGCGTTGCGGTGCGGTCCCTGACGAGTTCCTGCTTCTCCGAACTCAACGGCAGGCTCGACGTCGGATCGGGGTACGGGACGGCACCGTCACCCGCCCGGATGGAGTGCACCCAGTGCCCGTAGGTCGACGCCAGCTGCCGGGCCGTGGCGGTGTCGTCGGCCACCACGATGTCCGCGGACACCACGACATGGGGCTCGCGGAGCTCGGCCGACGGCTGGAAGCCGTCGCGATAGACGTCGATCGCCCCCAGCGCCGTCGCCGGCGTGATGTGGTAGCTCGCGACGAACGGCAGCCCGAACTTCGCCGCCACCCGGGCGCTCTGCCCCTTGCTGCTGCCAAACACCCACGGCCGCAACGGCGCTCCCTCACCCGGCGTGACGTGGGCCTCCACCCCGTCGACGTGATAGGAGCCGTCGAGCATCGCCAGGATGTCGGCCACCTGGTCCGCGAAGTCGGGTGCGCTGGCCTCGGGCTGCTGCAGCACCGACATCCTGGCCTGCAATCGCGGGTTGCTCAGCAGGGCACTGATGTCGAAGGGCGCCGGGATGACGACGTCGTCGATCTCCTGCCACGGCCGCGGGGGTCCCTTGGGCCGGGTAACGGCGGTGGCGGCCGCGCGGCGGCGCTGGCCCGACCGCCCCACGCCGAGGTCCATGCGACCGGGGTACAACGCGTCGAGGATGCCGAAGCTCTCCACCACGGCCACCGCGGTCGTGTACCCCAGCTGCACCGCGGCCGCGCCGACGTGAATGCGCTCGGTGGCCGCTGCCAGTTGACCGATCAGCACCGCCGGCGACGAGCTTGCCACCGCGACGAAGTGGTGCTCGGCGAGCCAGTATCGGCGGTAGCCCCATTGCTCGGCGTGCCGGGCGAGGTCGACGGTGTTGCGCAGCGCCGTCGCGGCGTCACTGCCCTCGCTGATTGGCACCAGGTCGAGGATCGACAACGGGACGTTCACGGCTGCAACTCCTTCACGAACGCCATCGGGTAGACCTCCCCCTGGGCCGGCAGCGGCTCGTCGAGCTTTTGATACCCCGTCGCCAGGTACAGCGCCTCGGCTTCGGGCTGACGGTCCCCGGTGGTGAGGTACACCCGTCGGTACCCGCGTGCGGCGATCTCCGCTTCGAGTTCGACGAGCAGCGCCTTGGCCAGACCGCGTCGGCGATGCCCGCTATCGGTCCAGATGCGCTTGAGTTCGGCGGTCGCCTCGTCGAAGCGGCGGAAGGCCCCACCGGTGACGGGCCGGTGGTCGAGCAGACCGACGAGCATCCCGCCGGCGGGTGCTTCGAACTCGTCGGCCGGATAGCCCCGCAGCCAAGTGGCCACGCGCTCGACCGTGCCGCCGTACCTGGTCGCGTACTCGACCGCGAGCTCGGCCAGCAGCGGCTCGGCCAGCGGGTCGTGCTGGCCGACGATGACGAAGCGGAGCCCCTCGACAGTTGGCGAAGTCATCACCTCAATGTCTACCTCGGCGGGCCCGCGTACATTCCGGGCGCGGCGATTCGCCTCATCGTGATTGCAACTTCGGCGTCTTCACAGCAGAAACTTGACACGTGTAAAGTTTGGCCGCATGGACAACATTCGAGGCCGAACCATCGCGATCACCGGCGCCGCCCGCGGCATCGGCCACGCCACTGCGAAGGCCCTCCTGCAACGCGGCGCACGCGTGGTCATCGGCGACCGCGACACCGCCGTCCTCGAGTCGGCGGTCACCGGCCTCACGAAGTTCGGCCAGGTCACCGGTTATCCCCTCGACGTCACCGACCGGGAATCGTTCGAGGTGTTCCTCGACAAGGCGCGGGCCGACGGTGCCGGCCACGTCGACGTGCTGATCAACAACGCCGGCGTGATGCCCGTCGGCCCGTTCCTCGAGCAGTCGGAGCAATCCATCCGCTCCTCGATCGAGGTCAACTTCTACGGCGTTCTGACGGGCTGCCAACTGGTGCTTCCCGAGATGGTGCGCCGCCGCCGGGGACACATCGTGAACATCGCCTCGATGGCGGGCATGGTCGCGGTCCCCGGTCAGGTCGTCTACGCCGGCACCAAGTTCGCCGTGGTCGGCCTGACCACCGCCATGGCCGACGAGTTCGCGCCGCAGGGGGTCGAGGTGACCTGCGTGCTGCCGACGTTCACCAACACCGAGCTGATCTCGGGCACCAAGAACACCGGCGCGCAGAAACCGGTCGAGCCCGAGGACATCGCGGCGGCCATCGTGAAGGCGCTCGACAAGCCGAAGACCCATGTGTCGGTACCGGGACCGCTGCGCTTCGTCGGGGCGGCGACGTCGATGCTCGGCCCCCGCGGCAGGCGCTGGCTGTCCAAGCAGATGGGCAACGACCACGTCTTCCTCGACTTCGACAGGACCGCCCGGCAGAGCTACGAGGACCGGGCGCAGAGCGCGATCGGCGTCATCGACGACTAGGGCTCTGACCAGCTCCAAAAGGTTTTGACGCGGGCGTCAGCTAAGCTGACGGCGATCCGTGGCGGCTGCATCCAGCCCCACGTGCAGCTCACCGGCTCCCCGACTGGGATGCAGCCCAACCGTTAGGACCTCCCAGTGGCTGAACCCATGGTTACGCCGATCGCAGTGATTGGCATGGCCTGCCGCCTGCCCGGCGGCATCGATTCACCCGAACGGCTGTGGGAGGCCTTGCTTCGCGGCGCCGACCTCGTCACCGAGGTTCCGGCGGATCGCTGGGACGCCGACGAGTTCTACGATCCCGAGCGCGGCGTGCCGGGCCGCTCGGTCTCCCGCTGGGGCGCGTTCCTCGACGACGTCGGGGGTTTCGACGCTCCGTTCTTCGGCCTGGACGATGCGACGGCCACGGCGATCGATCCGCAACACCGGTTGCTGATGGAGACGTCCTGGGAGGCCATCGAGCACGCCGGGATCGTCCCGTCCTCGCTCTCGGGCTCGATGACGGGTGTCTATCTCGGCTTGTCCCACGACGACTACATGCGGATCAGCCTCGAGGCCGACGAGTACGGCTTCACCGGCGTGGCCTCGGCGATGGCGTCTGGCCGCGTGGCCTACGCACTGAACCTTCACGGGCCGGCGCTGACCGTCGATACGGCCTGTTCGTCCGGCCTGCTGGCCGTGCACACGGCGTGCCGCAGCCTCGACGGCGCCGAGAGCGACCTCGCCCTGGCCGGCGGTGCCATGGTGATCCTGCAGCCGGAGACCACGGTATGGGCGTCCGCCCAGGGCATGATGTCGCCGACCGGCCGGTGTCGGGCGTTCGACGAGGCGGCCGACGGCTTCGTCCGCTCGGAGGGATGCGCGGTGGTCCTGCTCAAGCGGCTGCCGGATGCGTTGCGCGACGGTGACCGGATTCTCGGTGTCATTCGGGGCACCGCGGCGAACTCAGATGGCCGCACCAGGAACATCGCGACGCCCTCCCAAGAGGCTCAGGTCGCGGCCGCCCGTGCCGCGCTTGCGGTGGCCGGGGTGGACGCGGACACCGTGGGCGTGGTGGAGGCCCATGGCACCGGCACCCCGGTGGGCGACCCGATCGAGTTCGAGAGCCTGTCGCAGACCTACGGCGCCAC
The DNA here is from genome assembly GCF_030295745.1 of Mycolicibacterium sp. TUM20985. NCBI lineage: Bacteria > Bacillati > Actinomycetota > Actinomycetes > Mycobacteriales > Mycobacteriaceae > Mycobacterium > Mycobacterium antarcticum. Next base: position 5,277,969 of record NZ_AP027291.1, read on the forward strand.
GGGCAGCGTCCTGCTGGGGTCGGCGAAGTCCAACTTCGGCCACACCGAGTCGGCGGCGGGCACGCTGGGTCTGATCAAGGCCATCCTCGAGCTGCAGCACGGCGTGGTTCCGCCGATGGTGCACTTCAACCGGCTGTCCGAGACCCTCGAGAAGGTCGTCGGCGGACTGGTCGTGCCGCGTGAGACCACCCCGTGGCCCGCCGACGGCCACAGCGGACCGCGCCGCGCGGCGGTGTCGTCCTACGGCATCTCCGGAACCAACGTGCACGCGATCGTCGAGCAGGGGCCCACCCCCTTACCCGACGCCCCCAACCCCAACGACGCGGTCGAGCGGCCCACTCTGATCTCGCTGTCGTCGACGTCGACCGACGAGCTGCGGCGGACCTGCGGCCGCCTCGCCGACTGGCTGGATTCGCACCCCGAACCGGTGGCGGTGGCCGACCTCGGCTACACCCTGGCCCGCAGGCGCGGACACCGCCCGGTGCGCACGTCGGTGCTCGCCGACGGCGTCAAGGAACTACGAATTGCGTTGCAGGACATCGCCGCCGATGAGGTACAGATCCCAGCCGCGGTGGGCCGCGACGACCACGGCCCGGTGTGGGTGTTCTCCGGCCAGGGCTCGCAGTGGGCGGCAATGGGCGCCGAACTCCTGGCGACCGAACCGGCGTTCGCCGCCGCCGTCGCGGACCTCGAACCACTGATCGCCCGGGAGTCCGGGTTCTCGGTGACCGTGGCGATGTCGGCGCCAGAGACCGTCACCGGCATCGACCGGATCCAGCCGACGCTGTTCGCGATGCAGGTGGCGCTGGCCTCGACGATGGCGGCCTACGGGGTCCGGCCCGGTGCGGTCATCGGCCACTCGATGGGGGAGGTGGCGGCCGCCGTCGTCGCGGGCGCGCTGTCACCATCCGACGGGGTGCGGGTGATCTGCCGCCGCTCCTCGCTGTTGAAGCGGCTGTCCGGTTCCGGGGCGATGGCGTCGGTCGACCTGGCCGAGGCCACCGTGCGTCGAGAGCTGGCGAGCCGCGGTGTCGACGACGTGGTGGTCGCGGTGGTGGCCTCCCCGTCGAGCACCGTCATCGGCGGCGACACCCAGACGGTCCGCGACCTCGTCGCGGCCTGGGAGCAGCGCGACGTGCTGGCCCGCGAGGTCGCGGTCGACGTGGCCTCCCACTCCCCCCAGGTGGATCCGATCCTCGCCGCGCTGGCCGACGAACTGGCGGAGCTCACCCCGAGCGCGCCGACGGTCCCGTTCTACTCGACCACCCGCGACGACCCGCGGACGTCACCCGCCTGCGACGCAAGCTACTGGGTGGACAACCTGCGCCAGACGGTTCGCTTCTCCGCGGCGGTTGGGGCGGCGCTGGAGGATGGCTACCGGGTGTTCGCCGAGTTGTCCCCGCACCCGCTGCTGACCCGCGCCGTCGAACAGACCGCCGACGGCATCGAGACGCCGGTGGCCGCACTGGCCAGCCTCAGGCGTGACCAGGCGCAGGCGCACTTCGCGCTCGACTTCGTCGCCGACCTGCACGGCGCAGGCGCGGCGGTGGACTTCGCCGCGCTGCATCCCCGCGGGCGGCTGGTCGACGCGCCATTGCCGACGTGGACCCACCGCCCCCTGCTGCTCACTCGGACCGGCGGCGGGCCGGGTCACGTGGTGGCCGCCCATCCCCTGCTGGGGGCCCACGTCCGGCTGTTGGAGGAACCCGAGCGGCACGCCTGGCAGGCCGACGTCGGAATCGCCGTGCAGCCATGGCTGGGCGAGCATCGAGTGAACGGTGTCGCGGCGCTGCCGGGGGCCGCCTACTGCGAGATGGCGCTGGCCGCCGCCGATGCGCTCTTCCCCGCCGGTGCCGAGGTGCGCGACGTTCGCTTCGAGGAGCTGCTGTTGCTCGACGACCACACGGAGGTCGCCGCCGTCGCCGCGATGGACGCCCCTGGGGTTGCGACCTTCGCCGTGCAGACCGACGACTCGGGCGATCGGGTCCGACGCGCGGCCGCCGACCTGCACGCGGTTTCCCCTGCCGGCCCGCAGGAACGCCGCGACGTCGCCGGTCTGCTGGCCGCGCATCCGGGCACGGTCGGCGGCGAGGAGGTCCGGCGGTCGCTGGCCGCGCGGGGAATCGAGTTCGGTTCCGCCTTCGCCGGCCTGGGCAGCGTCCACACCGCGGACGGCGCCACGCTGCTGGCCGAGATCGGTGCGCCCGCGGGCATCCGGGCGGGCCAATCCGGCTACGGCATCCACCCCGCCGTCCTGGACGCCTGCTTCCAGTCGGTGGCCGCCCACCGGCGTGACGGCATCGGCCTGCTGTTGCCACTGAGCGTCGGGCGACTGCGCCGGTTCGGATCGGGCCGCGACGCCCGGTACTGCCACGTCACCGTGACGACGTCCGATGCTGCCGTGATCGAGGCGAATCTCGAGGTGCTCGACGGCGACGGCGACGTCATCCTCGCGGTCGACCGACTGCGGATGGGCAGCGGCGCCACCAAGGCAGGGCTGCGCGAACGCGTGCTCGCCGACCGGCTGCTGACCGTCGATTGGGAGCGGACCGAGCCGCCGACCGCTGCGGCCGACACCGGAGAGTGGCTGCTGATCGCCGTGGCCGCCGATCCCCTCGCCACCGGGCTGTCCGATGCGCTGGGGGCCTGCGGAGTCCGGTGCCGGACGGTGTCACCCGACGAGCGCCTCGACGCCGCCGGGCTCACGGGCGTCGTGGTCCTCGCGCCTCCGGCCGACGGCGACCCGACCGCGGCCAGCCCCGGGCGGGGCCGCGATCTGGTCTCCCACGTCGTGAAGGTCGCCCGCGAACTGTCGGACGTCGGGTCCGAGGACGGTGAGCGGCCGCCGCGCCTCTACGTCGTCACCCGCAACGCGCAGGCCGTCACGCCGGGCGACCGGGTCAACCTCGAGCACGGTGGCGTGCGCGGCCTCATACGGGTGATCGGCGCCGAGCAGGTTCAGCTGCGTCCGACTCAGATCGACGTCGACTCCTCCACGTCCGCAGCACAATTGGCTACGGAGCTGCTGAGCCGTTCGGACGAGGACGACACCGCCTGGCGAGAGGGATCGCGGTTTGTGGCGCGGCTGCGGCGCACGCCGTTGCGGGCCGAGGAGCGCCGGACCACCCTGGTCGATCCCGGAGCGGACGGCATGCGCCTTCAAGTACGCACGCCCGGTGATCTGCAGACCCTCGAACTGGTCACCGTCGAACGACCGACACCGGCGGCCGGACAGGTCGAGGTCGCGGTCAGTGCCTCCAGCATCAACTTCGCCGACGTGCTGGCCGCCTTCGGCCGCTACCCGACGTTCGACGGCAAGGCCCCGCAACTCGGCCTCGACTTCACCGGTGTCGTCAGCGCCGTCGGCCCCGGGGTCGCCGACCACCGAATCGGCGATGCCGTAGGCGGTTTCGGCGCAGGCGGATGCTGGGGCACGTACGTCACCTGCGACGCCCGCCTGGTCGCGCCGCTACCGGCCGGCCTGACCGCCGAGCAGGCCGCCGCGGTCTCCACCGGCTACGGCACGGCGTGGTACGGGTTGTGCCACCTCGCCAGGCTCGGGCCGGGCGACCGCGTGCTCATCCATTCCGCGACCGGCGGGGTCGGTCAGGCGGCGATGGCGATCGCCCGCCACGTCGGAGCCCAGATCTACGCCACGGCTGGCAGCCCGCGTCGGCGCCAGTTGCTCCACGACATGGGTGTCGAGCACGTATATGATTCTCGCTCAATCGCTTTCGCCGATGAGATCCGACGTGACACCGACGGGTACGGCGTCGACGTGGTGCTCAACTCGCTGATCGGACCCGCCCAGCGCGCCGGACTCGAGCTCCTGGCCTTCGGCGGCCGCTTCGTCGAGATCGGCAAACGGGATGTCTACGAGCACACCCGCGTCGACCTCTATCCGTTCCGGCGCAATCTGACCTTCCACTACGTCGACCTGGCCTTGATGACCACGGGCGCCCCCGAGGTGATCGGCGCACTTCTGCGCGAGGTATACGAAATGGTCGGCGCCGGTTCGCTACCCGTGCCCGAGCACACCGTGTACCCGTTGACCGAAGCCGCCACCGCCATCAGGGCCATCAGCGCCGCCGAGCACATCGGCAAGCTCGTCCTCGCGGTACCCGGGAGCGGATCCATCCGGGTGGCGGTACCGCCGAACCGGGCGCCGGTCTTCCGTGGCGACGGCTCCTACCTCGTCACCGGCGGGGTGGGCGGCCTTGGACTGTTCTTGGCCGCGGTAATGGCCTCGGGCGGCTGCGGCCGGATCGTCCTGACGTCGCGGTCGCAACCGAATCCCGCTGCGCAGAAGACGATCGAGCGACTGCGCGCCAACGGCGCCGACATCGTGGTGGAGTGTGGCAACATCGCCGACCCGGAGACCGCGACGCGACTCGTCGACGCCGCCACCGCCACCGGACTGCCCCTGCGCGGCATCCTGCACGCCGCGGCCGTGGTGGACGATGCCACGCTGGCCACCGTCACCGACGATCTGATCGAGCGGGACTGGGCGCCGAAGGCCTTCGGCGCCTGGCACCTGCACCAGGCGAGCTCGGCTCAGCAACTCGATTGGTTCTGCAACTTCTCCTCGGCCGCCGTGCTGCTCGGCTCACCGGGCCAGGGTGCCTATGCCGCCGCCAATAGCTGGCTGGATGCCTTCACGGCATGGCAACGCAGCCAGGGCATTCCGGCGTACGCGATCGCGTGGGGCCCATGGGCCGACATCGGCCGCGGCACCGGGATGGCGGACCGCGGTGACGTCACGATGATCAGTCCCGAGGACGGCGGCTACGCGTTCCGGGCCATCCTGCGTCACGACCGGGCCTACACCGGCTACCTCCCGTTGACCGGGATGCCGCTGTTGACGGCGCTGGCCGCGCGCAGTCCGTTCGCCGAGGCGTTCCGCGACACCGACGGTCGAACCGGCACCGACGTTCCCACGGTGCTGGCCGAACTCGCTGGGCTGGCACCGGACGAGTGGCCGAACCGGCTGCGAAGACTGGTCACCGAACAGGTCGGCCTGATCCTGCGACGTGCGGTCGATCCCGATCGTACGTTCGCCGACCACGGCCTGGATTCCCTTGGCACGCTTGAATTACGGACCCACATCGAGACCCAGACGGGTATCCGCCTGACACCCAAGACCATCGTCACCTTCGGCACGCCGCGGGCGCTGGCCGGGCATCTGACCGAGACGCTGGACGGCAGCGCGTAGCGTCAGCCGTCCACTAGCCAGCCGGTTACCGCGATCGACGCTCGTCTGGGCAGCACCCGGGTGACCACACGCGCGACGAAGGCATTGGCGGCGCCGTCGACGAAGCTGGGTTTGCGGCCGGCCAGCGCCCGCATCGTCGCGTCGACCACCTGCTGCGGGCTGCGGGTGACCGCCGTGGCTGCCGGACCGGATGCGGCCGTCGCCGCCGCGTCACCGGCCAACTCGAAGAAGGGCGTGTCGGTCAGCCCGGGACACACCGCCAACACGCGGATCCCGTGCGTGCGCTCCTCCGCCCAGAGCGCTTCGGTGAACGACAAGACGAAGGCCTTCGACGCGCCGTAGACCGCCATCTTCGGCAATGGCTGGAAGGCCGCGATCGACGCCACGTTGATGATCGTGCCCGCGCCCCTGGCCCGCATCTGCGGAAGGTAGCGGACCGTGGCGCCGACGACCGTCCGGCAGTTGAGCTCGACCGCCGCCTCGAGGCGCTGCGGGTCTGCGTCGGCGACGTCACCGTGGGTTCCGAAGCCGGCATTGTTGACCAGCACGGAGATCTCGAGGCCGAGGCGATTCGTCTCCTGCCACAGGTCGCCCGCCGCGGTGGGGACCGACAGGTCCATTGCCAGCACGGTGATCTCGACGCCGTATGCCGTCCGCAGTCGCGCCGCAAGGGCGTCGAGCTTGTCGGCGCTGCGGGCGACGACGACGAGATCGTCACCGCGTGCGGCGAACTGCTCGGCGAACTGCGCGCCGATTCCGGTCGATGCCCCGGTGATCAGGGTGACCATTGCCGACTCCGATCAGATGGGGTACCCGCAGGGTGTTGAGGACGTATCGTCATGGCGTGCAACGTCCGCGGTGGTTGAGTGGACTCGATGCCAGCTTCCTCCACCTCGAGAGCGCGACGCAGCCCCTGCAGGTGATTTCGGTACTGGAACTGGATGTCTCGACGATTCCGGGTGGTTACGACTACTCCCGCTTCCGCCATGACCTCTCGATGCGGGTCCGCGGCATGCCCGCGTTTCTGGAGAAACCGTCCCATGGCTTGGCGTATCTCGGTCGTCCCGTCTGGCTGGCGGACGGCGCCATCGACGTCGACCGCCACGTGCACCGGGTCGTTCTGCCAGCCCCCGCGGGCCGAGCCGAATTGGTGGACGTCTGCAGCTATCTGGCGGGTCTGCCGCTCAGCCGTGACCGGCCGCTGTGGGAGATGTGGGTGATCGAGGGCGGTCACCGGCTGGCCGTGCTGATCAAGGTCCACCACGCAGAGGCCGACGGTGTCACCTTCGCCAGGATGCTGTCGCAGCTGTGCAGTACCGAAATCGACCCCGAACCCAACCCCCCGCCTGCGGATCCGCCGCTCGGCGCGAGTTCGTGGGCGATCGCCATCGACGGACTGGCACGTTTCGCCGGACGACCCCTGTACGTCGCCGTCACGCTGCTGCCCGCGACCATCAGGGCGGTCGCCGACACCGTTCGGCGGGCGGTGACCGGCCGCGCCATGACAGCGCCGTTCACGGCCCCGCGGACCGTGCTCAACGGCCGCCTCACAGCGGATCGCAGGCTCGCGTTCGCCCGCCTCGACCTCGACGACGTGAAGGAAGTGAAGAACCACTTCGGGGTTACCGTCAACGACGTCCTGATGGCCCTGATCGGCGGAGTGCTCCGCCAGTTCCTGCTCGACCGCGGCGAGTTGCCCCGCCGCTCGCTCGTCGCCCTCGTGCCGGTCTCGGTGCACGTGCCATCCGAACGCCCCGAGCGCAACCAGGTTTCGGGAATGTACGCCAGACTCCTGACGCAGATCGCGGACCCCGGCACACGACTGAGGGCGATGGCACCAGCCAATACCGTTGCCAAGGAACATAGTTCGGCGATCGGCGCGACACTGCTGCAGGACTGGTGTGAGCTCACCGGGCCCGTCACCCTGGGCATCGCGAAGCGGACCTACGCACGCCTGACCCGGTTCCGTCCGATGTACAACGTCGTGGTGTCCAACGTGCCGGGCCCCCAGGCCCGTTACTTCCTCGGCGCTGAGATCACGGCGATGTACCCGTTCGGCCCCGTCCTGCACGGTGCCGGTGTCAACATCACCATGTGGACGGTCAACGGGATCCTCCACATCGGCGTGATTGCGTGCCCCGAACTGCTGCCCGACCCCGCCGCTCTGGCCGACGGGTTCGCGGTCGGGTTGCAGCAGCTCCGCAGCGAAACCGACTGAGCCATCGGGTCTCATCTACTCGGTGATCCAGCCGCAGCGGGACGGGACGTCTGCCAACAGATCGTGGATCTCGCGGACGTGGCGCTCGGGTTCCGGTCCGTGGCTGTGGTAACCGATCACCACCCGGCCGTCATACATTGCGGAGGTGTACATGTCGACACCCGCGGACGCCGATGCGAAGAGCACTTCGACGTCGTACTGCTCGACCGTCAGACCGGGTGGCGTGCGCAGCGCCGGCAGTTCCCCACCGTCGGTGGTCATCACGACGTCCGGCAGGCCCGGCGGGTTCCCCTGGTACTGCGAACCGAAGTGCAGGAACGACTGCTGGATCACCCCGTCGGCCAGATCGGCACGGAACGCCTCGACGATGTCACGGGCCAGGTCGAGGATGTCGGTCCTCGGGGTGATCTCGGCCAGGTACATCGCCATCCCCACCGGGTTGGTGGCCTGCGTCGCACCGACGGGCGGGGTCAGGAAGAAGCGCAGATCGACCGGGTACATGTACGGGATGGGCAGATGTGGGGTATCGCGGATATTCCACTCCGCCAACAAGATCGACGCGGCCACCATCGCGTTGACACTGACCCGGCGGGCCGCGCACACGTCGAGCAGATCGCGGCTCTCCTGATGGCTGAGCCGGCAGGTCGCCGACGGCACCCGAGCCGACCGTGGACCGGCTCCCGCGTTTCGATTCGAGGGCGGCAGCTCGTAGGCGAACATCGCCGGGAGGTAGCGCTCCAAGCCGAATCGCTGGAGTTTCTCGATGCCGCGTTCGGTGAGCACCGCCTCCAACGACTCCGGAATGGGTTCGGTCACGACCGGCCCGACGCCCACACCGCCGACGATGTCGGTGTACCAGCCGAACAGCTTCTCCAGCAGGGCGAACTGGTGGTGGGCGTCGGCCAGCGCATGGTGGGTGTACAGGGTCAGCTCGGAGCGGTCCGCCCCGACCCTGAGACGCAGGTTCAGCAGCGCCTCGGATTGGTCGGGGAGCCGCTGAGCCGGTGTCTCGCCGAGCTTCTCGACCCACATCCCCTGGTGCTCGTAGTCGTCGACCATGATTTGGTGTCTGCCGTCGGCGCCGGGCCGATCGAGGTGACCGGCGTGCGCCGGATGCACCTGCAACAGCGTCTCGAATGCCTGCGACATCGCGCCGACGTCCACCGGTCCGTGCAGTGTCAGGGTCATGCCGATGAAGTTCTCCGCCGTCGCGTAGAACTCCTCGCTCGGCGTCAGATAGCGGATCGGGGTCGAGCCAAACACCGTGCACCTTCCCTCGTCATGCGGGTCACCGGCTGGTGCTCGCCCGGCGGTAGCCCACCACGAGCGGCCACAGGCACACCGCGACGATCGCGGCGCACCATGCCAGCAGGTGGAGCATCGGCGACAGCACTGGTCCCCCCACCGAGAGCCCGCGCATCGCGTCGACGGCCGGTGACATCGGCTGGTGTTCGACCAGCGGTTGGACCCAGTCGGGGTAGCGCTCCAGCGGCACGAACCCGGTACAGAAGGTCGCGCCCAAGATGATCACCGGTTGCATGGCCTCCACCAGAACGGCTCTGGGCCAGTACAGCGCGACCGTATTGGCGAGTGTCGCAAAGGCCACGCCGAAGATGACCGGTATGGCCACCCACAGCACCGCCGCGCCGACCCCGACGTGAAAGCGGAACCCGAACAGCATTCCGGCGCCGAGGATGACGAGCGTCGTGGCGAGCAGGCGGATGGTCTCGGCGGCCAGGCGCGCGAGCAGTCCGGCGGCGCGATGGACGGGCAGCGCCCACATTCGGGAGAGGAACCCGTCGAGCCGCTCGGCGTTGATGCCGACCACACCGGTCGTCGACCCCGACATCGTGGCCACCAAAGCCACCAGCGGCACGCTGCGGTACAGCGCGTCCTCGCCCGTGATCGCGGTGATCGAGTCACCGAAGACGACCTTGAGCGTGAGCAGGAAGGCCACGGGCAACAGCAGCGCGTGGACGAGCGTCATCGGCGTGCGCACCGACCGGATCAGCAGCCGCTTGGTGAGCACCAGGGTCTGCTCGCGCAGGCTGTCCGAACGGGCCTCGGAGTCGTCGCTTCGCGCCGCGAGGATCACCATCAGCTTCTCCGCCGGTACACCGTGATCGCCCAGGGCAGGGTGACCGCGATCATGCCGACCACCCAGGCCAGCGCCGGTGCCAGGACCGACCAGGTGATCGGCGGGACACCGGGTTGGGAGTCGCCGGCCAGTGCCTGCATGGCGTAGACGAGCCGGGAGATGGGCTGATTGTCGACGACCGGCTGGATCCATCCCGGAAAGCGGTGCAGCGGTTGAATTCCCACCGACAGGAAGCCGAAGATCAACTGCGGCAACAACAGCCACTGGGCGGTCGAGGCGGGGTTGCGCGAGTTGGCCCCGATGGTGTCGGCCAGGAAAGCCAGGGCCAGACCGGTGAGCATCACCAACAGGCAGAACACGGCGATGGCCATGGGTCCGCGGTGGAATCTGAAGCCGATGGCGTAGCCACACCCGAGCGCCACGACCAGCCCGATCGCACAGCGGTACACGCTCGCCGCGATGCGGGCCGCCAGCGGCGTCAGCGATGCGATCGGCAGCGACTGAAAGCGGCGGTTGATCCCCTTCACCGAATCGGTCGCAGCCCGGAAGGCGGTGGAGATCGACGCAAAGGCGATGGCCTGCAACACTATCAGCGGCAACAAATACTGCGCGTAGCTGCTCATCCCCAGGTCGGGCCCGTCCATCAGCCGGTTCAGCGGGATGTAGAGGCTGGCGGTCGCCGCCACCGACACGACCACCCCCACCGCCACCTCGCCGTTGCGCAGCGTGGGAGCGATCAGCCGGGTGGTGAGCACCCACCACTGCTGGGCGCCAGAGGGGTCCGGCCGCTTCTGGGCGACCGTAGCGAGGGACGCGGTCACGTCGACACCCCGGTCAGCGAGAGGAAGACGTCGTCCAGCGACGGCCTGCGCAACACGATGTCGGCCAACGGAATGTGCGCCGAATTGATCTGCAGAAGAGCCGCACTCAGCACGGCGGGGCCATCGGCCGCGGGCAGGCTGACCCGGTCGGACTCGGGGCCGATCGCCGCCAGGCTGGTCGCGGGCACCAGCGGACCCAGCGCCTCCACCAGGGCGTGCAAATGGGCCGGATTGCGCGGCACGATCTCGCAGAACGTGCCGCCGGTGCGCTCCTTGAGTTCGTCGGCGGTCCCCTGCGCGACGATGGTGCCGTGGTCTATCACGATGATCCGGTCGCTCAGGGCGTCCGCCTCCTCGAGATACTGGGTGGTGAGCAACGTCGCGATGCCCGCCTCCTTGAACGTGGTGACCAATTCCCAGATGGCCTGTCGGCTGCGCGGATCCAGTCCTGTGGTCGGCTCGTCGAGGAACACCACCTCGGGTCGGACCACCAGCCCGCAGGCGATGTCGACGCGTCGGCGCATGCCACCGGAATAGGTGCTGACCCGTCGCCCCGCGGCGTCCTCGAGATCGAACTGGCGCAGCAGGTCGGCGGCTCTCGACTTGGCAGCGGTCTTGCTCAGACCCTGCAACCGGCCGAACATCACCAGGTTCTCGTATCCGCTCAGCATGTCGTCGAGCGCGACGTGCTGACCGGTGAGCATGATCGACCGGCGCACCAGCGCCGGGTGGCTGACCACGTCCTGACCCGCCACCGTGGCACGGCCGCGATCCGGCGTGGTCAGCGTCGACAGGATCTCCACCGTAGTGGTCTTGCCCGCACCATTCGGACCGAGCAGGGCCACGACCTCGCCGCGGCCCACGTCGAAGGTGATGTCGCGCAACGCGGCTACCGACCCGAACGACTTGCCAATACCCTCGACCTGGACGCCCAGGTCGGAACCTCCGTCGAAATGCGACATCGCTTCCCTACCTATTCGTCGTCATCGAGAACGGCCGCGGACAGATCCACCAGGGCGAACGCCTCGTCTTCAGCCTCATCGTCAGCACTGTCGGCGTCCCCGGCGACCGCGTCGTCGAGCAAGGCGATCAGTGTCGTGGTGAACTGCCCGGCAAGCGCCTCGACGGTATCGGCCGGCACCCGCCGACGGTCATACCACCAGTCCACGTGAAGCACGCCGCCCTGTCGAAACGCCCGTATCTCCAACGGATGTCCGAGACCCGGCAGGGTCTCGCGGACCGTGAGCCCGGTATCGTCGTCGAACTGCACCGGCGCGTCACTGGGACGCCATTCCGGCACCATTCCGAGGTAGGAGACGAAGATCTCCGGGACGGGTGCGGCGGCGAGGAGCGGTGCCGTCGGCGCGTGCAGATGACGGAGCAGGCCATGCCCGATGCCATGATGCGGCACCGCCGCGACCGTCCGGCTGACCTCCTCGAGCAGCTGGGCCGCACTGGCACTCGCCACGTCCAGGCAGGGCAGCGCGATCGGGTAGATCGTGGAGAACCAGCCGAACGTCCTGCGCAGATCGACCTCCGGCCGGAGCACCGACCGGCCGGCCCCGGCGAGGTCCACGGCGGCCACACCGTCACCGACGGTGATCGCCAGGGTGCGCGCCAGCGCGGCCAACAGGATCTCCTCCGCCGAGGATTGCAGGATCCGGCGGGCGTTGTCGATCTGCGACGTCTGGTCGGGGGTCAGGGCGACGGCCAGCCGGGTCAGGTCGTCGGCGCCCGGCGGACCGGTCACGGCGGCGTCGATCTCGGGGCTGGTCAACCGCAACGTGGCCTGCGCGGCATTGTCGAGCCAGTAGTTGCGTCGGTCGAGCACCGCGGGATGCGCGGCCAGGGCCGCACACCGCTGCGACCATTCCCGCCAGCCCGTGGTGACGGGTTCCAGGGCGATGTCGCTGCCGGCCAGCCGCTGGCCGAAGGCCGTCATCAGGTCGGTCACCAGCACCTCGCGCGAGGTGGCGTCGTCGACCATCTGGTGCAGGGTGAGCACCAGGAACCGCGGGTCCCCAGCCGCAGTGGTGACGTAGGTGGCCGTCAGTGGCCAGCTGCGCAGGTCCTGTGCCGCAATCGTTTCCGACACGATGCTGGCCAGCGCCGCCCGCTCCTGCGCGGTGTCCGGCGCAGCGTCGGCGGGCAGTGACCGTTCCGCGACGTCGACCACGCCACCGGGGTCGGCGATCTGCTGTTCCCACGTCCCCGCCCGGTTGGCGATCCGCATCCGCAACGCATCGTGCTGATCCACCACCGCGGCCATGACGGCGGAGACGTCCTCGGCCCGCACCGTGGAGTCCAGCCGCAGGACCAGCGGCGCCCGCCAGCGGCCCGGCTCGGCCAGCCCGCCGTCCAGGAAGCGCAGGAGGTTCGGCGGGGCCGGCGGATTGAGATCGTCGGTGTCCTGGCTCGCCAGGCCGCCCGAGGCGTAGCGCGAGACGAGCGCATCGGCCAGTGCGGCAATCGTGCCGTGGTCGTAGAGGTCCTGTGGCGTGATCTCCAGACCCTGGTGCGATGCGGTCATCGCGACGCCGATCGCCAGGAGGGAATCACCACCGATGGCGAAGAAGTCGTCACCCGGCGCGATCGTCTCGACACCGAGGCATTGCGACCAGATCCGCTGCAGTGTCGCCTGCATCTGCGACCTGGCATCGGTGGCGCTGACGGAGACGCGCTCGGGCTGCCGCGGTTCGGCGACGCCCGCTCCGCCCGGTTCGGCCAGCTGGCCGCCCGAGCGCGAGGGGGTGGCGGGATCGATCCAGTGTCGTTGCCGGGCAAAGGCATAACCGGGCAGCGTCACACGCTGGGCCTGGTCGCCGTGGCGGGGCGTCCAGTCCACGTCCACGCCGGCCGACCAGAGCTGTCCCAGGCCGAGCAGGAAGACGTCGCGATCGTCGCGGCTCTGCAACGGGTGGCGCATGAGGCGCACCGCGCGATGCGTCTCCGACCATCCGGGCAGTCGTACGGCGGATCCCGTCAGGCTCCCGCCGGGACCCACCTCGACCAGCACCCGGTGGGGATCGGCGAGCAGGGTCGCCACGTCGTCGGCGAACCGCACCGTGGACCGGACGTGCCGCGCCCAGCGCTGAGGATCTCCTGCCTCCTCGTCGGTCATCCATGTCCCGGTCACGTTCGACAGCAACGGGATTCGGGGGGCGTGCAGGGTCAGGGTGGAGAGGTACTCGGCGAATGGGGCCAGGACCGCGTCCATCGACCGGGAGTGGAACCCGTGCGACGTCCGCACCCGTCGGGCCGTGATGCCCTTGGCGGCAACGCGATCGGCGAACTCCCGAATGGCGTCCTCCGAACCCGCGATCACGCAGCTGCCTGTCTCGTTGACGGCGGCGAGGTCGACGTCGGCGGTGAGCAGGCCGGCGAGGTCGTCGGGGTTCGCTGCCACGGCGACCATGGCCCCCGAGGGTGCGGCGTGCATCAGCCGGGCGCGTACCGACACCACCTTGATCGCCGTCGCCTCGTCGAAGACCCCGGCGACCGTCGCGGCGACGATCTCGCCGATGCTGTGCCCGGCCAGCGCCGCCGGCGTGACCCCGAACGACAGGATCAGCTGCGCCAGTGCGTACTCCACCGTGAACAGAGCCGGCTGGGCCAGGTCGGTGGGCTCCAGGCTGGTCGCGCCGGAACCAAACACCTCCGCGGCCAGATCGATGCCGAGCTCCGCGCCGAATCCCGCGGCACACCGGTCGAAGGTCTCCCGGAACACCGGTTCGGTGTCGTACAGGCCGCGGGCCATGCCGACGTGTTGCGCACCTTGTCCGGGGAACAGGAACGCCACCCGCTCCGTGGCCGAGGACGAGCCGGACGGGCACTGCCCGACCGACACCCGCTCGTGGTCAACGGCGGTCAGGACCGCTGCGGCGTCGGCACGGTCGGCGACGACGGCCGCCATCCGCACCTCGTAGGGCCGTCGACCCGCCAGCGTGAACGCCACGTCGGGCAGCGACAGATGCTCGTCGCGTGAGAGTTCTCCGGCGAGGGCTGTCCGGGCATCCGTCACGGACTCCGCGGTCCTGGCGGACAGCAGCAGCACCTGAGGACCGCTCGGGGCAGTGACGGCGGAGGTCCGCGGCGCCTCCTCGAGGACCAGGTGGACGTTGGTGCCACCGACCCCGAACGAGCTCACACCGGCCCGTCGCGGAGTGTCGGATTCCCATGTCGTGTAACGATTCTGGACGACGAACGGGCCGTCCTCCAGGTGCAGTTCCGGGTTCGGCGCGGTGTAGTGCAGAGTCGGGGGGATCGCCTGGTTCTTCAGGCACAGGATGGCCTTGACCAGACCGGCGACACCGGACGCCGCGTCGAGGTGGCCAATGTTCGACTTCACCGAACCCAGCACGCACGGCGCGGACCGTTCCAGCTCCGACACCTCGAAGGCCTGGCGAAGGGCTTCGACCTCGATCGGGTCGCCCAGTGGCGTACCGGTGCCGTGGGTCTCGACGTAGCCGATGGTCGAGGAGTCGACGTCGGCGATGGCGTGTGCCTCGGCGATGACCTCCGCCTGACCGGCGAGTGCCGGTGCCGCATAGGTCATCTTGACCGCACCGTCGTTGTTGATCGCCGAACCGCGGATGACGGCGTGGATTCGGTCACCGTCGTCGAGCGCCGCCTGCAACGGCTTGAGCACCACGGCCGCGACCCCGCTGCCGAAGATGGTGCCGTCGGACCGAACGTCGAACGGCCTGCAGTGCCCGGACTGCGACACCATGGCGCCGGGCTCGAAGCCGTAGCCGACGTGATGCGGCACCCGGATCGCGGCGGCACCGGCGAGCACCATGTCGGATTCGCCGGACAGCAGGCTCTGGCAGGCCAGGTGCACCGCGACCAGCGAGGACGAGCAGGCGGTCTGCACCGAGATGCTCGGCCCCCGCAGATTGAACTGATGTGACACCCGCGTCGCGGGATAGTCCTTGTCGTTCAACAGAACCAGGTTGAACATCTCGACGGTGATGCCCTCGCCGATCAACGCATCGCGGTCCCGGTGCGACATCAGGTTGTGCAACAGGTAACCGCTCGCGGTGCTCGAACCGAAAACCCCGACCGCACCGTCGTAGGTGGCGGGGTCATAGCCGGAATCCTCGAACGCGTGCCACGCCGTCTGGAGGAACAGTCGCTGTTGAGGGTCCATCATCCGCGCCGTGTACGGGGTCATCCCGAAGTACTCGGCGTCGAACTCGTCGATGCCGTCGAGCAGGGCAGCGCGCCGGACGTAGGCGGGATCGGCGAGTGTCTTCGCGCTCACGCCCGCGGCGGTCAGGGCCTCCTCGGACAGCGTGGTGACGGACTCCTCACCGCGGCACAGGTTGTCCCAGAACTGTGTCACCGAGTTGGCGCCGGGGAACCTGCCCGCCATACCGATCACCGCAATGGCATTGGGCGGCAACTCATTCGCTTCGGTCACTTCATGTGGATGCATCACTGGACTCCATGTCCTCGTCGTCTGCCTGCCTGAGCTTGCTGGCGGGCCTTGGCGCGCTGTTGGGCCCTAGCCCCCAGGGCAGAGCGGGCCGGCACCGGATCGTCTGCCGCCGTCCCGAAGCCCATCCGCTCGCAGAGTGCGTCGGTCAGGCGCGAAATGGTCGGGTACTCGTAGATCACCGCGGCGGGCAGTGTCACTCCCAGGCTGGCGCCGAGGCTGCGCTGAAGGGACACGCTCATCAGCGAATCCATGCCCAGTTGGAAGAATCCAGCGTTCGGGTCGAGGGTCTGCGCGTCGGACAATCCCATCGCGTCCGACGCCAGGCTGCCGATGTGGTCGGCCAGAAGTCCGCGGCGCCGATCGGGCGGGCTTTCGCGCAACGCCTTGGCGAACTCGCTCTCCGGCCCGACCCCAGCCGTCGCATCCGCCTCCGCCAGCAGATCGTCGACGATGCGCAACGCTCCGCGGGTGCGGTACGCCGCGGCCAGCAGCGACCAGTCCGCGTCCACGACCGTGGACCGCACCGGCGCGTCGGGCGCCATCGCCAGGGACAGTGCACGGATGGCCACGTCGTCGGGCATCGGCACCAGCCCCGAGTTCGACATCACCTGATTGGCATCGGTCTCATTGTCCGCCAACGACTTCCACAGCCCCCAGTTGACCACGGTGGCCGGCAGACCCATGTTGCGGCGCGCGTAGGCGACGGTGTCGAGGTAGTTGCTGGTCGCCGTGTAGTGGGCCAGCCAGCGCGAACCGAGCAGCCCGGAGACCGACGAGAACATGACGAAGTGGCGGACGGCGGTGCGCAGCGACAGGGTGTGCAGCACGCCCAGCGCATCCAGCTTCGGACCGAACATCGCCGTGACGTCGCCTTCGGTCATGTCCGACAACGCGACTGGTCCGCCGCCGAAAGCCGCCAGGTAGATACCCTCCAGCGCAGGAAGGTCGGTGCCGAAACGGTCGAACAGTGCCGCCATCGCGACGGGGTCGGCAGCGTCGGCGGCCACCTGCACCAGCGTCGACCCGGTCGATGAGAGCCGTTGGGCCAGGTCGTCGAGCCGGCCGCCGGGGTTTCGCGACACCGCGATGATCGTGCCGGCGCCCATGTCGGCGAGCTGCTGGATCAGATGCGGCCCGATGCGGCCGGTGGCACCGATCACCAGCTGGCTGGTGTCCCGTCCGAGCCGATCGCTCGGGACCGCCACCGGAGTCTGCCGTCGCAGACGTGGCACGTGCCGGGCACCCGACCGGTAGACGACCTGGTCCTCCGGCCCGCCGGAGATCGCCTCGGCCAGTACGCAACGCGCGGCCAGGACGGCGGGCAACGAGTCGTCGACATCGACCACGCCGCCCCAGATCTCGGGATGCTCGAGGGCGAGGGTGCGGCCCAGACCCCACAGGACGGCGTGTGCGGGGTTGGCACGATCGCCGTCGGCGACCGGCTGCGCATTGCGGGTGAGCAGGTACAGCCGCGGAGGCGAGGACATCGAGAGCAGTTCTTCGACAAGTCTTCTCGCGTCGTCGAACAGGGTGCGGGCCGAGGCCGCGTCGATCGAGGCTCCCGTGGTGGCGGGCGCGAACAGCACGTTGTCCACCGCGCCCAGCGCACCGTGCCCGAGCTCGGCGCCCACCTCGGCGTCCCCGAGCACCAGCCACGGGCCCACTCCCGCCGCATCGGCCGCAGGCAGCGGTTGGACGGGCCAGGTCGGCTCGTACAGCCAGTCCGCCGGGACGGGAGTGTCGGCGCCTGCCATGGGCCGGGAGACCTGCTGCGCCCCAACGCTCTTGACAGCCGCTGCGGGAGCGTCGAGCCAGTGCCGGGTGTGACGCCAGGGGGTGATCGGGATGGCGGGGTGGGGTTCGGGCCGATGGTCGCCCTGCGGCGGCCGGGACGTATGGGTGGCATTCAGGTTGGTGTGGAATTCGACGGTGTCGTGCCCGTCGCGCTGCAAGGTACCGAGGCTATGGTGATGCGCGTTGCCGGTGGATGGGTGCTCGAGCGTGTCGGACATCGCCTTGGTGAGCAACGGGTGCGGGCTGACCTCGATGAAGGTGCAGTGGGTAGCGCCCGCGACGGCCACGGCCTGGCTGAACCCGACCGGCTGGCGCAGGTTGGCGACCCAGTGCTCGGCATCGAAGAGCGTTGCGGCATCGACATTCTCGACGGTGCTGATGACCGGGATCAGCGGCAGCCTCGGCGTCAGTCCGGCCAAGGCCTCACGCAGCTCCGGCAGGAGCGGATCCATCATCGCGTGGTGCGAGGCGACTTCGACGTCCACCCGCCTGGCGAACGCGTTCTGTGCGGTGGCCCTCGCGATGACGGCTTCGACGGCCTCGATCGGTCCGGCGACCGCCGTCTGACTGGGCGATGCATGGACCGCGATCGTCACCTCGGGGTAGTCGGCGATCAACGTCCCAACCGCGGTTGCGTCGAGCTCGAGCAGGGCCATCGCCCCCTTCTCCGCGCGTTCGGCCATCAACCGTGACCGGGTGGCGATGACGTGCAGGCCCTGCGCCGGAGTCAGGGCACCCGCCACGACTGCGGCGGTGACCTCACCCATCGAGTGCCCGATGACGGCATCCGGCTCGACACCGTAGGAGCGCCACAACGCGGTCAACGCGAGCTGAACGCCCACCACCGTCGGCTGAATCCGCTCGATCCCGGTGATCGCCTCGCCGCCCGCGAGCACGTCGTACAACGAGAACCCCACCTGCTCGACGAAGTCCGGCTCCAGCGCGGCGACCGCGTCGGCGAACGCCGGTTCATCCGCGAGGAGCTGGCGACCCATTCCGGGCCACTGCGAGCCCTGACCCGAGTAGACGAACACCGTGCCGGAGCCGCACGACCCCTGGTGCGGGTGGACCACGCCGGTGGCGGGTTCGGCGGCCGCGACCGCCCGCAGCCCGGCGATGGCCCCCGCGCGGTCGGCCGCACAGACCGTGGCGAACGTCCCGTGCCGGCTGCGGTGATGGTCGAGCGTGTGCGCGACGTCGGGGATCGGCACCAGCGCGCCGGGGCCGGTCATCCAGTCGGCCAGGGTCGTGGCCGTCGCGGTCATCCGCTCCGGGCTCTTGCCGCTGACGACGAGCGTGGTCACCGCGGGCGTCACCGCGGGCTCCTCCGCCCGCGCCTCGAACCCCTGCTCCAGCACCACGTGTGCGTTCGTGCCGCCGAAACCGAAGGCCGACACCCCGGCCAAGCGCCGACGGCCGGTCGCGGGCCATCCCGTCGGTGCGTCGACCACCTTCAGGCGGAGCTCGTCGAACGGGATGTGCGGGTTGGGGTTCTCGAAGTGCAGGTTGGCGGGGATCGTGCCGCGTTGCAGCGCCATCGTCGTCTTGATCAGCCCGACGATGCCCGCGGCGGCCTCCAGATGACCGAGGTTGGTCTTGACGGCGCCGGCCAACAGCGGCGCATTCGCCTGTCTGCCACGCCCATACACCGTTCCGAGGGCTCGAGCCTCGATGGGATCGCCGAGGAGCGTTCCGGTGCCGTGCGCCTCGACGTAGTCGATCTCCGACGGCGCGACGCCCGCATCGGCGCACGCGGCCCGCAACACCGCGGCCTGCGCCGCCGGGTTCGGCGCCATCAGCCCGTTGGACCGACCGTCCTGGTTGACCGCGGAACCGCGCACGATCGCGAGCACCCGGTCCCCGTCGCGCTGCGCGTCCGAGAGCCGCTTGAGCACGGCGACACCGCAGCCCTCACCGCGGACGAATCCGTCGGCGGCGGCATCGAAGGCGTGACAGGCACCGGTCGGCGACATGGCTTCGGCCGCGTCGAAGCTGCGGGTGACGGCGGGTGAGAGCACCAGGTTCACGCCAGCGGCGATGGCCAGCTCCGACTGGCCCGTCCGCAGACTCTGACAGGCCAGGTGCACCGCGACCAACGAGGACGAGCACGCGGTGTCGACGGTGAGCGACGGTCCCCGCACGTCCAGGAAGTAGGAGAGGCGATTGGCGATGATGCTCAACGCCCCGCCGGTGCCCGTCCAGGCGTCGATCCGGCCGAGGTCGCGCGCGGCGAGGAAGCCGTACTCGCTGACGCACGCGCCTGCGAAGACTCCGGTCAGGCTGCGCCGCAGGGTCTCGACGGGGATGCCGGCATGCTCGAGGGCCTCGACGGCGACCTCCAGCAGCAGGCGCTGCTGCGGATCGATGCGGTCGGCTTCCCGCGGCGCGATGCCAAAGAACTCGGCGTCGAAACCGGCGACGTCGTCGAGGAACGAGCCCCATCGCGTCGTGCTCGCCAACGCCGCCGCCGCCTCCGGGGTGCCGTCGTCGAACGCCTGCCACCGATCGTCGGGCACGGTGCCCACCGCCGACCGGCCTGCGGTCAGAAAGTCCCACAGCGCCTCGGGTCCGCGGATGTCGCCGGGATCGCCGGGTAGCCGGCAGCCCAGCCCGATGACGGCGATCGGTTCGTCCGTCGAACGGCCACCAGCCCCCGGCACGACGCCCACCGGCTCGGCACTCGGATTCACCAACGCGTGGACCAGGCTGTTGAGCGTCGGGTTCTGCCAGAAGTCCACCGGTGAGACGGGCCGGTGTAGCAACTCCGACAGTTCACCCGACAGGACCACCGCGTCCCGCGACCCCACGCCCTGTTCGTTCAGGGGCGCGTCGAGGTCGATCTGGTCGGGGTTGCAGCCGATGGTGGTGACGAGGTAGTCGACCAACCAGTGGCGGAGTTCGGCCTCCCGGTCCTCACTCACGCCGGACCCGGCGGGACCGAGCCGGCCCGCACGTCTTCGGTGGAGTGCGCCAACACGCGCTGCTCGACCCAGTGGGCGAGGTGCGGCAGATTCGTGTTGATGTAGAAATGGTCGCCCACGAAGGTGGTCAGCTCGAAGTCCGCCGTGGTGCGTTGCGCCCACGGGGTCATGAGTTCGGCGGTGGCCAGGTCGTCGTCATCGGCCATCAGCCCGTAGATGGGACAGGCCACCTTCACCTCGGGCGGGTGGTCGTACGACGCGATGGCCTTCAGGCCGCGCAGCGTCGGCAGCATCGTGGCGGCGAACCGTTCGTTCTTCAGGAACTCCGGGTTGGCGCCCGTGACGTCGCTGACCATGCTGAGCAGCTCGAGTTCGGAGCCCTTCAGGTCGACGCCGTGGCGCACCGCTCCCGGCGCGGCGCTGGCCGACACGAACAGCGCCGCGACGGGGTTGCCTGCCTGCTCGAAGCGCAGGGCCACCTCGAAGGCCAACAGCGCCCCCATGCTGTGGCCGAAGAGCGCCACCCGGCCCGACGGGGCGTCAGCGGGTTTGAGCATCGCGCACAGGCGGTCGGCGAGCTCGGGGATCCCGGTGTACTGCGACAGGTCCTTGCCTGCCCGCTTGCCCGGATACTGCACCGCGACGCAGCTGGTGTCGGTGAACGCCCTGGCGAACGGAACGTAGAACTCCGGCGAGCCGCCCGTGTGGGGAAAGATGTAGAGGCGCGGCCGGTCCGCATCCTTGGTCGTCGCGGTCACATCGATGCGTCGAGGCGCGAGAAGTCGTCCAGCCGGTAACGATCCAGACACGTGGAACGGCGGACCTTGCCGCTCGTGGTGATCGGGATCGCGCCCTGCGGTACCAGCACGATATCGGCCACCCGCAGGCTGTGGTTCTGCGAGATCGCCGACGTGACTTGCCGTTTCACCCCGCGGAGCCGGTCGATCGCGGCCTCGCGCGATTCGCTCCGATCCTTGAGTTCGATGATGGCGACCAGGTGCTCGGTGCGGTCGTCTGGGATGGCGATGGCCGCGACGCGTCCACCGGTGATCTCCTGGATCGTCGCCTCGATGTCATCGGGATAGTGATTGCGGCCATCGACGATCAGCAGGTCTTTGATGCGCCCGATGATGAAGAGCTCGCCGTCGGACATCACCCCGAGGTCACCGGTGCGCAACCAGCCGTCCGCCGGGGTGGAGGGTGTCGGGCTGACCAGGGAAATACCGAAGTAGCGCGCCGTCTGCTCGGGATTGCGCCAGTAGCCCATGGCGACGTTCTCGCCGTGCACCCAGATCTCGCCGATGGCGCCCGCCGGGTTCTCCCGCATGGTCTCGGGATCCACGATCCGCAGGGTCGACGTCCGCGCAGCGCCGTAGCTGACGAGCTCCGTTCCTCCGCTCGCGGTGTTCTCGCACCGCTTGGCGTGACCCGCGGACAGCTTCTCGTACTCGAAGCGGACGGAGGTGCCGATTCGCTCCAGCTCGGCCGTCGCCACGTAGACCGTCGCCTCGGCGAGGCCGTAGGACGGTCGCACCGTCGTCCGCCGCAGGCCGAACTTCTGGAACCGCTCGTTGAACCGGGTGATGGTGGCCGCGTGGATGCGTTCACTCCCGCTGATGATTCCGGACACGTCGCTGAGGTTCAGTCCTGCGAGGTCGTCGTCCGAGGTGCGCCGGACCGCCAGTTCGAAGGCGAAGTTCGGCGCGGCCGAGAAGGTATGGGGGTGGGAGGCCAGCTGCTGGATCCACCGTGCCGGGCGCTGCAGGAAGGCCATCGGGCTCATCAGGACCGCGTGCAGTCCGGCGTGGATCGGTGCGCACACACCGTGGATCAAACCCATGTCGTGGAAGAAGGGCAGCCAGGACACCACCGTGGTGCCGACCGGCGGCACGCCGCCGGTCTCGGCGAAGTAGTCGGCCATCACCTGCTCGAGATTGGCGACGACGTTGCGGTGCGACACCATCACGCCCGCGGGCACACGGGTCGAGCCCGAGGTGTACTGCAGATAGGCCGGGCGGGAACGCACCTGCGGTGCCGGTTCGGACTCGACCGGCGCGTCGAGGTCCAGCGCGTCGACCTCGACGACGCTTGGCGCCGAGCGGCCGAGCACGGCGGAGTACTCCCGGACGACGTCCGCCACCGCCGTCGTCGTGAGGATCACCGTGGGTGCGGAATCGCGCAGGGCGGCCGACACCCGCTCGTCGTGCGATCCCGCCTGCGGTACCGACAGCGGGACGGCGACGAAACCGGCGTGCAGCGCACCGAGGAACGCGATCACGTACTCCAGACCCTGCGGCGCCAGGATCGCCGCCCGGTCCCCGATCGCCCCGCAGAGCGTGAGTTCCTCGGCGACCACGCGGACCCGCTGGTACACCTGCGACCAGGTCAGGGTCTCGGGGTAGCCAGCAGGATCGATCTCGTAGTCGACGAACGTGTACGCGGGTGCGTCGGGCTGACGAAGCGCCCGCGCACGCAGCACGTTCGGAATTGAGGTCTCCGCAGAGGAGGTCCCAAGCACGGACAAAACACCACCACCCTGTTCTCTGAAGGTCCTACGTCCGGTTGGGCGCTGTGGGGGTCGCTCGTGCGTACCCGTCTTCGCGCCCGTCCGGCCTCTCGGCTACCTTCGGCCGCCGGACCCGTCGCCGCAGACGCCGTGTGTCGCCGCAACGTTCGAAACAGGCCGCATGACGACGCCTACTGGCGCGAACATACTCGATATTTGACGTCTACGTCATATCGCGTTGCGCCAAGACCCGATGATGGCAAACCACGTGAGTCGGTCGACGTGTCGGACGGAGTTCGCCAAGACTCACCGAGGGCCCAGTTCAGGAAGACTCCGCGCCGCCGCCGGACGTTAGCTGAATCCGGCACAGCGGAGTCTGTTCGCTATCCGCGATCTCCACTAATGACATCTTCGGAGTCGGCGACGGGAAACGGGTCCCCGATCCGGTACGACTCGACCTCGTCCAGCCGGGCGAACAGCTCCTCGACCGTGAGCCCGATGGAGGCGGGGTCCTCGGCCGAGCCAACGAGCAGCACGTGGGGTTCCTCTGGGTCGGTGAGCCAGAGCCGGGTCACCGACTCCACCGACTCGTCGTCCACCTCGACCCCGGACGGCGGGTAGTACCAGGTGACGAAGTCCTCGCCGGAGTGGGCGTCATCGAAGATCCAGCCGCGCGGAATGATCTCGTCGGCAATGCGGGCGACACCCTGGACGTCGGCGTGCACGTCGGCCGGTAACCAGCTGTCGTTGCGGGCGTTCAGCCGCTTCTTGCGCCGCGCCTTCTTGGCCGCATTCGACCTCGACATCTAGCTGAGAGCCTGATCCAGGTCTGCGATCAGGTCCTCCGTGCCCTCGAGCCCGACGGACACCCGCACCACCGCGTCGCCGAGTCCGATCGCCGCCCGACCCTCCGGACCCATCGCGCGATGGGTGGTGGTGGCGGGATGCGTGATGAGCGACTTGGAGTCACCCAGGTTGTTCGAGATGTCGATGATGCGCAGTTTGTCGAGTACCTCGAAGGCGCGTTGTTTGCCCTGTCCCTCGGCGGCCGCCAACTCGAACGTGACGACCGTGCCGCCGCCCCGCATCTGCCGTTTGGCCAGATCGTACTGCGGATGCGACTCGAGGAACGGATACCGCACCCACGACACCGATGGGTGGTTCTGCAGGAACTCTGCGACCCGATGCGCCGAGGCGTTCGCGTAGTCAACCCGAACCGCCAGCGTCTCAAGGCCTTTCAACATCGTCCAGGCGTTGAAGGGACTGATCGCCGGTCCGGTGTGGCGCATCAACTTCTGCACCGGCCCGTCGATGAATTCCTTGTCGCCGAGGATCGCGCCGCCGAGCACCCGGCCCTGACCGTCGATGTGCTTGGTACCCGAGTAGACGACGACGTCCGCACCCAGCGGCATGCCCTGCTGCAGCAGTGGGGTCGCGAAGACGTTGTCCAGCACCACCTTTGCGCCGGCGGAGTGCGCCAGATCGGAAACCGCGGCGATGTCGACGAGCGACTGCATCGGGTTCGACGGCGTCTCGAAGAACACTGCTCGGGTGGGCTTGGAGGTATCGGCCAGCGCCTCCTCCCACTCGGAGAGGTCTTCCCCGTCGACGAACACGGTCTCCACGCCCCACCGCGGCAGGATCTCGTTGCACACCACGAAGCACGAACCGAACAGGCTGCGCGCGGCCACCAACCGGTCGCCGGCTCCGAGCAGGGCACCGAGGGACGTGAACACCGCGGCCATCCCCGTCGCCGTCGCGAAGGCCGCTGGCGCGTCCTCGATCAGCCGCAACCGTTCCTCGAACATCGCGATGGTGGGATTGCCGTACCGGGAGTAGACGAACCGGTCGATCTCCCCGGTGAACGCCTTCTCGGCATCGCCCGCCGAGCCGTAGACGTAACCGGAGGTCAGGTAGAGCGCCTCGGAGGTCTCCTCGAACTCCGATCGCAGCAGACCACCGCGTACCCCGATGGTGGCCTGACTCACGCCGTCGGGCAATGCCTTTGGGATCCGCACCGAAGGGACGGGACGATCCTCGGATTCGGTCATGATTGTCTCCAGGGTAGGCCGATGGCCTTCCAGCCGGTCCCGCCGCGGTGCCCGAGCTCGTCGAGGTTCCCCTCGAAACCGTCGAGCACGTTGTAGGACGGCGCGATCCCGGCGTCGGTGGCGGCCTCGGCCGCGCCAATCGAGCGGTTGCCGGAGCGGCACAGGAACACGACCGGGCGCTCCCCCGGCGTCACGCCCGCAGCCACCAGCTCGTCGACGAATCCGTCGTTGTGCGTGCCGTCGGTGCGGCTCCATTCGACGTACACGACGTCGCGCTGCAGTGACGAGATGTCGGGTACGCCGACGAAGCGCCACTCGGCCGAGGTCCGGCAGTCGACCAGCACGGCCTCGGGATCGCCGACCAACAGCTTCCACGCCTCTTCAGGGGTGATGTCTCCCGCGTAACTCACGACCGCGAGTGTCCCATAGGTAGCTGGGGCAGACCTAGCTCAGGCAGACCTTCCAGGCCCCGTCCTCCTGGACGAAGGTCAGCGGGGTGGGCGACTTACTGTCCGCCGTCTTGTCGAAGTGGTACGTGACGGTCGCCGAGGCGCGGTCGCCGTCGACGCCGATGTCGGTGACGTCGTCGAGGTAACGCTCCCCGTTCTTGGCCACCGAATCACGCTGCCGCGCTTGAAAATCCGACTCGCTGCCCTGGTCGGCTCGGCACGTGAAGTCACGGAACGCGGCGTAGTCCTGGCGTTGCAGCGCGTCGTTCTGGCCGACGGCCGCCCGCGCCACCTGGTCGCCGGGGGTGGTGGTCGTCGACCCGAACACGTTGAACGACACGATTGCGATCACCACGATCGTGATGACCACCAGCGCACCGAGGAAGGGCGCGATGGTGGGGCGGTCGGGCTCGGGTTCCGGCAGCCGAATGGGTCCCTCGTCGTCGGCATCGGAACCCGTCACGACCCGAGCCCATGAACGACGGTGGACACCCGGTGCGCCCGATCACGGGCCCGGACGACGTCGGGGGCGGTCGCGATCGCCACCGACGTCGCGTCCAGCAGTCGCACGTCACTCTCGGGCACGTCGAGGGCCTCGGCCAGCGCGGGGCCGGGGCCGGTCCGACGCGTGCCCACCTCCGCGGCCGCCGGGGAGATCATGATCGTGTCGACCGACAAGCCCAGGATTGCCCTCGCATGCAGCTCGAAGTACGAGAGTCGTTGCGAGCGAAGGGTTATCAGGCCGGTTTCGAGGGGCTGCGCGTCGACCGTGGCGAAGTACACCTCGTCACCGTGCACCAGCAGCTCGACGGCGAACACACCCCGTCCGCCCAGCGAGTGCACGATGCGGGCGGCGATGGACCGCGCGGCGTCCAGAGCCGCCAGCGACAGCCGGTGCGGCTGCCACGTCTCCAGCGGGCCCGCTCCTGCCTTCCGATGCCCGATGGGTTCGCAGAACTGCACGGCCGGTCCCGATGCCTCGGTCGTGCGCACCGTGAGCAGAGTGACCTCCTCGTCGACCTCGACCACGGTTTCGGCCATCACCCGGTTGGACCACGCCGGGCCCGTGGCGAACGCGCGCTTCCACGCGGGCTCGACGTCGTCGGGCCGCGTCAGCACCGACTGGCCGTCGGCAACCGTGCCCGTCAGTGGCGTCACGACCAGCGGGAAGCCGGCATGATCCGCGACGGCGGCCAGCTCCTCGGCCGACGAGGCGAACCAGAACGGCACGGTCGGCAGACCCAGTTCGTCGCCCGCCAACTTGCGCAAGCCCTCGCGATCGGCACCCAGTCGGACCGCACGCGGCGTGGGGAAGACCTCGACGGACTCCCGCTCGGCCGCGGCGATCAGCACGGCGGCCGAGACGTCGGCGGACACGGCGATCACGTAGTCGGGCCGGTGTTCGTCGAGCAGGGCACCCACCGCGTCCGCCTCGGGGCACTGCTCGACCCGCGTGACGGCGACGCCGAGGCGCTCGAACGCCAGGGCCAGCTCGGGACCGGCGTCACCGGCGCCGAGAAGTAGGACGGTACGGGGACGCTCGCTGCCGGAGGCTTCACTCATCGCCTGCCCACCCTGCCAGATCCCTCATCCCAGCTGAATGTCGACGTAGCACCATCGCCAGCTCTCGCCTGGCTCCACGGACCTCATGACGGCATGACCGGTGGTGTGAAAGTGGTCGTTGGCGTGCTTGTGCGGGCTCGAGTCACAACAGCCGACGTGCCCACACGCGAGGCACATCCGCAGATGTGCCCAGGTGCTCTCGCCCAGCTCCGCACACCCCGCGCACATACCCGGCGTGAGGGCTTCGGGCTCCGCCGCGTCGGCGCTCTCGGCGAGGTGCTCGCACGTCGGGGACGACGGCGGGGAATTCACCTCGCGCTGTCGCGTTCTCCTCCGCATGCCGTCAACAATAGGGCGGTCTTGGAAAGGGGGTGCGGCATGGCAGGTGCCGCATTGCTTGCGGTTCTCGTGGCGTCGGTGTTGCTGGCCGGGATCGCGCGCCGGTTCGACGTGTCCGGACCGTTGGCCTTGGTGGTGGCCGGCCTGCTGGCGGGCCTCATCCCCGGCGTCGACGGCATCGAGCTCGAACCGGATCTGGTGCTGTTCGTCATCCTGCCCCCGCTGCTGTGGTCCGCCGGGCTCGAGAGCAGCTATGTCGCGATGCGGAGGAACACGCGCCGAATCGGCCTGCTCGCGGTGGGTCTGCCACTGGTCACCACGTTCGCGGTCGGCATCGTGGCCTACCACACGGTGCCCGAGCTGACGATCGCCGCGGCGCTCACGCTCGGCGCGATCGTCGCCCCGCCGGATGCGGTGTCCGCCACGGCCATCGGCCGCAGGCTCGGGCTGCCGCGCCAGATCATGACGTTGCTCGGCGGCGAGAGCCTGCTCAACGATGCGACCGCCCTGACGGCCTACAAGGTCGCGCTGGCGGCGGCGATCGGCACGGCCACGAGCTGGGGGACGCCCATCTTCACGTTCGCGCTGGCGGCGGTCGGCGGCACCGTGGTCGGCGGCGCGATGGGCTCGCTCATCGTGTACGTCCGGCGCTGGCTCGGTGACTCGCTGGTGGAGAGCGCGCTGGGGTTGGTCGCGCCGTTCTTCATCTACCTGCTCGCCGAGGAGACACACGGCTCGGGCGTGATAGCCGTCGTGGTGGCCGCCCTGATCCTCGGCCAGCGCTCGACGCGCGCCAGCTATGCCACCCGACTTCAGGACACCGCCGTCTGGAAGACGGTGCAGTTCGTCCTCGAATCGTTTGCGTTCCTGTTGATCGGGTTGCAGCTGCCGACGGTCGTCGCCGAGCTGCGAGGCATCTCCGTCGCGGTCCTGGTGACCGCCTCGGCGGCGGTGCTGGCGACGGTGATCGTCGTCCGGGTCGTCTGGGTGTTCTCGATGGCGTTCGTGCCGCGCAAGCTGTCCCGTCGCATCCGGGAGAACGAGGAAGCTCCGACGAAGGCGCAGGTCTTCATCGTCGCGTGGGCGGGGATGCGCGGGGTGGTGTCACTGGCCGCCGCGTTCGCCGTACCCGTCAGCACGCTGTCGGGTGACCCGTTTCCCGGGCGGCCGCAGCTGGTGTTCCTGACCTTCGTGGTCGTGGTCGGAACGCTGCTGCTGCACGGGCTCACCCTGCCCTGGATCATCAAGGTGCTCGACGTCCAGGGCGACGATGCCCACCAGGACGCCCTCGACGAGGCCGCCGCCCAGACCAAGGCCGCTCAGGCGGCCGCCGACCGACTCGACCAGCTCATGGCCGAGCAACGTCCGGAATCGGACGTCCACGAGCGTGCCGCCACCGTGCTGCGGCGCTGGAACGACCGTCGCAGCAACTCCGCGTGGGAGCAGCTGGGCCGCGGCGACGACGAGATCGGCGAGGGCCCGGCGGCGGCCTTCCGGCGCCTCCGGCTCGAGATGCTCAAGGCGGAACGGGAGACGTTCATCGCCGAGCGCGACGCAGGCCGGATCAACGACGAGACGCTGCGGTCGGCGTTACGGGGCCTCGACCTGGAGGAGGCGACCCTCTCCAGGGACTAGACCCGCCGGCGGCGTCGCCAGGTCCCCGCGGAACCCCCGCATGGCACCCACCATCGCCGCGAACGTGCGATGCGCCGCCTCGAGATCCGAGTCCGGCAGCTGGGCCATGGCGCCGTGGTTGTGCCGCGCCAGGGCCGCGAAGAACGTCCGCGCAAGGTCCATCCCGTGCTCGGTGTACCGCAGGATCACCTTGCGTCGGTCCGCGGGGTCGGCCTCCCGGCGCAAATGGCCGGCCTCGGCCATCCGCTCGACCAGGTACGTGATCGCCGCACCCGACATACCCATTTGCCGCCGGAGCTCACCGGCCGTCAGCTGCGCACCCCGGGTCTCGGCGATCATGACGAATAACAGCGCCCGAAACTCGTTGGGCGACACATCGTTTCGTTCGGCGAACACCCTGGCGATCCAGTCCGACTCCGCCGTCATCTCACGCAGATCCGCGCCGATCAACTGCTCGAGCCGGGTGCGGTCGGCGGCCCGTCCGATATCGTCGCGCGGCACTGGGCACCCCCGGTCTTCAGCCAACGGTTCGAGTCTAGGGGCCGGGCGCACGTGCGCGGATCGCAAACGGCTCGATTGCGCGACCGGGCGGCTTCGGCCGGTCTCCCCGCCCCGCGCCGTCGGTACCGTCGAAGACATGACTGCATCGGCCGCCCCCTCGCTGCCACCCGTACACATGCGCCGCGACGCCTTCGATCCCACTCCGGAACTCGGCGAGATCCGGGCGGGTGCCGGAGTTCAGACCGTCGTCAACTCGTTTGGCATGACGGTGTATCTGGTTGCCCGGCACGACGACGTGAAGCGGGTGCTGTCCGATCACGATCACTTCTCCAACGCCCGGCCGCCGGGTTTCGTCGTTCCCGGCGCTCCGGTCATGCCCGACGAGGAACTGGCCAGCGCCCGGGCCGGCAACCTCCTCGGCCTCGATCCCCCCGAGCATCAGCGGCTGCGAAGAATGCTGACGCCGGAATTCACCATCCGGCGGATCAAGCGCCTGGAGCCCCGGATCGCCGAGATCGTGACCGAACACCTCGACGCCATGGAGGCGGCCGGACCGCCCACCGACCTCGTCGAGCACTTCGCGCTGCCCATCCCGTCGTTGGTGATCTGCGAGTTGCTCGGCGTGCCCTACGAGGATCGCGCGGACTTCCAGTCCCGTTCCGCCCGCCAACTCGATCTCTCGCTGCCGATCCCCGAGCGGCTCGAGATGCAGCGCCGGGGCCGCACGTACATGCAGTCCCTCGTCGGCAGGGCCCGCCGCCACCCGGGTGAGGACATCCTCGGCATGTTGGTCCGCGAGCACGGCACCGAACTGACCGACGACGAACTGGTCGGCATCGCAGGTCTGCTGCTGCTCGCCGGCCACGAGACCACGTCGAACATGCTGGGACTGGGCACCCTTGCGCTGCTGCGACATCCCGACCAGTTGGCCGCCGTGCGCGACGATCCCGATGCCATCGGACCCGCGATCGAGGAACTTCTGCGGTGGCTGTCGATCGTGCATACCTCGATTCCCCGGGTAACCACGACCGACGTCGAGGTGGCGGGCGTGCCCATTCCGGCGGGTCA
Organism: Mycolicibacterium sp. TUM20985; assembly: GCF_030295745.1. Taxonomy (NCBI): domain Bacteria; kingdom Bacillati; phylum Actinomycetota; class Actinomycetes; order Mycobacteriales; family Mycobacteriaceae; genus Mycobacterium; species Mycobacterium antarcticum. The sequence continues at coordinate 5,308,585 of NZ_AP027291.1, forward strand.
GCTGGTGTTCGCGTCGCTGCCCGCGGCCAATCGCGATCCCGAATTCATCTCAGCGCCAGACGTTCTCGACGTTCGCCGCGGCGCGCCGGGGCACGTCGCCTTCGGGCACGGAGTGCACCACTGTCTGGGCGCCTCGCTGGCGCGGATGGAGATGCGGATCGCGTGGCCCGCGCTGCTGAAGCGGTTCCCGAAGCTGGCGCTGGCCGAGGACTTCGACGATGTCGCGTTCCGCTCGTTCCACTTCATCTACGGACTACGGTCGTTGGCAGTGACCTGGTGATGGGATGGTGACATGAGACTAGAGGCCGACCGCGAGGACTGCATCGCGTCGGGCAACTGCGTGATGATCTCCAACGCGTTGTTCGACCAGGACGACGACGGCATCGTGGTGCTGCTCGCCGAGGAGGTGCCCGACGGCGAGGAGGACCACGCCCGCGAGGCGGTCAAGATCTGCCCGGCGTCGGTACTACGCCTGGTCTGACGACCTGGAGTCTTCGGCGCGCGGGTCCAGGTCGATGACCCCAGATCGGTTGAGCACGAACAGGCTCACCACCAATACCCACGCCGGGAAGGCCAGCGCGATCCACATGCTGACGTCCGCGGCGAGCATCACCGCCAGCACCACGGCGTAGGTGGTCATCACCAACCAGCGCGGCATCAGGGACGTCTTGAGCCAGATGGTGGCCAGCGACATCATGAACACCGCCGCCATCCGCAGCGCATACGTCTTGGTCAACGTCATCAACAGCATCTGCCCGAACGCCGTGATCTCGATGCGCGCGGCCGAGTCCGACGTGGCGAGGTCGCCCGACGACAGCGCCACCCCCACCGCACTGGCCACGAAGGTCATCGCCAGGAACAGCAGCCCGCTGCCGAGGAACACCGACGAGAAGAACTTGTCCTCGAAGTGGCCAAAACCGTCGCGCACGACGCCGATGAACCACAGGAACATGATTCCGGCGAACGGCATCAGGATGGCCGCGACGCGAATCCTGGCCCGCCCGCTCTCGATCCACTGCGTGCCGATCTGGGGATGCTCGGGCAGCGTTGTGCGGATCAGGATGAGCGCCGCGGCGAACAGGATCGCGAACAGCACTCCGGCCACGGCCGCCGCGCGGGGGGTGGACAGCGTGCGTAGATGACGCTGTGCAGCGCCGGTTTCGGTCACGCGGTCATGGTCTCACTGACATCTGCGCCACGGTCGTGGAACGCGCCGAGCGCAGCCCGGCAGCACACGTCGGTGCCGTGGCGTCAGGGTTGGCCTGGTAGCAGCCGAATCATCAACCCGTTGGCCTCGGCGCAGAGGGTGCCGTCGGGCTTGCGCAGCTCGGCGTTGACGAACGCCTTGCGGCCCTCGACCGTGCGGATCCAGCCCTTGGCGCTCAGTGCCGTGTCGATCGGCGTGACGCTGCGATAGTCGACGTGCAGGAACCCCGTGCGGCTGATCGGACGCCCGGCAGCGTGGATCACCATGCCGAAGATCGAGTCGAACAGCAGCGGAAGCACTCCACCGTGAACGGCCGAGTTGCCACCGACGTGGAAGCGAGTGAACGAGACGCTCAACTCGACGCCGTCGGCCTCGAATCTGGTCACCCGGTAGGGCGGCATCAGCAGGCTGCCCGAACCGGGAAGCGTAGGAACGCGATTGGCGGGCCCAACGCCCTCGGCCGCCTCGAAGGGCTCCAGCAGATCGACCAGCCCCGCGACGCGAGCGGCGGCGTCGACCCAGGTGTCACCGTCGGGGTCGGCCGACACGGCGAGGTCCTGCAACCGTCTCATCGACGCCAGGAACGGACCGTATCCCGGCCCCGGGTTCGCGGGTTCGAAGAGCGGAAAGCCACCGTGCCGGTCGTACTCGGGATCGTCGGTCAGGTCACTCACGTGCGCGCCAGGATGTCGCGGCGCACGATGGTCTGCTCGCGGCCGGGACCCACGCCGATGCACGAAACATGGGCGCCGGCAAGCTCTTCGAGCCGCAGCACGTAGTCACGTGCCTTCGCGGGCAGATCCTCGAAACTGCGCGCCTGGGAGATGTCCTCCCACCAGCCGGGCAGTTCCTCGTAGACGGGCTGCGCGACGGCGATGTCACTCTGGGTCATCGGCATCTCGTCGGTCCGCTTGCCGTTCACCGTGTACCCGACGCACACCGGCACGGTCTCGAGGCTCGACAGCACGTCGAGCTTGGTCAGGAAGTAGTCGGTGATCCCGTTGACGCGGGTGGCGTAGCGGGCGATCACGGCGTCGAACCAGCCGCAACGCCTGGCCCGCCCGGTGGTGACGCCGACTTCGCCACCGGTCTTGGACAGGTACGCGCCGAACTCGTCGAACAGTTCGGTCGGGAAGGGGCCCGAGCCCACGCGCGTGGTGTACGCCTTGAGGATTCCCAGCACGGTCGTGATCCTGGTCGGCCCGATGCCCGAGCCGACGGCCGCACCGCCCGCCGTCGGATTCGACGACGTCACGAACGGATAGGTGCCGTGGTCCACGTCGAGGAGCGTGCCCTGCGAGCCCTCCAGCAGCACGATCTCCCCGTCGTCGAGCGCGTCGTTCAGCAGCAGCCGGGCATCGGCGATGCGGTGCTTGAAGCCCTCGGCCTGCTCGAGCAGCGCATCGCGAACCTCGTGCGGGTCGAGCGCCTTGCGGTTGTAGATCTTGACGAGCACCTGGTTCTTGAATTCCAGTGCGGCGTCGATCTTCTGCGTCAGGGAGTCCGGGTCCAGCACGTCGGAGACGCGAATGCCGATGCGCGCGATCTTGTCCTGATAGCAGGGCCCGATGCCTCGACCAGTCGTGCCGATCTTCTTGCTGCCCATGTAGCGCTCGGTCACCTTGTCGATCGCCACGTGGTACGGCATCAGCAGGTGCGCGTCGGCGGAGATCAACAGGCGCGAGGTGTCCACGGCCCGGTCTTCGAGACCCTTGAGCTCGTTCAGCAACACGCCGGGATCCACGACGACGCCGTTGCCGATGACGTTGGTGACCCCGGGCGTCAGGATGCCCGACGGGATCAGGTGGAGGGCGAAGTTCTCACCGTTGGGGAGGACGACGGTGTGCCCGGCGTTGTTCCCACCCTGGTAGCGAACCACCCATTGGACGCGACCACCGAGTAGGTCGGTGGCCTTTCCCTTGCCCTCGTCGCCCCACTGGGCGCCGATGAGGACGATTGCCGGCATGGCGTTATCTCCCGCTCATCTGCCTCGATACTGTGGCAGCCGGTGACACACCCTATCCGAGAAGATCCCATGCAGGTGAATCCAGACGTCGTGGTGCTGCGCTTCGGCGGGCGCACGCCCCGGTCGCTGGCGCCGCTGCCGGTCGTCGACGTCACCGCACCGACCGACGTCGATGCCGCGGCCGACGCCCGACGCTTGATCGTGCTGGGGACGTCCGCAGACTTGGCGGTGGTGCTGGCCAGGCTGGTGCGCATCGACCGACTCGACGTCGAAGTGGCCCTAGTGCAGCGCCGATGGGCCGCCGGGCGGGCCCGCACCGCGCCCGCGCGGCGGGTTCCGTTGATCCGCGACGAAACCGGCGCGGTGCTCGTCCGCGCCGCCTACTGGCTGCCCCCCGAGGCGGCGCGCACCGTTGCGGGCGAGGCCGTGGTCGACGACACCGTGCTCTTCGATGGCGAGGTGCCGGGTGTGCGGATAGAGCCGACATCCTCTCCGCCGGGGCTGCGGGCCCGCGTGCTCGCCGGTCGGCTGTCGCCACGGCGCTGGGTGACGGGCCGCGCGGCACAGCTCGGCACGACGGGTGTGCTGGTGGTCCGCGACGGTGTGCGGGCGGCGCGCCCAGCGCGGCGGTCGACCTTCTACCGGCACACCACCGGCTGGCTTCGGGTCCGATGAGGCGATCCGCGTGCGACCATTCCGCGGATGTGGTGGTTCTACACGGTGATCCTCGGCATGTCGTTCGCACAGGTCTTGCAGGAACTCGCACTCGCCGTGCGCGAGCGCTCCCGGGACCGTACGCGGAGCCCCTACGTGCCGGCGATGTTGTGGCAGGTCTTCCTGCTGGCGCTCATCGTCGAGGTGTGGTTGGCCGCCACCTACTACCGGGACACCGTCACGCAGATCTCGATTCTCGAGCTGCTGGGGTTCCTGCTGGTCCCCGCTGGCATCCTGGTGATGTCGTTCTTGCTGCCCGAGGCGCAACACGACAGCGACCGCCAAGGTGACCCGTCGGAGGCCTTCGCCCAGGTTCGCTCACTGTTCTTCGGGGTGCTGATCGCGATCGTGGCCGTCAACCTCCTGCATGGATTCCTGATCGGCCAGCAGGGCTGGGACGTCGACTTGCTCTTCCAGTGCCTGATCATCGCCGGAGCGATGGCCGGGCTGTTCCTGCGCGGCGCCGTTGCCGACGTCGTGCTGGCGGTCGTCATGATCGGCATCGTCGCCGCCTACATCGGGGTCGGCTACTCGACCGTCCTGGTCGACGGCACCGGGTAGCTTCGTGGCGTGAGCATCCGTCCGCTGCGCCAGTCGGTGCGCCCGAGTCCGATCTTCCTGGCGATCGTGGCGATCACGGCCGTCGGCGCGGTGGTGGCGTGGCTGGCCGAGTTCGACCGCACGCCCATGGCGTACGTCGGAGTGTTCGTCTTCGTCGTGTTCGGTTGGCTGGTGTCGCTGTGTCTGCACGAGTTCGGGCACGCCTACACGGCGTGGCGTTACGGTGACCGCGACGTCGAGATTCGCGGCTATCTGACGCTCAACCCGCTGAAGTACTCGAATCCGCTTCTGTCCCTTGGCATTCCCATACTCTTCATCGCTCTCGGCGGTATCGGACTGCCCGGCGGGGCGGTCTACCTGCGCACCTGGTCGATGACCAAGCGGCAGCGCACCACCGTCAGCCTCGCGGGCCCGTTCGCCAACGTGGTACTCGCGATCGTGCTGCTGACGATTACCGCCGCGTTCTGGACCCCCGAGCATCTGGTGTTCTGGGGCGGCGTGGCCTTCCTCGGCTTCCTCCAGGTGACGGCGGTGCTGCTCAACCTGCTGCCCATCCCCGGGCTGGACGGTTACGGCGCCCTGGAACCGCACCTGAAGCCGGAGACGCAGCGTCAGCTGGCCCCCGCCAAGCAGTGGGGTTTCCTCATCCTGTTCGTGCTGTTGATGGCCCCGGTGCTCAACGGGTGGTTCTTCGGACTGGTCGCCGGAATCGTCGATCTGTTCGGCGTTCCCGGCGGGCTGTGGCCACTGGGCGGTCAGCTGACGCGATTCTGGTCCGCCTGGTTCTGACCGGCGCTAGGCGAGGCCGAGTTCTCCGCGTGCGGTGCGATCGCAGTCGTCGAGCAGATCGAGGCACCGCTGAAACTCGTCCGTCTCACCGATCGTGTCGGCGGCGTGGGCCAGCGCTGCCACGCAGCGCAGGAAGCCGCGGTTGGGCTGGTGGGCGTAGGGCACGGGCCCGAAACCCTTCCAGCCGTTACGGCGCAGCTGATCCAGGCCGCGGTGGTACCCGGTCCGTGCGTACGCGTACGCCGTGACCGCCTTGTCGTCGGCGAGGGCCTGCTCGGCCAGCTCCGCCCACGCCACCGAGGCCGACGGATGAGCGGCGGCGACGATCGCCGGATTCTCGCCTGCGGCCAGTTCGGCCTCGGCCTCGGTGTCGCCTGGAAGCCGGACCGGATCAGGCCCCAGCAGATCGCCCATGTGAGTCATGCGCTTATTGTGCCGTGCGGATCCCTCCGCGATGTCGCCAGGCTTCGGCGGCTGCGGGTGGATAAGCTCTGCAGAAGTCATCAGGGAGGACTGAGGCACCAATGTCGAACCCATCGGGGCCGGACCAGAACGACGAGCCGGCCAAGGGCGAGGTCGCCGATGCGTCCGCACCCGAGACCGAGGTAATCGATCCCGCCGCGCTGGCCGGGGCCGCGGACGCCGAGGCACCCGAACGCAGGTTCACCGCCCCGTCGGGGATGGACGCGGGCCGGACCCAGATCATCCAGACACCGTCGGAACCGGCCACGGAGATCTTTGCGGTGTCACAGGGACCCGTTGCACCGCAAGTGATTCCGGGCCGGTCCGACGCGCCCAAGCCGCCGGGGCGGCGACGCAGCTGGGGCTGGGTGATCGCGTTGGTACTCGTCATCGCGGCCTTGGCGGCGGTCGCCATCCTGGGCACCCTGCTGCTGAGCCGTGACGATGCGCCCGCCGTGTCGCAGGAGGACCTGGTGCGCACGACGATCCAGAACTTCGATACGGCGATCCAGAGGGGTGACCTGTCCACGCTGCGCACCATCACCTGCGGTGAGACGGCCGACGGGTACATCCGCTACGACGACAAGCAGTGGAGTGACATCCACTCCCGCGTCGCCGCGGCCAGGCAGTACCCGATCATCGCGAGCATCGATCAGGTAATCGTGAACGACGGCCACGCCGAGGCCAACGTCACGACGTTCATGGCCTTCGACCCGTCGACCCGCTCGTCGCGGAGCTTCGATCTGGAGTTCCGCGACGAGCAGTGGAAGATCTGCCAAGCGCCTCAGTAGCCCAACCCCCGCGATTTCGGCGCGGAAACGTTCGGTCAGCGAACGTTTGCGCGCCGAAATCGCTAGCTGCCGGTGACGCTGCGGCCGCTGCTGTGCAGGTCGTTGCAGGCCTCGATGACGCGTTCGGTCATCGACGCCTCCGCCTTCTTCAGATAGCTACGCGGGTCGTACACCTTCTTGTTGCCGACCTCGCCGTCGATCTTCAGCACCCCGTCGTAGTTGGCGAACATGTGGCCGGCCAGTGGCCGGGTGAAGGCGTACTGCGTGTCGGTGTCGACGTTCATCTTCACCACGCCGTAGTTGAGCGAATCCTCGATCTCGGACTTCAGCGAGCCCGACCCGCCATGGAACACGAAGTCGAAGGGCTTGCTCCCGGCCGCCAGGCCCAGCTTGGCGGCGGCGACCTCCTGGCCCTCCTTGAGGACCTCCGGCTTGAGCTTGACGTTGCCCGGCTTGTAGACGCCGTGAACGTTGCCGAAGGTCGCGGCAAGTAGATACCTGCCGTGCTCGCCCGCGCCGAGGGCGTCGATGGTCTTCTCGAAGTCGGCGGCCGTGGTGTAGAGCTTGTCGTTGATCTCGGCCTCGACACCGTCCTCCTCGCCGCCGACGACGCCGATCTCCACCTCGAGGATGATCTTCGCCTCGGCGGCCAGCTTCAGCAGTTCCTTGCCGATCTCGAGGTTCTCGTCGATCGGCACCGCCGACCCGTCCCACATGTGCGACTGGAACAGCGGGTTCTGCCCCTTCGCGACGCGCTCGGCCGAGATCGCCAGCAGTGGACGCACCAGGCCGTCCAGCTTGTCCTTGGGACAGTGGTCGGTGTGCAGGGCCACGGTGATGTCGTACTTGGCGGCGATCACGTGGGCGAACTCGGCGAGCGCGACCGCACCGGTGACCATGTTCTTCAGGCCCAGCCCCGAAGCGAATTCGGCGCCACCGGTGGAGAACTGGATGATGCCGTCACTACCTGCGTCCGCGAAGCCCTTGATCGCGGCGTTCACCGACTCCGAACCGACGCAGTTGATGGCCGGGAACGCGAAGGAGTGCTCCTTGGCACGGCCCAACATCTCGGCGTAGACCTCGGGAGTAGCGATGGGCATGGGAGTTCCTCTCGGTGCAATGCAGTTCGGCTTACCTGGGCAGTATCTCAACAATCGCGCACACATGTGCCGCGGGTTACACGACGAGAATCTTCCGGTAGCGCATCTTGCCGGTGTCGATCGCGTCGCAGACCTCGGCGGCGTGCGCCATACGGACGCTCCTCGAGGACCGCGCGCACCCCGGTTTGAGCCCAACACCATCGCGGCACCCTGCTCCGTACCGCAGCCGCCTCGCCCACGGCTCGGAGCCCGAACGTAGGGAAACACCCGATTTATCGGCGACCTTCGGTCCATAGCGTCGAACCCACGCCCGAGTGGGCAAATAATCGAAGGGGAAGTCCATGACCACTTTTCACAGACCTGCTGCCATGACAATCGCCAGGACGGCTGCGCTGGCCGCGGCGGCCGGATGTACGGCACTGGCACTGGCGAGTCCAGCGTCGGCTCAAAAGAGCGATACACACCTTGCCGTAGATTGCCCGCAGCCCTTCAGCCAGTCATGCGACAAGAAGTCACGGGCGATCTCCTTTCCGACTGACGGTCGCTTGTTCGTCTCTTTCACCGCCGACCCCAATCCACCGGCGTGTGCTCCCGGCCGAGCGCGCATCTTCGTCGACGGCAGGGAGTGGGGCAGCAACATCGTCCAGCCTGGACAGAATGACGGCGGTTACTTCATCGAGACGACTCCCGGACGTCACACCGTTCAGGTCCAGATGGATGGCGTCCTGGGAGGCTGCAATACCGGGTCCATGAGTGGTTGGTCTGGCAACCTTCGCGTCGAGACGGACGCAGACGCAGCGGACGGGGCTGGGTAGCCGCGGGTACGCTCTTGGGCGGCCCGGAAAGACGTTGCTGCCCAGGCGCACTGACGCTCGCCGGGTGCTTCGGCACCTGGGCACCGGTGGGTCTTCTGGCGCGCGGTCTACGAAGTCCCAGATAGCGGCCGGTCCATCGACTAGACGGACGCTTCAACTGCTGAAATGCTTTGCCCATGACTTGGGGAGGCGCCACGAGTCACAGGGTCGAAGCGCGTGTCATCGACGAGTACCTGACGTCGGCGTCGCGCGAACCCTCCGCGCTGTTGATCGAAGGCGAGGCGCGTATCGGCAAGACCACCCTGTGGTCGGCCGCGACCGATCGAGCCCGCGAACGTGGATGTCAGGTGCTCTCCTCGCGGACGGCAGTCACCGAATCCCTCCTGGCCTACGGCGTCCTCGCCGACCTACTCGACGAGATCGACGAGTCGGTCTGGGGTGCGCTGCCCGGCCCGCAGCGAGTTGCAGTGGAACGAATCCTTTTGCGGGTCAACTCAACTGCGTCGACCACGGATCCGCGCACGGTCGCCGCGGGATTCCTGTCGGTCATCGAGGTCCTCGCCGCCCGCGGCCCGGTGGTGCTGGCCGTCGACGACCTGCAGTGGGTGGACGTCTCCAGTCAGCACGTCGTCGCGTTCGCTGCCCAGCGGCTCACGGGGCCGGTCCGGATGCTCGCCACGGTGCGCTCCGATTCCGACGTCGACACCGACACCTCGTGGCTGCAACTGCCTCGCCCCGATGCACTGACGCGGCTGCGATTGCAACCGATGCCGATGCGAGAGTTGCACGCGATGATCTCGGAACGGCTCGGGCGCTCGTTCGCCCGGCCCACGATCAAGCAAATTCAAGACATCTCGGGCGGTAACCCGTTCTACGCTCTGGAACTCGCCAGAGCGATCGGCCCTTCGACGGACTCGATGGTGGCGCTGCCGAACACACTTGCCGAGCTGGTGGCGGTCAGGCTCGGGGGCCTGGAGGCCGACGCCGGCGAGGCATTGCTGGTCGCCGCATGCCTACCCGCACCCACGATGGATCTGGTGGCGCGAGCCACCCGAACCAGCCCCCACCGCGTGGCGCAGATGTTCGGGGACGTCGAGGACAAGGGCATCGTCGCGATCGATGGCCAACGCATTCGCTTCACCCACCCGCTGCTGAGCCAGGGGGTCTACGCCTTGGCGACGCCCGCTCGGCGACGCGCGACGCATCGTCGCCTCGCAGCGACCGTCGATCAAGCCGAACTTCGCGCGCGCCACCTCGCGTTGTCCGCGACCAGCGGCGACGCCGCGACGATGAACTCGCTCGACGCCGCCGCCGAGTCCGCCCGCGCACGAGGAGCACCCGCCGCCGCTGCCGAGTTCGTCGACTTGGCCATCAAGCTTGGTGGTGATACCCCTCGACGCCGACTCCAGGCTGCGAGTCACCACTTCAGCGATGGTGACGCGAAGCAGGCGAGGATGCTGCTCGAGGACGTCATCGCCATGACCGAACCCGGTGTGCTGCGCGCGGAAGCGTCGTGCTTGCTGGGGTTCGTCCACCTGTTCGGCGAGAGCTTCCTTGAGGCCGCCGGAGTGCTGGAGGGGGCACTCGACGAGGCGGGGGATGACACGAGGCTGCGTACGGAGCTGTTGGTGACGCTGTCCTACGCCCGGTACAACGCGGGTCAATTCGGCCGCGCCACGCGTCGAATCGACGAGGCGACCGTCATTGCCGAACGACTCGGTCAGCCGATTCTGCTCAGTCAGGCACTCGGGCTGCGAGTGATACTCGGCTTCCTCCGCGGTGACGGCCTCGATCAGGACCGACTCAGCCGGGCCCAACAGTTGGAAGACGTCGACGTCGACATGCCGATGGCCTTTCGACCCCGGATGCAGAACGCGATGCTCTTGGCGTGGACCGGACGGCTCGACCTCGCCCATGACGAGATGACGGACATTCGGCGGCGCTGCATCGAACGCGGCGAGGAGAACGAATTGATCTTCGTCGCCATTCACGCCGTCCTGCTCGAGATGTGGCGGGGTAACTTCACCGACGCCGGCCTGATCGCCGAGGACACCGAAGAACGCGCGCGGTATCTGGGCGGGGACGTCCCACTCTTCGTGGCAATGACCATCCGTGCTGCCTTGGCGGCGTACGCCGGCCGAGAGGGCGAAGCGCGTCGCGATACCGCCGCTGCGCTGGCTGCCAGCCAACGCTGCGGGGCGAACCTTCTGGTGGTCTGGACGTTGACGACCTTGGGATTCCTCGAGTTGTCGCTGGGGAACTACGAGGCGACCCTCACCGCCACGGCACCGTTGCTCGCCAGGCTCGAGGCGGCGCCAAGGGCGACCGAGATCGTCTCCGCGACCTTCGTGCCCGACGCCGTCGAGGCGATGGTCAACCTCGGCCGACTCGATGACGCCGAGCGGCTCGTCGACATCCTCGAAGGCAACGGCCGTCGGTTGGATCGCGCGTGGATGCTCGCCGTTGGTGCGCGGAGCAGAGCCATGGTGTTGGCCGCCCGCGGAGACATCGACGCCTCGCTCGGGGCCATTCGAGAGGCGACGGCCCAATGTGACAGGCTGCCAATGCCTTTCGAGCACGCGCGCACCCAGCTGCTCTTGGGACAAATCGAGCGACGCCATCGGCGAAAGGATGCCGCCGCCGCCGCCTTCACCACGGCGCTCAAGACCTTCGAGGCCCTCAACGTCCCGCTGTGGGCCGATCGGGCCCGCGCCGAACTGGACCGCAACCACACCGGGCCGCGTCGAAAGACCGTGCTCACGCCGTCCGAACAACGGGTCGCCGAGCTCGCTGCCACCGGTAAGACGACCCGCGACATAGCCGTTGCCCTGTTCATCAGCCCGAAGACCGTCGAAGCCAACCTCGCCCGCATCTACCGCAAGCTCGACATCAGGTCGCGCGCCGAACTCGGCAGCCGCATGCGTGCAGCGGACGCTCAGTAGCGGACGATCTCCTCGGCACACCGACGCCGCGCCCTCACCCAGGTCGGCTAGACCGTCAGCACCATCCGGTAATGCGCCTTGCCCGTGTCCATGGCCTCGTAGGCCGCGGCGGCTTCTGCCAACGGCCGTTCCTCGACGACGGCACGGACACCGGTCTGCACGGCGAAGTGCATGGTTTCCTCGACGTCGCGGGCGGTGCCCGACGGGTGACCGGTCACCGACAGTCCCGCGTTGATCAGGTCGAGCGGACTGATCGGGAGGTTGTCAGGCGTCACACCGACGACGACGAGCTCACCCCGCGGTCCCAATCCCCCCACGGTCGCGGCCATCGCCGCGGAGTTGGCCGCAGTGGCGAGCACTACCTTCGCGCCGCCGAGATCCTGCAGGGCCGACGCGACGTCGGCCTCGTTCGAGTCGACGTAGTGATGTGCCCCCAGCGCCAGTGCGCCCTCGGCCTTGGCGGCACCGCGGGCGATCGCGACGGTCTCGAATCCCATTGCCCTCGCCCACTGCAGGCCCAGGTGGCCGAGGCCTCCGATGCCCAGCACGGCGACCAGGTCGCCGGCCACCGCTCTCGTCTGCCGCAGTGCGTTGAACGTCGTCACTCCGGCGCAGCCCAGCGGCGCGGCCTCGACGAACGACAGACCGTCGGGGATGCGCGCCAGCGCGGTCGCCGGAGCTGTCACCGACTCCGCATACCCTCCCGGATAGTGCCAACTGGGTATCTGAAGACGCTCGCACTGCATGAAATGGCCCATGCGACAGGGCACGCATCGATTGCAATTTCCGCCGAACCAGCCAACAGCCACCCGGTCACCCACGGCGAAGTCCTCGACACCGTCTCCGACCTCGGCGACGGTGCCCGCAATCTCGTGCCCAGGCGTCACGGGCCAGGACAGTCCGGGAAAGCCGCCGCTGACGAAGGCGTGGTCGGTGCCGCACACGCCGCACGCGGCGACGTCGATCCGGACGTGACCGTGCGGCGGCGAGGTGGTGTCGACGTCGACGAGGGTGAGCGGTTGATTCGCGGACGCCACCTGGACTGCCTTGTGTGTGGACATCGGTGAAGTTTAATCCCGCTGCGTTGGCACCCAGAAGGGCTGAGGATTCGAGCACGTAGGGAAACACCCGATTTCTTCGTCATGGAGCGGGATTACCGTCGGGCCGATGAGCTCCCACGCGACATCGGTTCCGTGCTACCTCGTCGAGTGGTACGACCCACGGATGGCAACGGAGCCGATCGAGCACACAGCCGCCAGACTCGACGACTATGCGGTGTCGATGTCCACGCCGGACTCGACCGTGCGGCTGCTCACGGTCCTCGCGGTCCCCGCTGACGACGTGTGCTTCGGCGTATTCACTGCCGCATCAGCAGATCTCGTCGCCGAGACCTGTCAGCGGGCCGGCCTTCCCGCCCAACGACTCACACCTGCCGTCGACGCTCACTTCGGCACCCCGGAGTCGTAGGGAAACCCCCGATTTGTTGGCGCCCTGGGCGGTCTTAGCGTGGGGTGTGAGCCGGGAGGTCTTCGATGTACATGCGCGCCAGCGTGCACGACCACGCCGCCATCATCCTGAGCGTGCTGCTGGTCTTGGGGTCCACCGGGTGCGGGAGTAGCACCGTCGTCCAGGGCAGTTCACGTTCCGCGGCGGCACCGAGCAGCGAATCATCCGTCAGTGCGGCCCCCTCCTCGGCAGGCGGATTGTTCAGCGGCGAGCAGCCATGGACCACCGACGTCGCCGACGCGGAGAGGTCGGACCGCAGCGACGCCATCATCGCCACCCTCAACCGCCTCGGCGGCTGGGGCAACGGCGGCGTGTTTCAGACGGATTTCTCGATCCCGATCTTCTTCGCCGATGGCTCCACCCCCCGCACACAGGTCACCGGCGTCGATGACTACTGCTACGGCGGGCCCGACTGCGACGAGGTGCCTGCCCAGATGCCGGTCCCGGTGGACGCCAACATGGAGGGCTCCGAAGACATGGATTGCGATGTCTCGCAGCAGGACTGCCACATCCTCGTTGCGGAGCGCGACGAAGGCAAGCTGTACGAGGTGTACCAAGGCACCAAGGAGGGTGACGACATCACCGCGATGGGGCTCTTCGTCTGGGACCTCGGCAAGGCCTATCCGGAGACGCTGCGCGGTGATCAGTGCACCAGCGCCGATGCCGCGGGGTTCCCCATCGCAGGCCTCACCCCGACTGCGGACGAAGTGGCCGCGGGCAATGTCGATCACGCTCTGCGCTTCATCCTCCCGAACGACCGGATGAAGGCCGACGTGTACGTCCGGCCGGCGACGCACGCGGGCGGACCGGAGAGCACCGACCCCGACGCTCCTCCCTACGGCGTCCGCCTGCGCCTCAAGAGCGACTTCGACGACTCCGACTTCGGCGAGTCCCAGAAGGTGATCCTGGCGGCGCTCAAGAAGTACGGAATGTTCCTCTCCGATGGCGGCGAGATCGCACTCACCTTTGCCGACGACCGAACGACCACGGCGAAATGGGCCGACTTGGGAATCGAATCGGGGTCATTCAGCTCCATCACCCCCGATGCCTTCGAGGTCGTCGATTTAGGGGAGGAAGTCCCCGTCACCTACGACTGTGTCCGCAATCCGTGAGTCTCAGTCCGACACCCCGTCCATACGACTGCCCAGCTCGGCCCTCGAGCTGATGTGCAACTTGCGGTACACCCGAGACAGTTTGGCCTCCACCGTCTTCGGGCTCATGTAGAGGTTCGCCGCAACGTCACGGTTCGTCATCCCCGAGGCAGCGAGCCGGGCTACGCGAAGTTCAGACGGAGTCAGCGTCGTTTCGGGCGGCGGCCCGCCGTCGGCAAGTGCCAGTTCATCGCGAGCACGTCGCGCCCACAAGGGCGTGCCGAGCCGCTCGAAGTCGGCCAGCGCCGCCCCCAGACTCGTCGCCGCATCGTCGCGTCGACGCAGCTTGCGCTGTAGTTGGCCAAGGAAGAGTTGCGTACGAGCGCGCTCGAAGGGCATCGGCACCCGATCGTGTTGGGTCATGGCTCGTTCGGTGGCCTCCAGAGCACCGTCGAGATCGTCGCGGGCTGCCTGCAGCATGCCGCGACACCGCCCTGCGACGGCAAGCAACCACGCCCGGTCCAGGCGAATGCCATTGCTCTCCATGAGGTCGACCCAGCCGGCGGCATCCTCGAGCCGGCCAAGCTCGACCATCGCCTCCACGGCATCGGGGAGGAACCACGACGAGATGATCTCCATCGATCCAGGTGCTCGGGCCACGGCGGCGAGAAGCGGGTCGAGGACCGCGAGCGCTTCGGCGTAGCGGCCGAGCGAGACCTCGAGGAAACCCTCTGTCATCACGGGCCATCCGGACAGGTTGGCCGCACCGGACCGGAGACCGGCCGCAAGCCCTTCGGCACACGTTCGACGAGCCTCCTCGACCTCGCCGGCATGGGCGGTCCACAGCGCGGTGACCGTCAGGGCGACGTAGCGCGGGACGTCCCCGTTGAGCTGCAGCGCGCGCTCCATCGCTTCCTCGGCCTCGGCGGCGAGCGCATCGAACTCTCCGCGCCACACGCTGAGTATGCCGATGTGAAAGGTGGCGAAGATCAGGTCGCCATCCTCTCCGTATTCGACGGAGCGCCGCTTGATGACGGCCAGTTCGTCTCGCGCGCTGTCGAGTTCGCCGTTCCACGCCGAGAGCAGTGCACTCTGCACGTTGGCCCGAATCGCCATGGGCACGTTGACGTCATGATTCTGCAGTTCGACGGCGCGGTTCACACTTTCTCGGTCGAGTCCGTCTCCGTGCATGAAGCGCAGGGTGGTTCGCATGGACAGTGCCTGACTGAGAAGGTGGGCCAGCGGCGGCGATTCGCACAGCTCGACGGCCTCGTCGACGCTCTGGCTGGCTTCGACCGCACGCCCCGAATTGATCTGGGCGAACGCCAGGAAGACAAGAGCCTCGGCCCGGAACGCCGGGTCGTCACCAACCTCGTCGAGTGCTCTCTGCAGCATGTCCGCAGCGTCGGTGAAACTGTCGTCGAACATCCGCACGACGCCGAGCAGGTGGCGTGCTCGCGCGCGGAGTACACCCTGTCCGAGTGCTGCGATCGTCTCCTCGAGCAGGCTACGGGCGCGTTCGGAGTCTCCTGCATTGAAGTGCAGACCCGCCAGGGTGATTCGACGCTGCGGTGTGTCCCCGCCGAGCGCGAGTGCCAGGTTGACGAGTTCGGCTGCTGCCCCGGGTGCGCCCCTGTTGCGCGCGATGTCGGCTGCGGCGTCGAGCTCGGTCAACGTCGCCGGATCCCCGGTCGTCGCAGCCAGCGCAAGATGCCGGGCCCGCGACTCGGGGTCGTCGATGAGCTCGGCAAGGCGGTGATGCATCGCGCGGCGGGTCGCCGGGGATGCCCGTTGGTACACCCCCTTGGCGAGTATCGGGTGGCTGAACCGGATTCGATTCCCGTCCAGGCTGATGATTCCTTGTGTCTCGGCGGGTTCCAGCAGTTCGACGAGGTCGCCCACCTCGGTGTCGACGGCCCGGGCGACCAGGTCGACCGTCGGTGCCGGAAGGCACGAACTGGCTAGCAGAGCGACTTCGTTGGCCGCACCGACGCCGTCGATGCGGCGATCGACGAGCTCGGTCAACGACGGTGGCAGGACATCCCCGCCGCCACCGGTGTCTGCGTTGATCGATCTCGCCAACTCGATTGCGTAGAACGGATTTCCACCGGACGTCTGGTGGATGTGCAACATCGTCGGGCGTGGATAGGAGCGTCCGAGACGCTTGGAGATGACGGCGTGTAGGGCTCCTACGCTGAATGGGCGCAGGGAGATTCGATGAAACCGATCTGGTTTCGGAGACTGGAACCAAGAAACCGAGGACAGGTCGGCCGTACGCACCGTGCCAAGCATCGCGACGGGACCGGAGATGCGGCGGCCGACCGAATCGAGTACGCGCACGCTCGACGAGTCGAGCCACTGCAAGTCGTCGATCGCGAGCAATAGCGGGCTTTCCTTGGCGAGGTGTTCGACGACGGACAAGAATCCTGCGGTGATCGCGCGCTGGTCGGTCACGACGTCACGGTCGCCCATGTCCCTGGTGCGCGGCATGATTCGGTCCACTGCTTGGCGCTGGGGCGCGGCGAGGTCGGCCCAGGCCGACGGCGCGACCGAGGCCAGAAGGTCGGCCAGCGCCGTGTACGCCATGACCGACTCCGCGGCCGTTGGCCGCGTCGACAGGACTCGGATGCCTCGGTCGCGAGCTTCGTCGAGGGCCGTCAGCCAGAGCGTCGTCTTGCCGATGCCCGGCTCGCCTTCCAGTAACAGCGCCGCCGGTGCAGACGAGGCCGCATCCAGAAACCGAGCGATCTCCAACGCCTCTAGCGCTCGAGCTACATTCACAGCGCTCACACAGCCAACATCTCACACCATCTTGCGCAGCGTCTGGTGAAAGCAGCAAGCATGTGCTCGTCCCGCGCGACGTCACTCGGGGATCTGCGGCCCGATCTTGCGCGCGAGGTCGACGGCGGCATCGTTGGCGGAGCCATCGCTGACCATGCTGAGGACCGCCACCTGGACCGAGTTGGCCCGACCGCCTGCCACGAATTCGACGGCACCCGCACCCGCGAATCGCATCCCGTCCGGCCCGGGCGTGTACATGCCCTCGAGCCCTGGCTCGGGATCCCGCAACGAGCCGCTAGCCGCCGTGCCGGGACTGCCGATCTCGACGCTCACCGATTCGAGGCTGTCCGGGTTCTCCCAGACGCACCGCGAATCCGACGATGCGCCGTCGACGGCGGTCCCCAGAAGCGCGGAGATGTCCCCCGGCGTCAGCAGTGAACACACGTCGATCGGCGTGCCGGACTCCTCACCGGCGGCCGCGATCGACGACCCAGACGACTCGGCGACGTCGAGGCCTGAACCGCCGCCCGTATCCGACGCCCCGCAGCCCACTGCAGTCGCGAGGATCGCGGCGAATACGAGTACGGAAGCACGATGGCCGTCGACGTCGACGGAGCGCAGCGGGTACGGGAGTTCAGGCATCACTCGACGCTATTCGCTCCGAGGCGTCGATAAATCAGGTGTTTCCCCATCTCTGCGCACACGATGCCGCGCTCGTCTCAGCGGAACGTCAGCCAGACGCCGGTATCTTGGTGAACCATGACCACCACCACCCTGGCGTTGATGCCGGACTTCCTGGACCCGCTGACGCTCATCGGGTACTTCGGTACGTGGGCGTTGGTGGGCCTTCTGGTCGTCGTCTTCATCGAGTCGGGCGTCCTGTTCCCCGTGCTCCCCGGCGACTCGCTGCTGTTCGTCGCGGGGATGCTCGCCGCGGGTACGGCCGCCCAGGCCGAGGCCGTCGACACCAACTTCCAGCTGTGGCAGCTGCTGGTGTTCATCCCCATCGCCGCCGTGGCGGGCAGCCAGGTCGGCTACTGGATCGGCCGCAGCATCGGCACGTCGATGTTCAAGCCCAAGGCGCGGTTCCTGAAGCAGAAGTACCTCGACGAGGCGCACGCGTTCTTCGAGGAACGCGGACCCTTCGCCATCGTGTTGGCCCGCTTCGTGCCGATCGTGCGGACCCTCGCCCCGATCACCGCAGGCGCCGCCAGGATGAACTACGGCGTGTTCACGCTCTTCAACGTCATCGGCGCCGTCGTGTGGGGCGTGGGACTGACGCTCCTCGGCTACTGGCTCGGCCAGTTCGAGATCATTCAGAAGCTGCTGGAGCCCATCTTCCTGGTGATCGTGCTGGCCTCGGTGGCCCCGATCTTCTTCGAATGGCGCAAGCGTCGCAAGGCCGCCAAGCGTGCGGGCCTGGTGACCCCGGACGAGCCCGCCGCTGAGCAGGCCTAGCCGAGGCCCAACGCCTTCGCCAGGATGCGCAACGCCGGGCGCGGATCGGCGGTCGGGTCGGCACCGATGACCTGCACGACGACGTGATCGGCGCCGGCGTCGAGGTGAGCGTGCACGCTGGCCGCAGCGTCATCCACCGATCCAAGTCCAATGATTCTGCGCGCCAAACGATCTGAGCCACCTCGGACCAGATCCGACTCGTCGAACCCCTGGCGCAGCCAGGAGTTCCGGTAGTTCGGCAGCCCGCTGTAGACGTTGAGGTGGCCGTGCGCGAACGCCAGCTGCTCCTCCGGGTCCCCGCCCACGACGACCCCCTGCTCGGAGACGATCCACTTGTCCGGTCCGAGGATCTCGCGGGTCTTCGCCGACTGCTCCGGCAGCACCAGATAGGGATGCGCGCCGTCGGCGTGCGTCCCGGACAGCTCGATCATCTTGGGCCCCAACGCGGCCAGCAGCCGCACCGGCCGTCCGGCGCCCGGCTCGATCTGCTCGGGGACCGACGCCATCTTCTCCAGGTAGCCGCGCATGGTCGTCAGCGGCTTGTCGTATACCCCGCCGAAGCCGTACTCGACCAGCGGCGCATGGCTGACCCCGAGGCCGAGGACGAACCGGCCCGGGAACAGAGCGCTCAGCGTGCGGGCACCCGACTCGGCGGCCGACGCCGCCCTGGCGTGGATGTTCGCGATGCCGGTGCCGACGACGAGTCGCTCGGTGGCGGACAGGAAGGCGGCCGACTGGGTCAGGCACTCCTTGCCCGTGACCTCGGGAATGAACAGCGACCCGAAGCCGAGTGCCTCGATCTCGCGGGCCACCTCCTGCGCGGCGGGCATGGCCCAGGTGTCGCTGGCCCACCAGACGCCGATCGTGCTCGGATAGTCGGTACGTGCGCGTTCAGTGTCGGTCACCCTTGGCATTCAATCAGCGCCGGCTCGCGGTGCTGCGGACACCCCGCTCGACGAGGGCGATGGCTGACCACTCGGTCTACTCGGCCCCCGCGTGATCGCCCTCGAGCAGACCTGTCACCGCAGGACGAGCGCAAAGACGACGCAGCACAGCAGAATGAGGGCCGCGACCGCGATGGCCGCTTGCTGGGTATATCGGTGTCGCACGGGGTTCCTGTCGTCAGACGAAGTTGAAACGCTCGGTGTGAACGTGGCCACCGGGTATCCCCAGAGTGCCGAGAGCATCCTCCATCGCGTCCTGCATCGCGTTGGGACCACAGATGAAGTACTGCAGGGTCCCGTATTCAGCGGGCAGGCGCCTGCGCAGCGTCTGGGCGGTGATGAACCCCTGCTCTCCCGCCCATGTGGGCGTGGGATCGGACACGACGTAGATGACGGTGAGCACCAATTGCTCTGTCAGAGCGTCTATCTCCTCGCGAAAGGTCGCATCCTCGAACCTGGGAACTCCAAAGAACAGATAGCACGGCCTGCGTTCGTCGCGAGACGCGAAGGTCCGCAACATGCTCATCACCGGCCCGATGCCTACACCGCCGGCGAGGAAGACGAACCCAGGCCCGGAGTAACGGTCAGGCGAGAACACGCCATGCGGACCGTCGACATAGGCGCGGGTGGTCGGTGCAATTGCACCGACGGTCCCGGTGAAGTCGCCGAGTTCCTTGATGCTCATTTGCAAGGTCGTCGGATCATCTCCGTTGGAGGAGAACGAGAACGGGTGCTGTGTCAGTGCAAACGGTGATCGATTCAACGACAGCCATCCGAATTGCCCGGGGGCAAAGGTGAACCCGGCGTGTCGGACGGGACGCAAGGTGACCGTGTTGACGCCGCCACGTTCGGAGACCACCGACACGACTTCCCACGAACGTCGTCTCCGCAGCAGTGGTCGGGCGATGCGTACCCACAGGAACATCAGAAGGAAGCCCACCGTCATGACGACCCAGAGCAGACGCTTCCAGGGCTCGTTCACGTAGTGGCCGATCAGTTCGACGTGCACCAGCGCTGCGGTGATCGCGATGGTGGACAGCACCAAATGCATTGCCTGCCAAGCCTCGTATGAGAGGTGCAGCGCCGCGCGCCATACCGATGTCACGATCACCGCCAACAGACAGACGATCGCCAGGGTTCCGAAACGACCTGCCCATGGTGCTGTGAATGGGTTGACCCGCTCGATGTACGTCGGATCTACTAGCACGATCAACAGGATTGGATGCGCAAGAATGAAACACGTTCCGACATAACCCATATAGCGGTGGAAGTGCACCAGCGCGTCTTCACCGAACGGGGCCGCGACCGCCTTCACCCGGGCGACCAGCACGAACTGCAGACCCATCATCGACAACCCGACGAAACCCAGCGCGACGGTGAACTCCCGCCAGAACCCGCGATCGTCGTCGGCTACCCCGATGACGGCGAAGATCAAGGGAACGACGACGACGGCAACGTAAGCGCCGATCCACGCCGGAGTGCGCAACGCCGCTCGCACCCGCCGTTCTGCACTCAGGCCGAGACTACCGTCCACAGCTCACCTGACCCATTCGATTCCTTGGTGCTTCGCTTGCCGTGCCTGACGCTAATCCTTCGCCTCCAGCGCGCGGATCAGGCTGGCCGCATCCCACGGCCCGGAGTGGCGCCGTCCGTTGACGAAGAACGTCGGCGTGGACCCGAGATCCATCAACTCGGCGTCCTGCGCGTCGTCCTGCACCCGGTGCAGAACCTGGGGCGAGTGCAGATCATCGTCGAACTTCGCGATGTCGATGCCGACGCCGTCGGCGTAGCGGTAGATGTGCTCCCATTCCAGGTGCTCCTGGAACTCGAACATCTTGATCGCCAGATCTAAGAAGCGGCCCTGCAGCGCGGCGGCCTCACTCGCCCGGGCGGCATCCATGGCGTGCGGGTGGACGCGCTCCAACGGAAGGTGGCGCCACACGTAGCGCAGTCGATCGGGACCGAAGTACTCGCGGACCTCGTCGATGGCGCCAGTGGCCCGGCTGCAGAACGGGCACTCGAAGTCGCCGTACTCGACCAGTGTCAGCGGCGCGTCCGGGTCGCCGCGCAGATGGTCGCGGTTCGGATCGACCTCGCGGATCAGCGTCATCCCGACGGCGACCGGCGGGCTCAGCCAATCGGTGATCCGGAACGTCACCCAGCCCACCGCCAGCGCCAGCACGGACGCGGCCAGGACGCCGACGCGCGCCAGGTCCTGCCGCTCCGGATCCTCGATGGCCAGGTCGATGATGAACAGCGAGATGGTGAACCCGATACCCGAGAGGGCGGCCCCACCGGCCACCCGGCGCAGGGTGAGACCTGGTGCCAGCACGCCCATTCCGGCCGCCCGCACCAGGGCCGTCGCGCCGGTGATCCCGATGAACTTGCCCACCACCAGCCCGGTGATCACGCCCCAGGTCAGGGGTGATCGCACGGCCGCGGACATCGTCTCGCCGTCCAGGCGCACACCCGCGTTGGCCAGCGCGAACAACGGCAGGACGAAGAACGACACATAGGAGCCGAACCCCGTCTGCAGACGTTCGTTGATCGAGATGGAGTCGCGCAGGCTGCGGGTCGCCGCGCGCGCGTACTCCGAATTCGGAGACTGCCGGAAGGCGCGGATCACCTCGACCGCCTCCTCGACACGCTGCCGCTCGGGGGTGAACACCGGGATCAGCAGCGCGACCACCACGCCGGCCAGGGTCGGATGCACACCACCCATCGACAGGGCGATCCACAGCGCTACCGCCAGCACCGCGTAGGCGGGAACCTGCGCGGTGGGCAACAGCCGCACCGCCGCGAGCCCGCCGATGAGCGCCACGGCGACGAGCAGCGGGACCAGGCTGACCTGATCGGAGTAGAAGACGGCGATGGCCAGCAGTGCGCCCACGTCGTCGACGACGGCCAGTGTCAGCAGGAACGTCCGTAACCGGGCCGGACACCTGGGGCCGACGATCGCCAACGCGCCCACCAGGAAAGCGGTGTCGGTGGAGATCACCACACCCCACGCTCTGGCGTCGTCACCGGACGGGTTCAACGCGAGGAAGACGAGCGCGGGCACCATCAGACCCGCGAGTGCCGCCACGACCGGTACCACGGCGCGGGCCCGGTCGGTGAGCTCACCGATGGTGAACTGGCTCTTCACCTCCAGGCCGACGATGAAGAAGAAGAAGGTCATCAGGCCGTCGTTGATGAGGTGCTTGACGCTCATCTCGGCGTGGAACTCGCCGAGGCGAAGCCCGACCTCGGTGCCCAGGACGTCGGAATAGCTTTGCGCCCAAGGCGAATTGGCCCACAGGATGGCGATGATGGTGAACGCCAGCAGCAGGGCGGCTGCCGTGTTCTCACCGCTGCGCGCGGCCGTCGGATCGCGGCCGAAGCGGCTCGGCGCGCGCCTGCTGGACCGCGGACCGTCGGTCGTGGTCACGTCCTGGCGTGCCCCGCGAACTCACCGAGCAATTCGGGGCGGTCCACGGCGCTGGGGGTCAGCACCTCGGACGGGTTCGCGCCCAGCAGGATTCGCTTGATCGGGATCTCCAGCCGCTTGCCCGTCATGGTGCGCGGAATTCCTGGCACGTGGATGACGTCGTCGGGAACGTGCCGAGGCGAGGCGCCGTGGCGGATCGACTCGACGATCCGGGCCCGCAGGTCGTCACCGAACTCGACCCCGTCGGCGCAGGCGACGAACAGGGGCATCCAGTATCCGCCGTCATCGAGTTCGACACCCACCACCAGGCAGTCTTGGATCTCGGCCATGCTCTCGACCGCGTTGTAGATCTCCGCGCTGCCCATCCTGACCCCGCCCCGGTTCAGGGTGGCGTCCGAACGACCGTGCACCACGACGGATTCGCGCTCGGTGATGGTGATCCAGTCGCCATGGCACCACACGCCGGGGTACTTGTCGAAGTACGCCGTGCGGTATTTCTCGCCGTCCTCGTCGTTCCAGAAGGACACCGGCATCGACGGCATCGGCGCCGTCACCACCAGCTCACCCGCCTCGTCGGTGACCGACCGTCCGCCCTCGGCCCACGCTTGCACCGCCACGCCCAGACAGATCGCGTTCAGCTCGCCGGCCCGGATCGGCACCAGCGGGGCACCGCCGATGAACGCGGTCACGACGTCGGTGCCGCCGCTCATCGAGATCACCGGGACCGGTCGGCCGATGCCTTCCTGCAGCCAGCCGAAACCGGAGGCAGGCAAGGGCGAACCCGTCGATCCGACCGCCCGCAGCGACTCCAGCGGATGGTCCCTCCCGGGATGCAGCTCCTCCTTGGCGCACGCCAGCCAGTAACCCGCGCCCGCGCCGATCACCGTGACCCGATGATCGGCCGCGACCTGCCAAAGGTAGTCGGTGCGACCGTAGGTGGGGCTGCCGTCGTACAGCACGATCGTGGAGCCAACGAGCAGCCCCGACACCAGCAGGTTCCACATCATCCAGCTGGTGCTGGACTGCCAGAAGAACCGGTCCTGCGGTTTCAGGTCGAGGTGCAGGCTCAGGTACTTGACGTGCTCGAGCAGGACGCCACCGTGGCCGTGCACGATGCCCTTCGGCGTGCCGGTGGTACCGGAGGAGAACAGCACCCACAGCGGGTGGTCGAACGGGACGGGCGTGACGTCGAGTTCCGCGCCGGCTCCGCGCTCTAGCGCCTCGGCCCACGGGGTGTTCCCAACCACCGGCTCGCCGAGCCGCGGCACCACCACCGTTGCCTTCAATGTCGTTAGCTGCGAACGGATCTCGGCCAGTTCGTCGTGGCGGTCTCGCCGCTTGCCTGCGTACACCGAACCGTCACTGGCCACCAGCACCGTCGGCTCCAGCTGGCTTAGGCGTGCGACGACGCCTCCGACGGCGAGGTCCTGGTTGCACACCGCCCAGGTGGCGCCGACGCTCGCGGCACCCAAGAAGGCGACGACCGCCTCGCCGACGTTCGGCAGGTATCCGACGACGCGGTCACCCGCTTGCACGCCGACACTGCGTAGGTACGCCGCGAAGGCCGCGGTCTCCGTGCGCAGCCGCGCCCACGACCACTCCGCCGAGCCGTCCTCACCCGCGACCACCATCGCGGGTCGGTCGTCGGTGGCATGCCGGAAGATCTGGTCGACGTAGTTCAGCGTGGCACCCGGAAACCATTGCGCTCCAGGCATTTCGCTGTTCCCGAGCACCGCGGTCGGTGGCGTCGTGGCTTGGATGTCGAAGAACGACCAGACCGCACCCCAGAACCAGTCGAGGTCGGCGACGGATGCCCTCCACAACGCGTGGTAGTCGGCGAATTCACCCCGCCCACTCTCGGCCAGCCAGTGCAGGAACCGCGTCACGTTGGCATCGTCGATGGTCCGCTGGTCGGGGCTCCAGTCCCCCGACATCTGATCGGTCGGGGTCACTGCGGGCCGTCCTCCTCCGTAGGCGTTTCGGATACGTCCAGCAGGAGCTGCCCCGGGGGCACGTCGTCGCTGACGGTGTGTGCGGCCTCCATGAGCATCCAACCCGAAAGTTGAACGGAAAGATCACGTTCGGGCACTTCGGAGGCGTTCACCGCCCCTTCGACGAACTCCGCGTCCTTGCCACCGGCCGTCGGCAGGTCGGCGTTGCGGTCCCAGAACGCTCCGAACAGCGGCAGACCGTCGACGGTCTGCCGGTAGTCCCAGGCCGAGTGGGCGGACTTCAGCACCAGCTCCTTGGCGGTGGCACGGGTGGCGGTGTCCTCCTGGCTGTCCTCGGGCAGCAGCGTGGCGGCGAGCGCGAGGTACCGCGCCAGGATGCCGTTGAAGAGTCCGCCGTCGCCGCCACCGGCGCCCTTGATGACGCCACCGGGCGCCATCTCGTCGGCGATCGCCTTCACCAGGCGACGCACGCGGTCGGCATGGCGGGCGTCCTGGGTGCGGGCGGCCAGCTCCACCTCGAGACCGAGGACGACGCCCTGGCAATAGGTGTACTGCGCGCGGACCATCGACCCGCCCTTGATGCCGTCGAACACCAGGTGGGTGTCCGGGTCGATCAGCGTCTCGTCGATCCAGTCGGCCATCTGCTGTGCGCGGCGCAGGCGGTCGTAGCGCGCCAGGAAGATCCCGGCGGGTCCGTTGGCGGGGGCGTTGAAGAACTGGTCCTGCTTGCGCCAGGGGATGCCGCCACCGTCCTCCGGCACCCACGCGTTGAGGAATTGGTCGGCCAGCTTGTCGAGCGCCTTCGGCCGTTCGACGCCGGCCTGGCTCCCCGCCCGTTCGAGGGAGAGCGCCAGCCACGCCATGTCGTCGTAGTAGTCGTTGATCCAACGCCCGGTGTTGCGCCAGTGCTGTCCCCTGATCTGGCGTTCGATGGTCACCCTGCGCTCGGGCTGCGGGTCGCGGATCTGCGCGTCGACCAGGCAGTCGAGCAGGTGCGCCTGCCACCAGTAGTGCCAGGTGCCGAACGACTGCGCCTTCTTGGTGGGCGGCCAGGCGACGACGCCGAGTTGCGTACCGGGCAGCCGCCAGAGTCGACGGTAGTGCCGCTTCGCGATCGCGGCCTCAGCGCTGGCCGCGCGATTGCCCCACAGCTGATCCATGGCTTTGATCCTGCCCTACCAGGCTTGCGCTGTGTCGGCATGCGTCGCGATCCAGGCGTGCATGGCGATGCCGCCGGCCACCGCGGCGTTGATGCTGCGGGTGGACCCGAACTGCGCGATGGACACCGTCACGCTGGCGCCGCGCTGCGCGTCCTCGGTGATTCCGGGACCCTCTTGGCCGAAGATCAGCAGGCAGTTGCGCGGTAGGCGGGTGTGCTCGAGCCGGACCGATCCGGGCACGTTGTCGACCGCGACCACCTCGAGGCCCGCCTCGGCCGCGAACGCGAGCAGTTCGGCGGTGGTGTCGTGATGCTGGAGACGCTGATACCGGTCGGTGACCATGGCGCCGCGGCGATTCCACCGACGCCGGCCGACGATGTGCACGGTGTCGACGGCGAACGCGTTGGCGGTGCGGACGACGGCCCCGATGTTGGCGTCGTTGCCGAAGTTCTCGATCGCGACGTGCAGCGGGTGCCGTCGCGTGTCGATGTCGGCGATGATCGCCTCGCGCGTCCAGTAGCGGTACGCGTCGACCACGTTGCGAGTATCGCCGTCGCGCAACAACTCCGGGTCGTAGCGGGGATCGAGCGGAAGTGGACCCGACCGTCCCTCGAGCCAAGGCCCCACACCGGGGCCCGTCGTCCACTCCGTCGGACCCGGATCACTCACCGGTGGTCCACAACGCGGCGTGGGTGCCGACCACGGCGACCGTCGCATACAGCAGCGCTTGATTGATCTCGCCCTGCGTGCACAGCGATCCGCGCACCGCGACCGCGTCGAGTGACGCATCGGGCAGCACCAACATAGAGGAGCCGTACACCGAACAGGCATACGACAGACCCTTGCCCGGCAGGGTCGGTGTCACCTGGATCATCATCGGGCCGCCGCGACGAATCGAATCGTCCCGGTAGCGCGACGCCAGACCGGTGACGTCGAGCCCCAGCAGCATGTAGCCATTGCCGGTGAAGGCGTTCGGCTCCCCCAGCGCGGTCGGCATCAGCTGCGAGCCGCCGGCATCGAAGGCATCGACGCTGGTGGACTTCACCACCAGGCCGGTCTCGGTGTCTCCGGTGGGCGTCAAGCCGACCGGAAACGACGCCCCGTAGGCGGCGATGGTGCCGGGGATGCGGTCCTGGGGCGAGTACAGGTACACGCCGCGCACCTGGGTCTGATCGCGCAGCGGGCCTAGACACACTGTGCCAGAGAGCTTGTCGGGGTTGGGCGACGCGGCGGGCTGCAGGTTCAGGTCGGTCGCGCCGCTGCAGCTACCCACCGCAGTGCTCTCGATCGGGTGTGCCAGTGCACCGTAGAGACCGAACCGCAGGGTGTCGACCTTCGCGTGCGGAGCGCCGGCCTGAGAAGGCGCCGCATCGACGTCGAGGAGCACGTAGTCACCGTCGAAACGCAGATTCGACGCCGAGACGTTCCAGCCCAGCACGGCAAGCGATTCGCCGAGCTTGGCGCCCTGGGTGGCATACGGGCTCGGCTCGGGTTCCTTCGAACAGGAGACGACTGCGACGCCGGTGACGAGGGCCAACAGCAGTGCGACGACAGCGCGCACTCAGGTCCGTCCCCGGCCGCGCCCCACCACTTTGGTCGCCGCCCGCACGAGACTCCGCGGCACCATCCGACCCGCAGTGGTCAGCACCTTGTACTGCACGCCGGGAACGATCACGATCTGCCCCTTGGCGACGTCGGCCAGACAGTCGCGCACGACGTCGGCCACCTCGAGCCACAGCAGCGACGGCGTGCCCTCCATGTCGATGCCCGCGCGTTCGTGGAACTCCGTACGCACGAAGCCGGGGCACAGGGCATGCACGCCGACGCCGGTGCCGTCGAGACCGTTGGCCAGGCCCTCGGAGAACGAGATCACCCACGCCTTCGACGCCGAGTAGGTGGACCCCCTTCCCGGCAGCAGGCCCGCGACGCTGGCGACGTTGATGACCGTGCCTGCCCGGGCGGCCAGCATGGGCGGCAGCGCGGCACGCGTCAGGTGCATGACCGCGGTGACGTTGACGTCGAGCTGCGATTGAAGGGCCTCGAGATCGGCGCTCCAGAATTCCCCCGACGTGCCAAATCCCGCGTTGTTCACCAGTACTCGCACACCTTCGGCGAGCCGATAGGCCACCTTGGCCCGGTCGGCGGCGACGGCCAGGTCGGCGGCCAGCACCTCGACGTCCACACCGGCTTCGTCGTGCAGCTCGGCGGCAAGGCGTTCCAGCCGTTCGACGTCGCGCGCCACGAGCACCAGGTCGTAACCATCGAGGGCGTATCGGCGGGCGAATCCCATACCCAATCCGGACGTCGGTCCGGTGATCAGCGCGACGGGACGTGGCATGCCGACAGGCTACCGGCCCCTAGTCGGGCCTAGCGTTGGTAGTGCGGTGACTGACGCCCGTTGCGTACGGGCGGCCGCTGCTGCGTGTAGCGGCCGACGTCACCACGCGTGGGCGGGGCGTCGGTGCGGCCCGCGGGCAGTTCGGCGGGGCGCGGTGCGACGGGCCGGCTCGGCGAGCCGCCGCGCCTGGCGATCGCCTGGCCCGCAACGGCGGACTGCCCGGGCTGCGGGATGGGCGGCAGCACGCGCAGCAGGTCGTTGAACTGCCGCACGGTGAGGAGGCCTTCGTCCCACTGCGCGCGGGTGCTGGTGATTGGCATGCTGACCAGCGTCCAGTGCTGCTCGTTCCACATGATCTCGGCGCAGTCGGGGGCGGCGTGCGCGAACGTCACCATGCGGCGGTCACACGCTCGACGGGCGGCGTCCAAATTGGTGGAGTACACCATTCGCGGGCCGATGGCGCCGAGGAGCCAGATATCGCTCTCGCGGGGTTCCTTGATGTCCTTCAGGCGCACGTCGACCACGACGTTGGTGCCGACCTTGCGGTGCAGCGCGATGACGGTCGCCACGTCCTCGAGGTCGAAGATGAAGACGGCCTCGCCGCGGATCTGTCCGAGGACCACGTTCTTTGCCGAGACGTCGCCGACCGTGGACATCACGCCACGCTTCCAGCGCGGCACGATCTCCGTGGACTCGTGCTCGTAGTCGAATCCGTGCGACTTCGCCCACGACTTCCGCCGCCTACCGAGCCCACGCCGTTTGTCGAGGTCGACATACAACAACACCGCCGCACCCACGAAACAGAGTGCAGACAGCGTGAACCAGAGGGGAACCATTGACCCCCAGCCTACTGGTTGGCGCCGGATTCGCCAGAACTCGAAGTGATCACAAACCGGTCACGCCTCGTGGGCGCGGTTCGCGGGGGCGCGACGCGCACACTGAACGGGTGAGCGACCTCTCCGGCAAGGCCTTCCTCGTCGTCGGTGCGACCGGGGCCCTCGGATCCCGCATCGCGCGCCTGCTGGCCGACTGCGGTGCCGCCGTGACGGTCAGCGGCCGTTCGGCAGAGGCGCTGACCAGCCTCGGCGTCGACGGCGCGCACGTCGTCGCGGCGGATCTGCGCGAACCGGACGCCCCGCGATCGGTGGTCACCGCCGCGATCGAACGGCACGGCCGGCTCGACGGGCTGGTAATCGCGGCCGGGGTGGTCGCCTTCGGGGCGCTCACCGACATCGACGACGACACCGTCGACGACCTTCTGCTCATCGACTTCCTCGCCCCGCTGCGCCTCATCCGCGCCGCGCTGCCCGTCATGGAGTCGGGCGGGGTGATCCTCGGCATCAGCGCCGTGGTGGCCGAGAAGCCGATGCCCAACATGGCCGTCTACTCCGCGGCGAAGGCGGCCACCGCTGCACTGTTCACCGCGGTGCGCACCGAGGCGCGCCGCCGCAAGGTTCGCATCGTCGACGTCCGGCCGCCGCACACCGAGACCGGGTTGGCCGGGCGGGCGATCGCCGGCGACCCGCCGAAGCTCCCGACGGGCCTCGATCCGGATGCGGTGGCAGCCCGGATCGTCGAAGCGCTACTGGGCAAGGAAACCGACGTCCCCAGCACCGCCTTCTAACCGCGAGCCATCCCCGCGAGCAGACGCAAAGGGCCCTCAAACCGTGGAATTGAGGGCCCTTTGCGTCTGGTGGGCGGGGTAATCAGCCCAGGATCAGTGACTCGCCGTCGGGGCTGACGTTGACCGGCACCACGTCACCGTCGTGCACCTCACCAGCCAGCAGCTGCTTGGCGAGCTGGTCGCCGATGGACTGCTGCAGCAGCCGACGCAGCGGCCGCGCGCCGTAGAGCGGGTCGAAGCCGCGCTCGGACAGCCACTTCTTGGCGGGCAGCGACACCTCGAGGGCGAGCCGGCGCTGGGCCAACCGCTTCTGCAGCTGTTCCAGCTGAATGTCGACGATGGACACCAGCTCCTCGGGATTGAGGCCCTCGAAGACGATGACGTCGTCGAGCCGGTTGATGAACTCGGGTTTGAACGCCGAGCGCACCGCCGCCATCACCTGCTCCTCGTTGCCACCGGCGCCCAGGTTGGACGTCAAGATGAGGATGGTGTTGCGGAAGTCGACCGTGCGGCCCTGCCCGTCGGTCAGCCTGCCCTCGTCGAGGACCTGCAGAAGCACGTCGAACACGTCCGGGTGCGCCTTCTCGATCTCGTCGAAGAGGACCACCGCGTACGGACGCCTGCGGACCGCCTCGGTCAGCTGGCCACCCTGGTCGTAACCGATGTAGCCGGGAGGCGCACCGACGAGGCGGGCGACGGAGTGCTTCTCGCCGTACTCGCTCATGTCGATGCGGATCATCGCCCGCTCGTCGTCGAACAGGAACTCCGCGAGCGCCTTGGCCAGCTCGGTCTTGCCGACACCGGTCGGGCCCAGGAACATGAACGAGCCGGTCGGCCGGTTGGGGTCGGCAACCCCGGCCCTGGTGCGGCGCACCGCGTCGGAAACCGCTGTGACGGCTGTCTTCTGGCCAACGACCCGCTTGCCGAGCTCACTCTCCATGCGCAGCAGCTTGGCGCTCTCGCCCTCGAGCATCCGGCCGGCGGGGATGCCGGTCCAGGCCTCCACCACCTCGGCGATGTCGTCGGGTCCGACGTCTTCCTTGAGCATGAGGTCGGTGCGGGCTTGAGCGGTCGGAATCGCCGCGTCGAGCTTCTTCTCGACCTCGGGGATGCGGCCGTACCTCAGCTCGGCGGCCTTGGCCAGGTCACCGTCGCGCTCGGCCCGCTCGGACTCACCACGCAGGTGGTCCAGCTGTTCCTTGAGGTCGCGGACGATGTCGATGGCGCCCTTCTCGTTCTGCCAGCGCGTCGTCAGCTCCGCCAGTTTCTCCTTGTGATCGGCGAGCTCCGAGCGCAGCTTCTCCAGCCTGTCGACGGATGCCGCGTCCGTCTCCTTGGCCAGCGCCATCTCCTCGATCTCGAGGCGTCGGACCAGTCGCTCGACCTCGTCGATCTCGACTGGCCGGGAGTCGATCTCCATGCGCAGCCGCGACGCAGCCTCGTCGACCAGGTCGATGGCCTTGTCGGGCAGGAAGCGCGAGGTGATGTAGCGGTCGCTCAGCGTGGCCGCCGCGACCAGCGCGGAGTCGGTGATGCGGACGCCGTGGTGAACCTCGTAGCGGTCCTTGAGGCCGCGCAGGATGCCGACGGTGTCCTCGACGGACGGTTCGCCCACCAGCACCTGCTGGAAGCGGCGCTCCAGGGCGGCGTCCTTCTCGATGTACTTGCGGTACTCGTCGAGCGTGGTGGCGCCGACCATGCGCAGCTCGCCGCGGGCCAGCATCGGCTTGATCATGTTGCCCGCGTCCATCGCCGACTCGCCGGTGGCGCCCGCACCCACGATGGTGTGCAGCTCGTCGATGAACGTGATGACCTGTCCGGCCGAGTTCTTGATGTCGTCGAGTACGGCCTTCAGGCGTTCCTCGAACTCGCCGCGGTACTTGGCGCCAGCCACCATCGAACCCATGTCCAACGAGACGACGGTCTTGTTGCGCAGGCTCTCCGGCACGTCGCCGGCGATGATGCGCTGGGCCAGGCCCTCGACGATCGCGGTCTTGCCGACGCCGGGCTCGCCGATCAGCACGGGGTTGTTCTTCGTGCGGCGGCTCAACACCTGCACGACGCGCCGAATCTCGTTGTCGCGCCCGATGACCGGGTCGAGTTTGCCTTCCCGGGCAGCCGCGGTCAGGTCGGTGGAGTACTTCTCCAGAGCCTGGTAGGTGCCCTCGGGGTCGGGGCTGGTGACGCGGGCGCTACCGCGCACCTTGGTAAACGCCTCGCGCAGCGCCTGCGGTGACGCGCCGTGGCCGGTGAGCAGCTTGGCGACGTCGGAGTCGCCGGACGCCAGGCCCACCAGCAGGTGTTCGGTGGAGACGAATTCGTCGTCCATCTCCACGGCCAGTTGTTGGGCGGCGGTGACCGCCGACAGCGACTCGCGGGACAGGTTCGGCGTCGAGCTGGCGCCGCTGGCCTTGGGCAGTCGTTCGACGAGGCCGGCCGCCTCGGTCCGGATGATCGCGGGATCGACGCCGACGGCCTCGAGTAGGGGCGCTGCAATCCCGTCGTTCTGGGCGAGCAGCGCCGTCAACAGATGGGCAGGGCGGATCTCCGGGTTGCCTGCGGCGCTAGCCGACTGCAAGGCCGAGCTCAGCGCCGCCTGGGTCTTCGTGGTCGGGTTGAACGAGTCCACGACACCTCCATTTCGTTCGAAAAAATGCTTCTTGCGTTGTCCAACGCCGTCAAGGTTGAGTCTGTTCCGCTCAACTCTAACCATTTTCCCGGCTCGGCGGTAGTGCCGAAAGGCCTCACGCCGCCGTAGCTACTGCTGCGCCGCCAGGGTGTCGAGGTTTCCCAGCGCGTCGAGCAGCAGTGGCCCGGCAACGGGCGGGCTGAAGTGGTAGCCCTGCGCCTGGTCGCAGCGGTACTCCGCCAGCCGGTCGGCGACGGCTGCGCTTTCGACACCCTCGGCCACGCAGGTCACCTCCATGTCATGCGCAAGGTCGATGACTGCTCGCACGATGGCGGCCGCGCGTCGGTCCTCCAGCATCGGCATGACGAACTTCTTGTCCAGCTTGACCTCGTCGACGGGAAGTTCCCGAAGGTACTGCAACCCGCTGAAGCCGCTCCCGAAATCGTCGATCGACACGCGAATTCCGTTCTCGCGCAAGTCTTCCAATACATTCCGCGTTCTCGACAGATCATCGATGACGAGGTCCTCGGTGATCTCCAGCGTCAAGTCGGTGGGCGCCACTCCATGCCCGGACAG
Source organism: Mycolicibacterium sp. TUM20985 (assembly GCF_030295745.1). Classification (NCBI taxonomy): domain Bacteria; kingdom Bacillati; phylum Actinomycetota; class Actinomycetes; order Mycobacteriales; family Mycobacteriaceae; genus Mycobacterium; species Mycobacterium antarcticum. The sequence continues at coordinate 5,341,418 of NZ_AP027291.1, forward strand.
CGCGCCGCTCAACCGGGCAGGCAGATCCGAGTCGCCGAAGGACGGCGCGAACAGGTTGACCGCGACGGGAACGGTCCGGCCGGCCTGGTGCCACTGCACCGAGTCCGCGAACACCAGCTCGAACACCAACTCCGTTAGGGAGTCCATCAGGCCACCTCGCCGGACCAGGGGCAGGAAGGTGGCCGGGGTCAACAGGCCGTGGTCGGGGTGGGGCCAGCGAACCAGCGCCTCGACCCCGACGGCGGCACCGGCCGACGAGCCCAAGGCGATCTTCGGCTGATATGCCATCACCAGTTCGCCGTGCTCGATCGCGCGGCGAAGGTCGCTCAGCAGACCCGTGTCCGCCGCGAACGTGAGAACCCCCGACGCCTTGGTGCGCTTCGCCGCGTACATCGCCAGATCGGACTGCTTGAGCAAGGTCTCGGCGCGCAGGTCCAGGTCGCGCGCGGGGGCGACCGAGAGTCCGACGCTGGGTCGGATGGACAGGACGTGGCCGTCGACGTCGAACGGTTCGTCGAACGCCTCCACCACCCGCCGGGCCACCGAATCGGGCGGGTCGGGCCCCTTCTCGATCAGGATCGCGAACTCGTCACCGCCCAGCCGGGCGACCGTGTCACCACTGCGCACCGCGGCTTGGATCCGCGTCCCGACCTGGGCCAGCAGTAGGTCGCCCGCGGCATGCCCCAGTCCATCGTTGACGAGTTTGAAGTCGTCGAGGTCCAACGTCAGCACCGCCAGCGCGCCGAAGAGCTCGCGCCGGTGCAACTCCACGGCGTGCTCCAGTCGGTCACGGAATAGGAACCGGTTGGCCAGGCCGGTGAGCGGGTCCCGCAGTGCCTGGTCGGCGACGATCGCCAGCAGCCGTTGGTTCTGCCCGACCACCAGGTATTGCCGCAGCAGGACCGCGATCACCAGCACGGCGGTGATGCCCAGCACCAGCCCGGAGGCCGGATCGGAGAGGTCGGCGAGCGCAACGACACCCGCCACGGAGAACGGGACGTAGGGCAGCCACAGGGACGCCATCGCCATGCCGTGGTCGACGCGTTGCGCCCGGCGGCCGGAGAGGGCGGCCAGCCCCAACGCCAACATCCCGGTCACCCACCCGGCATCGATGAGGTCGCCACGGTGATAGCCGCCCGCGATGCCCAGGCGGAAGAACGCGCCGTTGGTCAATCCCATCAGGACCACGCCGACGACCAACAGGGCGGCGGTGGTACGGGCCGCACCCTTCGCACGGCTGAGCACCAGCAGTCCGATCGTGATCGCCAGCGTGTCGATGATCGGGTACGCCAGTAGGGCCAGCATCTCCAGCGGCCGTTCACCTTGTAACCCGAACAGCCCCCGCAGCAGTGTGATCCACGTGATGAGGAACAGCGAACCGGCGATGACCAACCCGTCCATGAACGACCGCATCGCCGACAGTCGCGAGTGCCCCACCGGTAGCAGTAACAGCGCAAGACACGTCGCGACGTTCGGCCCGATGAACCCGGCGTCGGTAACCGAGGGAAAGGGCAGCTCGACACCGTCCAGTTCGAAATGGACGCTCTTGATCACGTGCGCGATCAACCAGGCCGTCACACCGATCGCCATGCACGCCCACGCCGCCCGCACCCGACCACGGGTGGCGACCGCCGTCGCCAGTGCGCACGTCGCAGTGAACAGTCCGACGACGGCGAAGGAGATGTTGCGTATGAGCGACACGGCGGGCTGGCCGCTCGGCGGCACGCCCAGCAACCAGAGAGCGACCAGCCAGACGAGGAACGCAGCCCAGAGGACGAGACCGATCTTGGCCACGCGCCGCGGTTCGAGCCGAGTCACCCGTACGCCTCTCCGCATCGATGGCTCCAAAGCGCTTCCGTGCCGAAGCGGTGCGAGGAACTCTACGGGCAGGTCAGCCCGCCCATCGGGTGAAATTAGTTCAAGGTATGCAGCTAAAGGCTCGTCAGGCGTCGGCCCCGAACGTAGACCTCCGCGATCGAGCTCTCGCGCAGACCCATCAGCAGCGCGAACAGCGTCTGATCGCGGGCGAGGTCGGCGTCATCGGCGCGGTACGCGTTGGCCAGCAGACCCTTCAGCGCATCCTCCGGCTCGACGACGATGAAGTCCGCCTCCTTGCCGGTGTCGAAGTTGCCGAAGCGGTTGTCCATGTCGAGTGCGCGGGCGCCGCCCAGCGTGCCGATGAACAACATCTCCGCGGGGTGCAACGAAACTCCCGCCGCGCCGTCCTCACTGATGTGCTGCTTGAACGCGTCGTCGAGGACACGCGGCATCAGCCACTCGTCGCCGGCGCCGAAGTCGGTGCCGGAGGAGATGTTCACGCCCGAGGCGACCGTGCGCTTCCACGGCATCGTGCCCGACCCGAGGAACAGCTGCGAGACCGGGCAGTGCGAGATCGAGGTACCGGTCTCGGCCATCCGCTCGAGTTCGACGTCCTGACAGTGCACGCAGTGCGCGAGGATGGTGCGCTTGCCCAGCAGGCTCTTACCGCCGACCTCGGAGCCCGGGAGGAACTTGCCGTCGTAGATGTCGAGGTACGAATTGACCTGAAACACCTCCTTCGTCATGGCGACTTCACCCGTGCCTGGGCGGTTGTTCTCGTTGAGGTGGCTGTGCACGTAGACACCTCGGGGCTTCACCTCGTCGTACAGCTCGCCAAGGTTCTTGAGCGTCTCGGTGGTCACCGACAACGAGAACCGCGGCACGATCGCGACGTGTAGCAGCGCCGTGTCGACGTCCCCGGTGTCGGCGCCGTGCCACTTCTCGATCTCCTCGCGGCTGAGACGGATTGCGTCCTCCTCCGAGGTGATCAGCGGTTGCGCGGTCTCACCGCCAACGGTTTGGATACCGCGTCCGCTGACCACGCGCAGACCTGCCTGTTGCGTCCGTTCGAACAGCGAGTCCTGCGCGTGCGGGAACGCCGACCCGAAAACCATGGCCGCGGTGGTTCCGGCGGCGATGCGACGATTGCAGAACTCGACCGCGGCCTGCGCAGCGAACTCGGGATCTTCGAACTTGCTCTCCGACGGGAACATACACAGGTTCAGCCATTCCAGCAGCTGCCCGCCGCCGTAGGAGGCGCCGGCATAGGTCTGGGGGAAGTGAACGTGGGTGTCGACGAAGCCGGGAATCAGGTAGCCACCGCGGTGGTCGTTCACCGGCTCGGGGCCGTATTCGGCTGGCAGCACGTCACGTTCACCGCAGAAGACGATGGTGCCGTCATCGTCGACGACCAGCGCACCGTCCGGAATGGACACCAGCGCCCCGGCGGCCTCGGTTACGAGCGGCCTGCCGGCGATGTGGTAGACGTGCCCGAGATGGACCTGCGTCATGAACTTCACTCCCTCATTGGTGGTGATGACTCCTGTTGTGTCACAGCTGTATTCGTCCTGCGTCGCCCCGAGGTCGCCCAGGTCAGCAACCCGAGGGCGGCCACTCCGCACACCACGTAGAGCCAGCCGAGCGTGGCCTGGTCGTTCTCCGGCAGAGCGCCGACCGCGGCCAGCGCGACGCTGATGATCAGATAGCAACCTGCGCTGGCTATTCCGCCGACCAGCCCGAGGTTCTTGGTGAACAGTCCGAGGGCGAGGCCATACATCTGCGGGCACAGCACGCCGCATCCTGCCAGCGCCAGCGCAGCGCCGATGGTCAACGCCCAGGCGTTGATCCCGATCGTCAGTCCGGAGACCACCAGCACTACGGTGCCCGCGCCGAACAGCCCCAGGGCGCTGAACGCCAACTTGGCGGTGCTGGTGCGTACGGCGAAGTAGCCGCAGGCCAACTCCCCCAACAGGTTCGCTGCTCCGACGGCGAGTGCGACGGCCCCGTAAGCGGCGGGCTGGAAGCCGAGCTGCTCCTGGTACAAGAACGGACCGGCGACGCCGAACGCCAGTTGCGCCGACGCGAGGAGCCCGAAGACCAACACGAAGCACCCGAACACCGGATTGCGGAGAGTGTGGGCAATGGCGCGCGACGTGGCACGTACCGCGATCGGCGTCCGATCACCGGGCTCCAGCGTCTCCGGCATCGCGGCGAAGACGAGCGCAGCCACCAGCGCGGCAAGCACTGCCACCAAGGCGAAGACCATCCGCCATGACGTGAACTGCACCAGGACGCCGCCGACGGCCGGGGCGATCACCGGCGCCAGCCCCCACGCCGCACCGAGGATGCCAGACACCGAGGTGAGCTTGGCGCCGCGAAAACAGTCCGCCGCAACGGCATACGTCAACACCATGCAGGAACTTGCCGCGAGCCCCTGCAGAAAGCGAGCGACGAGCAGGAAGGTGACGCTGGGCGCGAGGGCGCACAGCACGCTGGTGGTCACCACCACCGCGAGGCACGTCAGCAGCACGCGCTTGCGACCCCAGGCGTCGGCCATCACCCCGACCGGGATGAAGCCGATGGCGAGGCCGAGCATGTAGACGGTCACGGTGCCCTGCAAGGCAGCCGGAGTGGACGCGAGGTCGGTGACCATCTGCGGCAGTGCGGGGGTGTAGACGTCCAGCGGGATCTGGCTCAGCGGGACGACGCACAACAGGATCGCCACGAGGTGGCGGGGCGGTCCCACCGCGGCCGTCACGGCAGCGTCCAGAACTTCACCGTGACGAGGTAGAAGATCACCGCCCAAACCGCGTTGATGGCCAGCACGAGCGCGAAACCCTTGATGTTGGTGGAGGGTTGGCGTGCGTTCTTCGACGGCACCATCCAGAACCGCAGGATCGGATTGCCGTAGAAGGGCATCGTGACGTAGCTCATCACGAAGCTCGACAGCAGGTTGCCGACCAACATGCTGAACCAGAGCGGCATGCCGAGCGGCGCGGTGAGCAGCGTGAGGAACACGACTGTCGGGTATAGCCCCATCCACACCGCCATCGAGGTCTTGAAGTCAGATGGGGGCGGTGAGTCGGAGTCGCCGTAGTCGAACCAGTTGCCGAACGAGTGATCGATCCTGCGCAGCGTGAAGTCGGCGAACCGCTCGTCGGAGAGCAGGGTCCGGCGCGCGTCGGACGTCAGCCACGCATCGAGGTGTTCGGCGTTGTCGAACTTGTAGGAGATGGTCCACTCGTCCTGAACGCCCTCGATGGGCCGGAAGATCTCCGAGCCACGGAACCCGGCGAACGTGCTCTCCACGTCGTCGACCTCGGCCTGCCATGTGAGGAAGGCCTCGACCTGATCGGGGGCGACCCGGTGGCTGACGACGACGGTGACCAACGCGTCGTCGACCTTGCTGTCCTGGGCGATCACCTGCCGGGTGCCGGGACCGTCGAACAGGTCGGCGCCGCGATCCAGGAGGTCTTGGCGGGTCGCACTATTGACCCACTTCTGCAGGTTCGCCACGGAATCGAACTGGTAGACCACCACCCAGTCGGTCTGCTCACCGCTTGGCCGGCGCAGCTCGATCCCACGGAACCCCGGGTAGCGAGCCGCGGCCGCGCCGAGCTTCTTCTGCCACTCCAGGTAGTCATCGTCGCGCCCGGCCCGCACCTTCTGTCCAATGAGAAGTGTCGCGGCACCGGCGGTGGCCGAGTCGTCGGTCATCGCGTACTGCCCTCCCCGGGCCATGCTGCCGTCGCAGCGATCGCCCCAACACCAGACCCACACGGGGAGTGAGGCATTCGGCTGCGTCCCAGGTCATCCGGTGGCGGAGCGGCGGGCCTTCCCGGGAAGTCGGTCACCTTCATGGTCGGTCGTGCGCCCTTCTCGAACTACGGGCCGACACCTGGCGGCGAGCACAACGTAACAGGGCAGGCAGGCTCCGTCGCGGCCATGCAAGAAGTCAGCTACCTCGTCATCTGCCGGGTGTCGTGATACGTCCTGAGCGAACACCCTTCCGCCGACCGCATCGTTCGGCGATGATGTCGCCATGGGCGAGATCATCCACATCCCCCGCGACCGACGGCAACAGCCGGACCCATTGTGGCGCGAGGCCCTCGGTCGGAGACTGCGCGTGACCCGCGAGCATCAGGGCCGCCGACTGGTCGACGTCGCCGAGCGGGCGGGCATCTCACCGCAGTACCTCTCCGAGATCGAGCGTGGCCGCAAGGAGCCGTCGAGCGAGATGATCGCCGCGGTGTCCGGGGCGCTCGGCATCGAGCTCGCCCGTTTACTCGGTGGCATCTCGGCCGACCTGAGCCGGCCGACCACCCGCCGGTCGGCGGGCCCGATGCTGATGGCGGCTTAGGCCCGCTGGTCGAGTAGGCGATCGGCGAGGCCGTACGCCACCGCGCCGTCTGCGTCGAATACGCGGTCGCGATCGGTGTCGTGGCGCAATTCCTCGACGGTCCGTCCGGTGTGCCGGGCCAGGATCGCCTCGAGTTGGTTTCGGACCCGAACCACCTCGTCCGCCTGCAGGATCAGATCGGGGATGGTGCCGCGGCCCTGCGCCGCCGGCTGATGGAGCACCACCCTCGAATGCGGCAACACCGCTCGCCGGCCCGGCGCGCCCGCCGCGAGCAGCACCGCGCCTGCCGCCACGGCCTGCCCGATGCACGTCGTGGCTACCGGTGCCCGCACGAACCGCATGGTGTCGTAGATCGCCAGCATCGCTGCGAGGTCGCCACCCTCGGAGTTGATGTAGAGACTGATCTCCTGCTCCGGGTTGTCGGCCTCCAGGTGCAACAGTTGCGCGATGAGAGCGTTGGCGACGCCGGAGTCGATCGCCGTGCCCAGATAGACGATCCGCTCCGTGAGCAGATGCGAGTAGACGTCCATGATCCGCTCGCCCGCGGCGTTGCGCACCAGCACGTTGGGAATCGTGTAGCTGCTCATGCGGGCGCCCCGATTCCGAACTGCCGCTCGCGATTCGGCACGACCTGGGTGAACTGCTCGACGACGTGGTCGACGAACCCGTAGGTACGCGCCTGCTCTGCGGTGAACCAGCGATCGTGCAGCGAGTCGGTGAAGATGCGCTCGACGTCCTGCCCGGTGTCGTCGGCGATGATCCGCAGCACGGTGTCTCGGGTATGCCGCAGGTCGTCGGCCTGGACTTCCACCTCGACCGCCGAACCGGCGATGCCCGCCGAGCCCTGGTGCATCAGGATGCGCGCGTGCGGGAGCGCGAAGCGCTTGCCCCGTGTCCCCGCCGACAGCAGGAACTGACCTGCACTGCACGCCAATCCGAGCGCGAGAGTCGACACGTCGCACGGCACCAACCGCATCACGTCCCGGATGGCGAGCATCGAGGGCACCGATCCGCCCGGTGAGTGAATCCACAGCGCGATGTCCTGCTGGGCGTCCTCGGTGGCGAGCGCGAGTAGCTGTGTCGCCAGGACGGTCCCGTTGTCGTCGTCGAGCGGGCCGTCCAGCACGAGCACACGCTGACGTAGGAGGTTGTCCCGCAGTTGCTGATGGAACTGAGGCGGTTTGTCGTCGGTCATGCATCGACGATGCCTTGGCGTCAGCACCTTTCGCTGCCCACGCTGCTCTGAGCAGAACGGCCCAGCGTGCGGAACGGGTGCGGCCTCGCGAAAGTCGACGCACGTTCACCCGATCTTGTTACCTTTACCGCGATGTTGGCCGAACTGATCCCCCTGGCCCTCGTGGTCGCCCTGTCGCCGCTGTCGATCATCCCGGCGGTCCTCGTGCTGCACTCACCCCGGCCCCGGCCGACGGGGTTGGCCTTCCTGGTCGGCTGGGTCGTCGGGCTGACCGCACTCACGCAGCTCTTCGTCGAGGTATCGAACCTGCTCGGCGGGGGTCTGGACAGGCCGCCGGGATGGGCGTCGTACGTCCGCATCGTCGCGGGCGCGGCGCTCATCGCGTTCGGCGTCTACAAGTGGCTGACCCGCCACCGGGCCGAGCACGCACCGAAGTGGATGAGCGGTTTCGCGAAGATCACCCCGCCGCGCGCCTTCCTCACCGCGATGGTCCTGGTCGTCGTCAACCCGAAGGTCCTGTTCATGTGCGCCGCGGCCGGCCTGGCGATCGGCACCGAGGGCCTGGGCCGCACCGGTGCGACGCTCGGCGTGCTGTACTACGTCCTCATCGCGTCGTCCACCGTCGTGCTGCCCATCCTGGCGTATGCGGTGACCGGCGACCGGCTGGATCAGCCCTTGGCCCGACTCAAGGACTGGATGGAGGCCCAGCACGCGACTCTGGTCGCCGGGATCCTCGTCGTTCTCGGACTTCTAGTGCTGTACAAGGGGATTCACGGGCTGTAGTCGGACTCCACGGCTCAGCGCCTAAGATCGAGGGCGTGGGACTCGACGACCGTGATGCGCTTGCGACGCTGCGCGCCGCGGTCGACCCCGGGGCCGGTTCCGACGAGCTGATCCGCCGGTTCTACACCCGATGGTTCGCCATCGACACCGCGGTTCGCGATCTGTTCCCACCCGATCTGAATCATCAGCGCACCGCGTTCGCGACGGCCATGACCTGGCTCCTCGGCGAGCTGGTCGAGCAGCGCGCCGAGGAACCCGTCGCGTTCCTGGCTCAACTGGGTCGGGATCACCGCAAATACGGTGTCGTGCAACGGCATTACGACAGCATGCAGGACGCGCTGATCACTACGTTGCGCAGCCACCTGATCGACGAGTGGGACGATCGGCTCGCCGACACTGCCCAGCAGGCCGTCCAGTTGTTCGTCGGCATCATGCGGGGTGCCGCGGACGCCGAGAAGGGGCCACCGTTTCACGACGGTACGGTGATCGAACACCTGCGGGTCACCCGCGACGTCTCGGTGATCCGGTTGCAGCTGGACGATCCGCTGTACTTCCATCCCGGCCAGTACGTCACCGTCCAGGTGCCGCAATGGCCACGTCGCTGGCGGTATCTGAGCCCGTCGATCCCGGCCGACCGCGGTGGCGCCATCGAGTTCCACGTGCGCTCGGTGGCCGGCGGCATGGTCAGCACCGCCATCGTCGGCGAGACCAAGCCGGGCGACCGGTGGCGACTGTCCAACCCGCACGGCGCGATGCACGTCGACCGCGACGGCGGTGACGTGCTGATGGTGGCCGGTGGGACGGGTCTCGCCCCGCTGCGGTCGATCATCATGGACCTGAGCCGCTTCGGGGTGAACCCGCGCGTGCACCTGTTCTTCGGCGCTAGGTTCCCCTGCGATCTCTACGACTTGAAGACGCTGTGGCAGGTCGCGGCGACCAACCCGTGGCTGTCGGTGACCCCGGTGTCGGAGTACTCCACCGATCCGCCGTGGGCGGCCGATTACCCGGCCGTGACTCCGCCACGCGGTCTGCACGTCCGCCAGACCGGCACGCTGCCCGAGGTGGTGACGAGGTACGGGGCATGGGGCGACCGCCAGATCCTGGTGTGCGGCGGACCGCAGATGGTGACGGCCACGAAGGCGGCGCTGATCGCCAGGGGTGCCGATCCGCTCGGCATCCAACACGATCCACTCGCCAGTTGAGCGTGACAGAATCTCCGGATGTCCGAGTTCGAAGCCATCACGCTGACCGACCCGTCATCCTCGGTGACCGCCACCTTCGTGCCGCTGGCGGGGATGGTGGCCACGTCGCTCCGCGATGGCGACCACGAGTTTCTCGGTCAGCGCCGCGGCCTCGATGCCTACATCACCGCGGGTAAGACGATGGGCATACCAATCCTGTATCCGTGGGCAAACCGGTTGAGCGCCAGCAAGTATGGGATCAACGGCGCCGTCGTCACGCTCACGCCCGGCACCGGCGGCGTGCGGACCGACGAACACGGCGTGCCGATCCACGGCGTGCTGGCCGCCTACCCCGGCTGGCTCGTCACGGAGCGTTCGGCCCATTCCCTGACGGCCGTCCTCGACTACGGCGGCAAGCCGCGGCTGCTCGCGTCGTTCCCGTTTCCCCATGTCCTCACGCAGAAGGCGACGCTCACCGACCGCACCCTGACCATCGAGACCACGGTGATGCCGACGACCGCCGCATCAGTGCCGCTGTGCTTCGGGTACCACCCGTACCTGACGGTGCCCGGCGTCCCGCGCTCGGACTGGCTGCTGGAGACCCCGACGATGCGGCATCTACCGGTGGACAACTGGGGCATCCCGACGGGCGCGCACGAAGACTGGATCGGTTCCGCCGAACCGCTGGGTGCCGACGTGTACGACGATGGCTTCGATCAGGTGCCCGCCGGCGCGCGGTTCACCCTGTCGGGTGGCGACCGACGCGTGGAGCTCACGTTCGTCAAGGGCTACCCCGCCGCCCAACTCTTCGCGCCGAGCAGCGACGACATCGTCGCGATCGAACCGATGGCGGCGCCCACGGATGCGTTGCGCCGCGGCAATTACCGCTTCGCCGTCGCGGGCAGGCCGGAATCGGCAGTGTTCTCCGTGAAGGTCACCTAAGCGACGGCGCCTGCTACTCCTGACGCCGACGGCGGACGGATCGGGGCTGCCACACCACCAGCGCCGTGCTCTTCGGCACCACCGCGACGTCGCGCCGCTGATTGGCGCGCAGCCGATCCAACTCGTCGGCCATCTCACTCATCCGCGACCGCAAAGCCTCGACCTGATTGGTCAGCTCGATGATGCGCTTGATCCCGGCCAGGTTGACGCCCTCGTCCTGGGACAGCCGCTGCACCTCGCGGAGCAGGTCGACGTCGTGCTGGGAGTATCGGCGCCCGCCCCCCGAACTGCGCTGCGGACTGACCAGCCCGAGCCGGTCGTACGTCCGCAGCGTCTGCGCGTGCATGCCGGCGAGCTCGGCGGCCACCGAGATCAGGAAGCCGCGGGCGGTCTCCTCGTGGTTGCCGGCGCCCATCACGCGCCCGTCCATCCGGCCCGCGGGTCGAACCCGGCGGCCCGCTCCGCCTTCGCGTAGGCCTCGAGTGCCTCGGCCGCCTCACCCTCGAGGTTCGGCGGAACCGCGACCTTCACGGTGACCAACAGGTCGCCGTGACCGCCTGCGCGCTTGGGGACGCCCCTGCCCCGCACCCGCAGGATTCGACCGTCGGAGGTGCCCTTGGGTACCCGGACCCCGACCTTGCCCTCCAGCGTCGGCACGGAAAGCGTTGCGCCCAGCGCCAATTCGTGGAAGCTGACCGGTACCGTCACGGTGAGGTCGTCACCGTTGCGGCCGAACACCTTGTCCGGGCGCACGTGCACGGTCACGAACAGATCCCCCGAGGGGGCGCCGCGGAGACCGGCTTCGCCCTGACCCGCGAGGCGGATGCGCTGACCGTCTTCGACACCGGGTGGGATCCGCACGTTGATGGTGCGCGTGCGGGTCGTCACTCCCGTGCCGCGGCACTCGTCGCACGGATCCTCGATGATCGAGCCGCTGCCCCGGCATTCGGTGCACGGCTCGGAGAACCCGAAGGCGCCCTGATTGCGGTTGATGACGCCGGCGCCGTTGCAGCTCGGGCACACCTTCGGGCTGGTGCCCGGACGCGCGCCGCTGCCGTGGCAGTTGGTGCACGGCGCGGGGCTGGTCAGCCGCAGCGGCATGGCGACGCCCTTGGTGGCCTCGAGGAACGACAGTTCCGTCTCGGTCTCCAGGTCGTTGCCGCGCCGCGGACGGCTGGGCCGTGGCTGCTGTGCGCCCCGGCCGAAGAGGCCGCCGAACAGGTCGCCGATGTTGGCCCCGCCCGACTGCGGAGCGGCGTCGAACAGATCGCCGAGGTTGAATTCGGCTCCGTCGCCGCCGAATCCGCCGAAGTTACCGCCACCGCCGCCACCGCTGTATCGGCGACCGCCGCCGTTGGCGAAGAGCCGACGAGTCTCGTCGTACTCCTTGCGCTTGGCCTTGTCCAGGAGGACGTCCTTGGCCTCGCCCACGGCCTTGTACCGCTCCTCGGCCACCGGGTCGTTCGGATTGCGGTCGGGATGGTTCTCGGCCATCAACTTGCGTGCGACGGACTTGATCTCGCTGTCGCTGGCGTCGGAGGTGACGCCAAGCTCCTTGTAGAAGTCCTTCTCAACCCACTCGCGCTGAACCATGGTGCGTCACCTCCTCACCCTTCTGCATCGTCGTTCCTGCTTACTCGTCTGATTCTGAGTCGTCGTCGCCACTCTGGTCACCAACGGGGTCCGAAACCTCGTTCGTGTCGGGGGAATCGACGACGCCGACCATCGCGTGCCGGAGCACCGGGCCATCGCCGAGGCGGTAACCCTGACGCATCACCGAGCCGATCACCGGGTTGCTGCCGTCGCCCTCGTGCTGCACGGCTTCGTGCAACGACGGGTCGAACGGATCGCCCTCCACACCGAAGGGCACCAGCCCGATGGTCTGCATGGCGGCCGTGAGCTTGTCGGCGACCGACTTCAGTGGACCGGACTCCAGGTCACCGTGGCGGCGGGCACGCTCGAGGTCGTCGAGCACCGGCATCAACTGAGTGGCCGCGAAGGCCTTACCGCGTTCGGCCGCAGCCTGTTCCTGTCGCACGGAGCGCTTGCGGTAGTTGTCGTATTCCGCCTTGACGCGTTGCAGCGTGGCCTTGAGCTCGGCGGCCTCGTCGTTCGCGGGTGCCGGCTCCGGCGCCGACCCGCTGGGGGTCGACGCCGCGCCTGCATCACGCACAGCACCCGTCTCGGGATCGACGCGCCGTTTGTCGGTGATGGTCACCGGCTCGTGCGGATCGTTCTCCTGAGTCACTTGCGCTCCTGCTCGTCGTCCTCCACGACCTCCGCGTCGACCACGTTGTCGTCGGCGTTCGAGGAGCCGTCGGCCCCAGCACCTCCGCCCTGCTCGGCCTGGGTGGCCTCGTAGATCGCCTGGCCGAGGGCCTGGGACTCGACGCCGAGCTTCTCCATCGCGGACTTGATCGCCGTGATGTCGTTGCCCTCGAGGGCGGACTTCGCCTCGGTGATGGCGGACTCCACCTTGGACAGCGTCTCCTCGGGGACCTTGGAGCCGCCATCGGCCTCACGTTGTTCCTTGATGAACTTCTCGGTCTGGTAGACCAGCGCCTCGGCGTCGTTGCGGGCCGTGGCCTCTTCGCGACGCTTGCGGTCTTCATCGGCGTGTGCCTCGGCGTCCTTGATCATCCGATCGATGTCCTCCTGGGAGAGGCCGGAGCCCTCCTGGATCTTGATCGTGTTCTCCTTGCCGGTGCCCTTGTCCTTGGCGGTGACGTGCACGATGCCGTTGACGTCGATGTCGAAGGTGACCTCGATCTGGGGCGTGCCACGCGGGGCGGGCGGGATGCCGGTCAGCTCGAAGCTGCCGAGCATCTTGTTGGCCGAGGCAATCTCGCGCTCACCCTGGAAGACCTGGATCTGCACCGAGGGCTGATTGTCGTCGGCGGTGGTGAAGGTCTCCGACCGCTTGGTGGGGATGGTGGTGTTGCGCTCGATCAGCTTGGTCATCACGCCACCCTTGGTCTCGATGCCGAGGCTCAGCGGGGTCACGTCGAGCAGCAGGACGTCCTTGACCTCACCGGCCAGCACACCTGCCTGCAACGCGGCACCGACGGCCACGACCTCGTCCGGGTTGACGCCCTTGTTGGGCTCCTTGCCGCTCATCTCCTTGACCAGTTCGGTCACGGCGGGCATGCGGGTGGAGCCACCGACCATCACGACGTGGTCGATCTCGGAGACCGAGACGCCCGCGTCCTTGATGACCGACTGGAACGGCTTGCGGGTGCGGTCCAGCAGGTCCTGCGTGATCTTCTGGAACTCCGCGCGGCTGAGCTGCTCGTCGAGGAACAGCGGGTTCTTGTCCGCGTCGACCGTGATGTAGGGCAGGTTGATCGACGTCGACTGGCCCGAGCTGAGTTCGATCTTGGCCTTCTCGGCCGCTTCGCGAAGACGCTGCATGGCCATCTTGTCCTTGGTCAGGTCGATGCCCGCCGAGGCCTTGAACTTGTCCACCAGCCAGGTGACGATCCGGTCGTCCCAGTCGTCGCCACCGAGGTGGTTATCGCCGGAGGTGGCGCGGACCTCGACGACACCGTCGCCGATGTCGAGCAGCGAGACGTCGAACGTGCCGCCACCGAGGTCGAAGACCAGGATGGTCTGCTCCTTGTCGGCCTTGTCCAGGCCGTAGGCCAACGCCGCCGCGGTGGGCTCGTTGACGATGCGCTGGACCTCGAGGCCGGCGATCTGGCCGGCTTCCTTGGTGGCCTGACGCTGCGCGTCGTTGAAGTAGGCGGGCACGGTGATGACCGCGTCGGTGATGTCCTCGCCCAGGTAGCTCTCGGCGTCGCGCTTGAGCTTCATCAAGATGCGCGCGCTGATCTCCTGCGAGGTGTAGTCCTTGCCATCGATCTCGACGGACCAGTCGGTGCCGATGTGGCGCTTGACCGAACGGATTGTCCGGTCGACGTTGGTGACCGCCTGGTTCTTGGCGGGCTGACCGACCAGCACCTCACCGTTGCGCGCGAACGCGACCACGGACGGGGTGGTACGGGAGCCCTCTGAGTTTGCGACGACGACGGGTTCGCCGCCTTCGAGCACCGAGACGACGGAGTTGGTGGTCCCGAGGTCGATACCGACCGCACGAGCCATAGTTACTGCCTCCTGAATAGAGAAATGCTTACGGGTCTGAGTGGACCACGCTCAAGCTTGCCCCCGCGGGTACGCGGCTGTCAAGCCAGAGTTGAGCCTGATTCACTCAAGTTGTCGACTGGGTCAACGGGCCGGGTGGGTGATTCATTCCCCACGCAGCCCGCCGAGCCCGTCGAGTGTGCGCACCCATCCGCCTCCCCCGGCGCGTGGCGGATGACACCGCACACTCGCGGGTCTAAGCGCTCGGCGAACGCTCGGCGTTCCCCCATTCGGTGGATACGGCATTCATCCGGTTCATCCACCAATCCCCCGACAGACGCCAGGCGCGCGGCGCGAGATAGTTGTCCCAACGCCGAAAACGGCACTCAGACAAAAGGAGTCGACATGAACACCATCACGCGCACCATCGCCGCCACCGCCATCCTCGGCGCCGCCGCACTCGGCCTGGCCGGCACCGCCAACGCGGTCACCAACACCGAGCCCACCGGCCCCGGCTACGCCTACAGCCCCGGCACCTACGCCACGCCAGCCCCCACGGCCAAGCCCGGCTGGCACGACAACCACGGCCCCGCCTACATCGCCCACCTCAACGGCAAGTAGGCCCGGCCCGAAACACCCCAGGACCCACCAGGCCCTCCCCAACCAATCCCCGGGGGAGGGCCTGGTGTATTTCCCGTCGCAGCAGTGTGACCGTGCTGGCGTCAAACCGATCGGCGCTGCACTCACGGTGATCGCAACGGTGTTTTCGACACGAGCAGTTCTGAGAACCTTCCCCGGTGATCGAACTGACGAACTTGACCAAGTCCTACGGACGTGGTGAACATCAGACGGTGGTGCTCGACGGGGTCACCTTCCGGGTGGACGCCGGTGAGATCCTCGCCGTGGTGGGCCCCAGCGGAGCGGGTAAGAGCACGCTCGCACAGTGCATCAACCTCCTCACCCCACCCACGTCCGGATCGGTCGTCGTCAACGGTGAGGACCTGACGACCCTGTCGTCCCGAAAGCTGCGGGTAGCGCGCAGGCGCATCGGCACGGTATTCCAGTCGGCGGGTCTGCTCGAACGGCGCACCGCGGCCGAGAACGTGGCCCTTTCACTGCAATACCTGGGCGTCACCCCCTCGGAGGCCACGCGGCGCGTCGCCGAGCTGCTCGATCGCGTCGGGCTGGCCGAACGCGCCGGACACTATCCGTTCCAACTGTCCGGAGGCCAGCGCCAGCGGGTCGGCATCGCCCGGGCCTTGGCGCTGCGGCCCTCCGTGCTGCTGTCCGACGAGGCGACGGCCGGGCTCGATCCCACTACCACGGACTCGGTGGTCGACCTGCTGCGAGAACTTCGCGACGACCTCAACCTGTCCATCGTCTTCATCACCCACGAGATGGACACCGTGCTGAAGATCGCCGACTCGGTGGCCCGGTTGGATCACGGCAGCATCGTCGAGTCGGGCCGTATCGTCGACCTGTTGACCGATCCTCGATCATCGTTGGGATCGGAGTTGCGACCGCAGCGCACTGATGCTGAACCAACTGCGGGACAACAACTCTGGAACATCGTCTATGACGCCCCCGACGTCCCCGCCGACTGGATAGCCGAAGCGTCGCGAGACTTGGACGTGCCACTGTCGGTCCTCGGCGCCTCGGTTCAGGTGGTGGGCGGCGTCAGCGTTGGCGGGGTGACGCTGGGCGTGCCCGCCGAGCTCGGCGACGACGTGCGGGAGGTGCTCGCGCGTTACGGGCTCGCCGCCGACCTCGCCGACGACTCGCCACGGGCCAAGGCGCTGGAGGGCGTGGCATGACCGAGACCCTGCTCGCCAACGCCAAGGTACCCGTCGGCGAACTGCCCGAACTGTTACTGCCAGCCCTGCTCGACACGTTGATCATGGTGGGCATCGTGATGGCGATCGTCGTCATCGTCGGCGTGCCGCTTGGCGCGCTGGTGCACAACTTGGCACCCGGCGGGCTGTTCGAGAACCCCGGCCTGCATACGGTCTTGAGCTGGATCATCAGCATCGGCCGCTCGCTGCCGTTCCTGATCCTGATGGCGTCGATCATGCCGTTCACCCGCTTCATCACCGGCACCAACATCGGTATCGCGGCCGCGGTGGTGCCGATGTCGCTGGCGGGTATCGCGTTCTTCACCCGGATCGTCGAGAACTCGCTGCGGTCGGTGCCTCCGTCGGCCGTGCAGGTGGCCCGCGCCTCGGGCGGGTCGCGCCTGCAGATCATCCGCACCGCGCAGCTCAACGAGGCCGTACCGTCCATCATCGGTGGTCTGACCATCAACGTCATCGCGATGATCGAGTATTCGGCAATCGCGGGCACCATCGGCGCCGGCGGAATCGGTTATGTCGCAGTCACCTACGGCTATCAGCGATTCGACCAGGGCGTCATGCTGGCCACCATCGTGATCCTCGTCGTCACGGTGGCCGCCGTCCAGCTCACCGGTGACGCCCTCGTTCGCCTGACCACACCCCACAGCCGGCTTCGGTCCGGTGCCATCCGTCCACAACGCCGACGCGCAATCGCCGTCTGATCTCGAAAGGTCCTTCATGACAACCACACCCACCAAAGTCGACGAATCCGACGACCACGGATTCGAATTGCGACGCCGATCCAAGTGGATCTGGCCCGCGGTCGGGCTCATCGTCGTCGTGGTCGCGGTCGTCTCCGCCAGGTTCCTGTTCTTTGGCGACACCAAGTCCCCCAACGAAATCCCCGGCGCCACCCTGGTAGTCGCCACCAACGAGGGCAACGCGGCAGAGCAGGCTCTGATCGAGTTCATCGCCACCGACGTCGCGCCGAGGCACGGCATCAAGGTGGCGTTCCGCGGTCTGGCCGACAGCAACACCATCAACCGGGCCGTCAGCGACGGTGAGGTCGCGGGCACGATCTATCAGCACGAGTTGTGGCTCGGCCAGGTGCTCGAGGCCAACCCCGACTTCCGCGAGACGGCTGCGACACCGGTCTTCCGATGGGGTTTCGGGATCTGGTCGGACAAGTACACCGATCCGTCCCAGTTGCCCAACGGCGCCAATGTGTCGCTGTACTCCGACCCGGCGAACGAGGCCCAGGGGCTCTGGCTGCTCGAGCGCGCGGGACTGATCACGCTGAACCCGGCGGTGGACAAGTTCCAGGCGACCCAGAAGGACATCGTCGCCAATCCCAGGAACCTGAAGTTCACCCTGCTCGACTTCGCCGCCCAGTCGCGATCGCTGCCGGACCTCGACGCGGCGGTCGGCTACACGGAGTACTACCTGGCCGCAAAGATTCCGATCAGCCACCAGATCTTCGCGCCGCCGGCTCCCGACGAGTTCGCCGGGCAGCTCACCATCGGCAGCAAGTGGGCGGAGACGGACAACGTCAAGAAGCTCGTCGAGACGTTCAAGGACCCGGCCGTGCAGCAGTACCTGGCCACCGATCCCAGCGTGAAGAACATCCTGCTGCCCCTCTAGCGGTCGTACGATCGACCCCATGGCCGATACCGGAATCGAAGACGCCAAGAAGCTTGCGGGCGGGAACGTCGCCGCGCTGCTTCCCCGCACCGACCGCACGGTCGAGGAGGAGCGGCTGCACCGCAAGCAGAATCTCGCCGCGGCGTTCCGGCTGTTCAGTCGGTTCGGGTTCGACGAGGGCGTGGCCGGGCACATCACCGCCCGCGACCCCGAGTTCACCGACCACTTCTGGGTGAATCCGTTCGGGATGCACTTCGGGCACATCCGGGTCAGCGACCTCCTGCTGGTGCGCCACGATGGCGAGATCGTGCACGGGGACATGCCGGTGAACCAGGCCGCGTTCGCCATCCACTCCCAGGTGCACGCCGCGCGTCCGGACGTGATCGGCGCCGCCCACTCGCATTCGGTGTACGGCAAGACGTGGTCGACCCTGGGCCGGGTGCTCGACCCGATCACGCAGGACGCGTGCGCCTTCTACGACGACCACGCCCTCTTCGACGCCTACTCGGGCGTCGTCCTCGACCTCGAGGAGGGCAAGCGCATCGCGCACGCCCTCGGTGACCGCAAGGCCGCCATCCTGCGCAACCACGGCCTGCTCACCGTCGGGCATTCGGTGGAGGAGGCCGCGTGGTGGTTCATCACGATGGAGCGGTCCTGCCAGGCGCAGCTGATGGCCGAGGCGGCGGGCACCCCCGTCCTCATCGACGAGGAGATGGCCGCGCTCACCCGCGGTCAGGTGGGGAGCCACTTCGCGGGCTGGTTCAGCTTCCAGCCGCTGTTCGCCAAGATCACCCGCGAACAGCCCGACCTGTTCGACTGACGGGTGAGTCGCAGGCGTCACTTCCGTCACTGACTGCGTAATCTTGACGTCGATGAGGGTGCAGCTGATCGCGGCGAGCCTGCTGGCGGCGGGCGCGCTCCTGGCGGGCTGCCAGTCCACGATCTCGGGCCACCCGCAGGGCAACGCCGGCAACCCCACCGAGCCGAGCTTCCCCACGTCGCAGCCGACTCGATCGACGCCCACCCCGACCGCCCTGCCTCCGACACCGTCGGCGACCGCTGCGCCGCCGGCGAACACAGTCCTCCCGCCGGAGAACGGCTACGTCTTCGTCGAGACGAAATCGGGCCAGACGCGTTGCCAGATCAACGCCGCAGAGGTGGCCTGCGAGGCTCAGTTCGCCAATGCGCCCGTGGTCAACGGCGTGCCGGCCTACGGCGTCCGGGTCTCCGCGGCCGGGGCCATGGAGTGGGTCGTCGGCAACCTGGGCGACATCCCGGTCGTCACGCTCGACTATCAGACCTACTCGGCGGAGGGGTGGACGGTCGTCGCGACCGAGGACGGCACCCGCTTCACCAACGACGGCACCGGGCACGGCATGTTCGTGGCCATCGAGGGTGTCGAAGTCTTCTAGACGTTTAGCCGAGTCGTCGCAATGGGAAAAGAGTCCCGGTGACGCATCACGACCAGACCCGCCAGAACGCCCCCCTCGACGTGTCGGTCGCCGCATGAGCGCCGAGGAGCGTCCTGGCCCGCACGTCTTCGTGCTTTTCGGTGCGACGGGAGACCTGGCCAAGCGCAAGCTCTTTCCCGGCCTGTACCGCCTCGCCGCGGCGTCCCGGCTGCCCGAGGAGTACGCGGTCATCGGATCGGGCCGCCACTCCCCCGGGTCCGACGAGGAGTTCCGCGCCAAGGTGCGCAGCGGGCTGGAGGACTCCGTCGACGACATCGACACCGATGTCCTCGAGGATCTGTTGGGCCGCTGCACCTTTCAGACCTCGGACGCCGACGACGGGGCGGACCTGGCCGCTGCCGTGAAAAATGCCCACTCACGCCTTGGCGAGGATTCGCGCACCCTGATCTACCTGTCCGTGCCACCGACCGCCATGCAGGCGATGATCGGCATGCTGGGCCGCGAGCACATGACCGACGACGCCCGGGTGGTGGTCGAGAAGCCGTTCGGCACCGACTTGGACTCCTCCCGCGAACTGGACGCTGCGCTGAAGGACGTGATCAGCGAGCAGCAGGTGTATCGCATCGACCACTTCCTCGGCAAGGAGGCGGTGCAGAACATCCTGGCGCTGCGCTTCGCCAACGGCCTGATCGAGCCTGCGTGGAATCGGGAGCACGTCGTGTCGGTCCAGATCGACGTCCCCGAAGAGCTGACCATCGAGGGCCGCGGCGCCTTCTACGAGTCCACGGGCTGCTTCCGCGACATGATCTCCACCCATCTGTGCCAGGTCCTCGGATTCGTGGCGATGGAGCCGCCGGTCCGAATCGACGAGGAGTCCCTGCGCAACGAGAAGGCCAAGGTGTTCGCCGCCATGCAGCCGCTTGACCCCGAGCGGGTGGTCTTTGGCCAGTACGACGGCTATCTCGACGAGGACGGCGTCGCCGACGACTCGAGCGTCGAGACGTTCGTGGCGCTGGAGGCCTTCGTCGACACCGAGCGGTGGCAGGGCGTTCCGTTCTACCTACGGACCGGCAAGGCGCTCGCCGCCACCCGGCGCACCGTCACGCTGACCTTCCGCACGCCACCGATGGGCCGCTTCGACGAGGGCGACTACGGACCCAACCAGCTGACGATCGAGTTGAGCGACACCCCGGTGTTCGGCGTCAGCCTCGTCGCGAAACGACCGGGACCGCGAATGGAATTGATGCCGTTGACCTTTCATCTGGACATCGGCGACGAAGATCCCGACGACGTTCCCCTGGAGGCCTACGAGCGGCTCCTGCTCGACGTGATGCGCGGCGATCAGACGCTGTTCACCCGCGCCGACGAGGTCGACCGCTTGTGGCAGATCTGCCAGCCGGTGCTCGACGCGCCGCCGACACCGCTGTCCTACGAGCGCGGATCGTGGGGTCCCCAGGAGGCAATCAGCTTGGCCGGGCCGGAGGGGTGGCGGCTGCCCGATGCCTGACGACTGGCCGGCGATCGCCGACCACGGCCTGATCGGCGACCTACGGACCTGCGCACTGGTTGGCACCGACGGAACCATCGACTGGTTCTGTGCGCCACGCTTCGACTCGCCGAGCGTGTTCGGGGCGATCCTCGACACCGAGCACGGCGGCTCCTGGCGGCTTGCGCCGAACGGTCCGATATCGCGCACGCAGCAGTTCTACTTCCCCGACACCGCCGTCCTGATCACGCGGTTCCTCACTCCCGACGGCGTCGCGGAAGTGCACGACTTCATGCCGGTGCTCGGCGCCGGCGATCCAGAGCACCGACAACGCTTGGTGCGCAGGGTAAGTGGCGTCCGCGGCAAGATCACAATGCACATGCGGGTCGACGCCAGACCAGACTACGGGCGTGAGCACTGCATCGCCGAGGAGAGCGGCGACGGGGTGCTGATCACCGGCGACGGAGTGCGCCTCGGGCTGGTGGCATCGACCGACTTGACCATCGACGAGGGCTCGGACAACACCTGCGTCTGCGCGGAAGTCGAACTGACGCAAGGCGACAGCGCACTGTTCGTACTCGAGATCCTCGACGGTGACGACGCGCCGTCGAGCAACGCCGTAGACATGACCGACGAACTCCTCGACGCCACGGCGTCCTACTGGCGGTCGTGGCTCAGCAAGTCCCGCTATGTCGGCCGGTGGCGCGAGACGGTGCACCGATCCGCGATCACCCTCAAGCTGTTGACCCACGAGCCGACCGGCGCCATCATCGCCGCACCCACCACCAGCATCCCGGAATTCATTGGCGGCAGCCGCAATTGGGACTACCGCTACGTCTGGGTCCGCGACGCCGGCTTCAGCCTGTATGCCCTGCTACGACTCGGCTTCACGGAAGAGGCCAGTGCGTTCACGGCGTGGCTGTCGGAGCGCCTCGGCGAGGAACGTGTGCAGAACGACGGCGTCGGACCGCTGCGCGTGCTCTACGACATCGACGGCAAGCGGCCCGTCGAAGAGGTGGAACTCGGGCACCTGCGTGGCTACCGCGACTCCAAGCCGGTGCGCATCGGCAACGCAGCGGTCGATCAACTTCAACTCGACATCTACGGCGAGCTCATCGACTCGGTGTACCTGTTCAACAAGTACGGCGCCGGCATCAGCAGCGACGCCTGGGATGACGTGATCGAAGTCATCGACTGGGTGATGAAGAACTGGGACCGCGACGACGCAGGCATGTGGGAGGTGCGTGGCGAGCACCGTGCGTACACCACGTCGCGGATGTTCTGCTGGGTCGCACTGGAGCGCACGATTCGCATCGCCCGCCAACGCGGGCTGCCCGGCGATCTCGTCCTGTGGTCGAAGACGCGCGACGACATCTACGAACGCATCATGTCCCACTCCTGGAACGACGAGCTGCAGGCCTTCACCCAAACCGAGGGTGGCACCGACCTCGACGCCGGCGTGCTCCTGATGCCCATGGTCAAGTTCCTCTCCCCGGCCGACCCCAAGTTCCTGTCCACGCTCAAGGCGGTCGAGGAGGACCTGGTCACCGACACGCTGGTCTTCCGCTACTCACCGGAATCCGACGGACTCGACGGCGAGGAGGGCACCTTCTCGCTGTGCTCCTTCTGGTACGTCGAGGCGCTGACCCGGGCGGGTCGCCTCGACGATGCCCAATTGGCGCTCGAGAAGATGTTCACCTACGCCAACCACGTCGGCCTGTATGCCGAACAAGTCAGCGCCACCGGTGACCAGGTTGGTAACTTTCCGCAGGCGTTCACTCACTTCGCACTCATCAGCGCCGCCATAAACTTGGATCGAGCACTAGACAAGGGAAGATAGCCATGAGCCAATCCGTAGCTCAGCGGGAACGCGCCGCACTCGTCACGACGATGCGCGGCGTCGGACCGGACCAGCCCACGCTCTGCGGGGACTGGAACACCCGCGACCTGGCCGCACACCTGGTCATCAGGGAACGGCGGCTCGACGCTGCGCCGGGCATCCTGATCCCGAAGTTGGCGGGTTACACCGAGCGCGTACAGACCCAGGTGGCCGCCGCGAACGACTGGAACGTGCTGCTGGACCAGATCGCGTCGGGCCCACCGCTGCTCTCGCCGTTCAAGCTGCTGGACCCCTTCGTCAACGTCGCCGAGATGTTCATCCACCACGAAGACGTCCGGCGGGCTCGAAGTGACTGGCAGCCAAGGGAACTCGATGCTGAGACGACGGCGTCGGTCGCGCGGCAGGTCGGTCTCATGTCGCGGATGACGATGTCGAAGACGCCGGCTGAGGTGTCGTTGCGGACCCCCGACGGGAAGACCCTGGCCACCGTCGGCAAGGGTTCCGCCGTCACGGTCACCGGAGAACCCGGCGAGTTGCTGATGTTCATCTCCGGGCGGGACCAGGCCAAGGTCGCCTTCGCCGGTGATGACGACGCCGTCGCCGCGGTGCGGGGCGGAAAGCGCGGGCTGTAGTTCCGGCCCCTAGGCTGGGCGCATGGACTTCCGCGTCTTCGTCGAACCGCAGCAGGGTGCCACCTACGCCGATCAGCTGGCAGTAGCCAGGACCGCGGAGGCAGCCGGATACTCGGCGTTCTTCCGCTCCGACCACTACCTCGCCATGGCCGGTGACGGCCTGCCGGGGCCCACCGACTCGTGGGTGACGCTGGGCGGCATCGCCCGCGAGACGTCGACGATCAGGTTGGGCACGATGGTCACCTCGGCCACCTTCCGGCATCCCGGCGTGCTGGCCATCTCCGTCGCCCAGGTCGACGAAATGAGTGGCGGCCGTGTCGAACTGGGTATCGGGGCAGGCTGGTTCGAGGCCGAACACGAGGCGTACGCCATCCCGTTCCCGCCGCTCGGCGAACGCTTCGACCGGCTGAGCGAGCAGTTGGACATCATCACCGGCCTCTGGGGCACCCCCGTCGGCGAGACCTTCGACTACACCGGCACGCATTACTCCATCACCAACTCGCCTGCGCTGCCGAAACCCACGCAGACGCCGACCCCGCCGATCATCATTGGCGGTGGCGGACCCAAGCGGACTCCCGCCCTGACTGCGAAGTTCGCCTCGGAGTTCAACATTCCGTTCGCCGACCTCGACACCCTCAAGACACAGTACGGACGCGTCGCCGCGGCGGTCGCGGACGCGGGCCGCACACCCGACTCGGTGACCTACTCCGCGGCGTTCGTGCTGTGCGCCGGACGTGACGACGCCGAGATCGCCAAGCGAGCGGCGGTCATCGGCCGCGAGGTAGACGAGCTGCGCAGCAACTCCCCGTTGGTGGGCTCGCCCGGCGAGATCGCGGACAAGATGGATGCCTTCGCCGAGGCCGGTGTGCAACGGGTGTACCTCCAGGTTCTCGATCAGTCCGACCTCGACCACGTCGACTACTTTGCGGCCGAGGTCATCCCGCAACTGGGCTGACCCGGTGGCCGCGGCACGCCCGCGGCTACTATCGGAGGCCGTGACCGGCAAAAGCGGCTCTGGGGACGACGAGCCCGCGTGGCACGAGCGCACCTCGACCGTCGTCGGCGCCAGCGCGGCCGCCCTCGCGGCGGTCGGCCTGCTGTGGCTGGTGATCTCCTGGATGGCCGGCGGTTCCGACGATCCGGGGCCCGCGCAGTACTACCTCGAGCCCAGCGTGTCGGGCAGCAGCACGGCGCCGTCGACGACCACGACGAGCACCGAGACGATCACCAGCACAAGTCCCCCGGTCACCACGGACATCAACCCCGGTGACACCACGACGACGTCGAGTACGGACACCACCTCCACCTCCACCTCCCCCGGCGAGACGACTCCGCCGCGGACGCGGCGCTCGACGACCGACGGTGACGGGTCCTCCACACGTCAGCGCCCCCGGCTGAACGAGACCCGGACGCTGTACCCGCGGCCCTAGCGGCCCTGGGCCGCGAAGTCGGCGACCATCGCCTCGGCACTGCGCACCGCCGCCCGGCAAGCGCGGGTGGTAAACGGGTCGTTGAGCGGATGGTCGGCGCGACGCCGCCATCGTTGCGAGGCGGCGAAGGCCGCCCGCGGGCCGTCGTAGGGGGCATCGGGCTGCAGGCCGAGCCGACTGGCCGCATCGGTTCCCGAGCCCCCGATGATGCGCCGCAGCGACGCCATCTCGTCGTCGTTGAAAGTGGTTGGCCGCGAGCGTAGTTGGCTCAGGAGTCGCAACTCCTCGAACGCGTGGGTATCGGCCAGCAGCGGATCGATGTCAGCGACGATGTACGGCGTCGCGAAGATGGGGTTCGCCTCGACGAACCGGCGCAGGGACAGCAGCGCGGTGTGCGCCTTGAGCAGATCGGACCGTTGCGCGAACTGCTGATCGATGACGTCCCGCAGCGCGACGAGCCCGCTGCGCTCCAGCAATTCGTCGGCCAGGGCGACCGAATCGCTGATGCCGGCCCGCAACACCGCGATGGAGATCCGGATGCCGAACATGCCGAAGCGCTCGAGCAACGCCGCCCGGGTGGCGGCATCCACGGGTAGGGCCGGGCCTCCCGCACCGTCCTCGCGGACGAACCGGTCCACCGACAGCATCGCCTTGGCCAGCTCGGCGGCGTCCACCGCGGCCAGCTTCTCGAGTGCGACGAACTCGCTCTGTCGCAGGGTGCGTGCGGTGAGGGCCAGCAGCCCGGAGACCGGGACGACGGCCTGGCAGATTCCGGTCTTGTCCATCTCGGCGGTGAACCGCGCGGCCACGTCCCTGGCCGACAGCATCGCGTCGATGCGGCCCGCGCCGATCTCGTCGGCCCGCGACGCGACGCCAATGACACCGAGCGCACCCGCCGATCCGCCGACCAGCGTGCCGATCTGGGTGAGGAGCGCGATGTCGGCCGCGTTGAGTGTGCGCAGCAGGAAGACGACGGCGTCGACGCGGGGGACGCCGTCGTCGGGGACCAGCAGGCGCAGAGTCCGCTCGGAGACGTCGCGAGACAGTGACGACGTGCCGGGGGTGTCGATGATGGTGGTGTCGATGAGTTCGGCGGCGGGCCACTCGACGTCGAGGTCGATGACGTCGTCGGGGTCGAGGCTGGCGAAGTCGAACGTCAGACCCGCGCCCCGGGAGATGGGCACGTTGGATCGTCTCCCGCCGCGGTGATTGGCCGTCACCTTGGGCGTGGCGCCGTTGCGGAACCACGTCACGATGCGCGTGGCCTCGGTGGCGTCGGTCGGCGCGATGTCCTCGCCGACGAGCGCGTTGACCAGTGTGGACTTGCCCGCCTTCAACGTGCCGGCCAGCGCGATGCGGATCGGCTGGTTGAGGCGGCGGCCGATCCAGTCCAGTTCGTTGTGGACGTCGGGACGCTCGCGGTAGGCGGGGTCGCTTCGATACGCCTGGACGGTGCCGCCGAGGATCGCGCGCACTCGGTCACTGGTACTCATGTCGGCTCACCAGCTTAGGCGGGGCTCGCCTCCGGTCGCGGCGACAGGTTGACGGCGTGCTCGGTGACCTGACGGAGAATGTTCGATCGCCGCTCGAGTTCCCGCACGCGGGTGTCACGTTCGTCCATCTCCATCTTCGCCGCGGCCAGTGACGCCTGGAGCGATTCGTTGAGTGAGCGAGTGGTCTGGTTCGCGATGTCGCGGTAGTGGTCGCGGAGCTGACGCTGGACACCCTTGAGCCGGTCGCGGGATTCCTTGCTGACGATGAAGGACACGTCGTCGACGAAGCGGCGCACGTTGGTCTTGGCCTCGTTGCGGACCCGCATCATGCGGTTCTCCATGTCCTCCTTGTACGCCTTGCGTCCGAGCACCAGGCCCGCACCGAGCGACAGCGGATTGAACATGCCCAGGCCGGCGAACGAGGTGAGCATGCCGAACATCAGCACGCCGCCATAGGAGCCCCGCATCCCGGTAACCACCTTGTGGCCCTTGCCAATCGGCTTGGCCTCCAGGCGGGCCAGGGACTTCATCTCACCGAGGCCGGCCCCCATGTCGCGGGCGTTGATCTGCGGCATCTTCACCGAATCCAACCCGGCCTCGGCGAAGGTGCGGCCCACCTCGTGGGCGAGGGCCTCGGCTCGCTGGTAGGCCCAGACGAAGTTGTCGCCGACGGCGACGGCGATGGCGTTCTCCAACTCGGCGCCGATCTCGGCCCAGTGCTGCGTCGGGTCGCAGTCGTCGATCGCGTGCTCGGTGTGTTGGGTGATGGCGCGGAACCGGGCCCGCAGGTCGTGGTCGACGTCTGCGGTCAGGTCGGTGATGCCGTCGTTGAGCACCTGCTGCCACAGCGCGGTGTGCTGCAGAGCCTCCTGCGCCTCCTGCTTGCGCTGCTCGAGGTCGGCATTGAGTGCATCCCTGGCCTCCGGGTCGTTGATCGAGGCCAGCTCGGTCTCCACGGCCATCGTCAGGTGTTCGGCCGCGGACCGCACCTCGGCGAGCACCTGGTCGCGAATGCGGTCGTTCTCACGGCCCAGCACCTTCTCGCTGAGGAACTTGACGATCGCCGGGAAGTTCGACTCCTCGTTGAGTTCCTTGTCGTTCATCTGGATGGCGTGGCTGCGCAGTATCGAGGACACCGGCACGACGGGCACATTCACGCCGGCCCGCCGAAGATGCCCGACGTTGGCCTCGACGATCTCCCGCCAATGCGGATACAGGTCGGACTTGGTGGCGAGAATCGTTGCGACGGGACAGATTTCGACGGCCTGGCGAATGAAGGTCATCTCCGGCTCGGTGAATTCCTGGCTGGTGTCGCTGACCATCAGCATGGCGTCGGCGTCGGGAAGCAGGCCCAGTGTCGCGGACAGGTGCGGCTGGCCGTGACCGCCGACACCCGGGGTGTCGACGAAGGCCAGTCCGTTCTTGAGCAGCGGGCTGGGGGCGGTGACCTCGACGCGCAGCACCTCGCGCCCGCCCGCCTGAGGTGCCCGGCGCAGGTCGTTGCGCAGGTCGGCGACCGGGATCTCGATGGCCTCCGGCTCGGCACCCTCATCGCGCGCGACGATCAGCCGGGCGGTGGCCTGCTCGCCGTAGGACACCACCGTCGTCAGCACGGTGGTCTCGTCGTCACCGACCCGGGCGACCGGCACGTTGAGCAGTGAGTTGAGCAGTTGGCTCTTGCCCTGCTTGAGCTGACCGGCGATAACGACGCGGATTTGCGGGTCGGTGATCCGCTCCTTGGCCCTGGCGAGCCGCTCCACCAGATCGCCCCGGTCGTAGGCCGCCGCGATCGTGGTGCTGTGATCGATCAATTCGACGATGACCTCGACCCGTCTGCCCGGCCCGCCGGGCGCGACCTTGCGGGGGTCGTTGGGTTGCGTCATGAACTCCCTCTTCTTCCGTCACCGTAGACGCGAGACTGGCGGGGACCCCTGAGGAGTCCCCGCCAGTCGTCGGGCTGGATCAGAAGGCATCCAGGTTGGTGTCGTTGTGCGACGCCAGATCGGTGTCGTTGTGCGACGCGATATCCGTCGAGTTGCCCGAGGCCACGTTGCTGGTGAAGCTGTGGTCGTCCACCGTGGTGTCGACGTGGTTGTCGGTGTGGGTCTCGGTCTCCGTCGACAGGTTCGTGTTGACCGAGTTGTCGGTGTGGTTGCCGCTGCCCAGATCACCGCCGACCGACGTCTGGTTGCCGCCGACGCTCGAGGTGGTGGAGTGCGACGAGGTGTCGTTGACGATGATCGACCCGCCGCCACCGCCGCCACCGGCGTTGGCCTCGTTGCCGCCGGTGCCGATGCCGAGCAGGCTGCCGCCGCCACTCGAACCGGCGCTGCCGCCGTTGCCGCCGGACATGTCGTTGTCCTTGATGACGGTTCCCTCGTTGCCGGTGATGATGTCGCCGCCGGAGTGCTGAGAGGTGTCGGTGACCTTGGTGTCGTTGCCCTCACCGATGAGGATCGGCGAGTGGCTGCCGCCTTCGATGTAGCCGGTGTTGGCGCTGTTGCCCTCGCCGACCACGTTGCCGTCACCGTTGACGCTGGTGGTGTCGATGTCGCCGGCGTTGCCGGTGTTGACGACACCGCCGTTGGTGGCGGAGTTGCTGGTCTTGTCGCCGAGGGTGATGTCGCCGAACCCCAGGTTGAAGGCACCCTGCTGGGCATTGGAGCCAGCGTGCTGATCGGGGCTGAGTAGTGAGGTGTCGTTGTTGCTGGCGAGCTCGGTGGCGTTGTGGCTGGCGAAGTCCGTCTGCGGCGCGAAGGCCGTCTGCGGGGAGAACGCCGCGGGGATGTTGTGGTAGCTGGCGACCGCGTGCTGCAGACCCTGAACCGGGTTTCCGCCGCCGAGCAGGACCCCGGCGGGTGCCGCCGAGGCGGCGACGGCCTGGAACTGTGCGGCGCTGACGTTCTGCAGACCAACGGAGCGCAGGGCGCCGTCGGGATCCTGGATGTAGCTGGCCGCCGACGCGGGGCTGCGGAACAGGTCGAGGATGAAGTCGAGGAGGTTCATGGGAGTGCCTTCCGGTGGTGGGTGTTCAGGTCATGTCGCCGGCCTTCCGGCGATCTGTCCACTACGTTATGGGCCCGTCGGTGCCCTGGAAACGGGGCCGCCACCCCTTGCCGATCGGGGCTGTTACGGGGTGCCCTAGGGGCATTCGTTAGGGGATTAGGGGACATAGGGGTGTCCAACAACGTGGATCGCTGACCTGCACTGATGGAGCCCCGAAACGACGACAGCGCGGCCATTGCTGGCCGCGCTGCCGTGATTGCTGGGTAGCTGGGTCACGTCAGGACATCGAAACCCGGGTCGTGAGACGGGTCCTGATGATCGTCGAGCGGGTGATGGAGGTCGGCGAACGAGTCGTCCGTCGACGCGGACCCGACGAGGTGCGGTTCGTCGATGACGGGCGCATCCAGGGCCATGTCGAACTCCGAGGGAGCCGCGACGGACGGCACGCTCGGCTCGCCGAAGCCGTGATCGACGATGGTGGGCGCGGACTCCTCCGGCAGGCTGACGACGTTGGCCACGGTGCGCACCTGATCGGCCAGTTCTCCCGTCGCCCAGTCACCGCCCTGGAGCGGCAGGTGGTCGTCGAACGCATCGAACGCCGCCGTCGCCGCACCGCTGGCCCAGATGTTGTGGGCCGAGTCCAGGAGAGGATCGCCGACACCGGCGCCTCCGCCGGTCGGTGCGACCGCCGACATCGACTCGGCGACGACGGGGATCAGGTGGTTAACGTCCGCGCTGGTCACGTCGGTCAGGTTCGCGTCGGCAATGGCCTGAGCGGGGTTGGCGGCGTACTGGGCGGCAGCGTCGGGATCGCGCACCAGCGCCATGACGAAGTCCAAGAGCGAGTTCGCCACGGGTACGTCCAATCGTCGGCTCGGGTATTTGGGTCAGCTCGAATGCTATCGGCGGCGCCCGGTCCTGGGATCGGTGCTGAGCCCACCCTCGGCCTCCGGGCATTAGGGGGAGGTGCGTTAGGGGTTCAGGACCGTTAGGGGGATGACGTTCGCAACGGCCCGGACAGCCGCTATGGTGAGGGCTGATTTTTCTTCGATCCGGCAGGGATGTGCTTATGAGCGAACCACGCGGAACGACCGAAGCGCTGGGTTTGTCCGTCGGGACCACGAATTTGGTGGCGGCCCGCGTCGGTGCGGCGCCGGTGACGCGACGATCGACCCTCACCGTCTTCTCTGACCGCCCGCCGGAAGTGGGCGAGCTTCCCGGCCAGAATCAGCCCGGGCTCGTGCTGACGGGGTTCGTGGAACGGGTCGGCGATCCAGTGCCCCTGGTGGCGTCGGACGGGTCCACCCACCGCGCCGAGGTCGTGCTCGTCGAGGCCCTGGACGTGATGGCTCGCACGGCCGGCGGCGGCGCTCCGGTCACCATTGCCGTACCCGCGCACTGGGGCCCCGGGGTCGTCGGCACCCTCCGCAACGCACTGCGGGCCAAGCCGGGCCTGTCCCCCGGCGGCGTCCCCGCCACGCTGATCCCCGACGCGGAGGCCGCCCTGGCCGGCCTGCGGACGGCGCCGGGACTGCCGTCCGACGGCGTGGTGGTGTTGTGCGACTTCGGCGGTGGCGGTACCTCCATCACTTTGGCCGACGCCCGCTCCGGCCTGACGCCCATCGGCAGCACCGTCAGATACCCCGACTTCTCCGGTGATCTGGTCGATCAGGCGTTGCTCAACCACGTCGTCGCGGGCATCGCCGACGCCAACTCCGCAGACCCCGCCAGCACGGCGGCGGTCGGGTCGCTCAGCAGCCTCCGCGATGAATGCCGCGCGGCCAAGGAACGGCTGTCCGCCGACACCGCCACCGTGATCCAGGCCGAGCTGCCCGGTTACTCCTCCGACGTCCGCATCACCCGATCCGAGCTCGAGCGACTCATCGAGGCGCCGCTGGCCGGCCTGCTCTCGACGGTCACGGACACGTTGCAGCGCCTGCGCATTCCGCTCACCAGCGTCTCCGCGGTGGCCACCGTCGGTGGTGGAGCTGCCATACCGCTTGTCACCCAACAGCTTTCCGAACAGCTCCGCGCACCGGTGGTGAGCAGCCCGGTACCGGTCCTGGCGAGCGCGGTCGGCGCGGCCATCGTCGCCGCCGCGGGTTTCGCCGGCGCCGGATTCGATGACGCCCAGACGGGCATGGCACCGACCGGCATGGCTCCCACGGCGGACGCACCGACGGGTCTGGCGCCGACGATGGGCTGGGCAGCGGGCGCCCCCCTGGCGGGCGCGCGGCCCGACGACGCCACCGGCGCGGACGCGCTGGCATGGTCGCAGGATGACGACGTGCCGACTGGCGAACCCGTGCCGTACGCCGGTGGTGAGTACCAGTCCGAGTACTCGTCGACGGGCGCCAGGCCAGAGCTGGCGTTCGCCCACGACGAGGAGGACGACCTCCCCGATTCGGCGCCACTGCCCTGGTACAAACGGCCGCCCGTGCTGTTCGGCGCGGCGGCGGCCGCCGCGCTGCTGGCGGTCGGCGGGCTCGCGGTGACGCTGACCGGCAACTCCACCGACAGCGGTACCGTCACCGAGGTCGTCACGATCTCGTCGACCGGCGCGAACGGCTTGGTGACCACTAGCCTCTCCACGCTGACCTCGGCCCAGTCGTCGGAGAACGGTGGCTCGTCGGCCACGACGACGATCTCGAACTCACCGACGCCGACGTCGACGTCACCTACCAGCACGACGACCACCACGTCCCCCACGACGACCACGACCACCACGACGACGACGACCACCACCACGACGACCACGACGCCCACCACCACGACCACGACGCAGCCGACGACGACGACCCCGCCGCCCACCACCACGCCACCGCCGGTCACGACCACCCAGCCGCCGATCACGCCGACCACGGTGGCCCCGCCGCCCGATACGCCGACCACTCCGGTGATCGCCCCGGTAGCACCGGGTCAGTGACCACGAGCGCCGCGGTTGCGTCGTGGGCGTCGACGCCCACGGAGCCCGCGAAGGTGCTCGTCTCAGGCGGCGTCGGCACGGGAAAGACGTTGCTTCTCAACGACATTCGATCCTCGTTGCGCGCATCCGGGCTCACGGTGATCGCCAGGGCGCCGCGGGACGCCGATCCCGCGGACGCCGCGGTGGTCATCGACGATGCCCACCTCCTCGACACCTCGGAGTTGGAGCGCCTACGCGAGCTCGTCGGTGATCGGGCGGCCACGATGGTGCTCGCGATCGAACCGCTGTCCCATCGACCCGCACTCACCGCCCTGCGCACGGCCATGATGCGGGAGGCGCCCGTCGTCGCGCTGGGCCCGCTGACGCCTGCGGAGGTGCACCGGCTGGCGGTCGACGTCCTCGGTGGTCCCGCACCGATCAATCTGGTTCCGGCGATCATGGCGGCGACCGAGGGGCTGCCGTTCCTGGTTCACCCCGCCCTGGCAGCCGTGACGTCCGGCGACCGGGGACCGGCAGGGGACGTCGTCGCCGCGGCGACCAGGGTCGCGCTGATCGAACGGTTGCGCCTCGTCGACGAACCCGTGCTAGACACCCTCCTGCTCTCGTCGCTCAGCCAGGAACTCGGGCCGGACGACGTCGCCGCCGCGCTGGGAACGGACCAGGACGAGGCGCAACGACTGGTCGACGTGGCCCGCGCCAGCGGGTT
The DNA here is from genome assembly GCF_030295745.1 of Mycolicibacterium sp. TUM20985. NCBI lineage: Bacteria > Bacillati > Actinomycetota > Actinomycetes > Mycobacteriales > Mycobacteriaceae > Mycobacterium > Mycobacterium antarcticum. The sequence goes on from NZ_AP027291.1 coordinate 5,374,178, forward strand.
GATCGCCCCGTCGCACCGCCCCGCGTTCACCGACTCACTGCATCGGAGCGTGGCGCAGATCGTCGGCGCCGCGCGACACCGGCGCGTCGAAGAAGCGTTGCTGGAGAAGCAGATTCAGAATTCGACCCTATCGATGGACCTGGCCCTGCGACTCGCACAGCACGGCCTGCGCGACGCCCGGCTGGCCGAGGCGCTCACCGATCTCGCGGCCCACAATCGGGGGCGTCCGGCGACGGCCGCCCGCCTGTATCGCGCCGCGACCGACGTCGGAGCGCGCGAGATCGACGCCAAGCTCGCCGACGCGCTCGCACTGACCGGGGACTGCGCCACAGCGGGCCGGCTCGCCGACGAGTTGCTCGGCTCCGACGACCCCGAAGCGCGGGCCGCGGCGGTGCGGATCGGCGCGAGCGTCGCCGTGCACGACGGGAGCGCGGCCCAGGCCGCCGAGTTGTTCCGGTGGTTGGGGCCCTACCCCGACGCAGTCATCGGGGCCGCAGCGGTCGTGGCGGCCCTCGGCGTGGGTGACGTCGCGGCGGCGCAGGCCGGGATGAGCGGCGACGCGTCGGGCCCACCGACGTCGACCGCGCGCGCGGCCCGCAGCCTGGCCGAGGGGCTGCTGCTCACCCTCGACAGCACCTACCCCACGGCGATCGCCAGGTTGGCCCAGTCGATGACCGAGCAGTCGGCCGACGTCGTCACGCCCGACACCCCTGCGGCCCTGATCGCGTTGGTGGCCTTGCACGGTGGCGACTCGGTGCGCGCCCGCAGCGTGATCTCCAGGGCCGTGCGGCAGACCGGCGGCGACGACGGTTTCGTCGCCCACCGGCACACCCTGCTGTTGGCGTGGGCGCGGATGCTCGACGGCCAGCTGGCGGCCGCCTCGGCTGATGCCGCGTCGGTCGCACGGGCGCAGCTGCACCGGCGTGATGCGCTGTGGGCGGCCGCGTTGCAGACCGCCATCGCGCGCCGCGGTGGCGACAGCGGTGCCGTGCAGAAGCACTGGTATACCGCGATGGAGGTCCTCAGCGAGTACTCCATGGACGTCTTCGCGCTGCTTCCGCTCGGCGAACTGTGGGTGGCCGCCGCACGGCTGCGCCAGGTGGACCTCATCCAGCCCGCCGTCGACTCGGCGTTCGAACTGCTTGACCGACTTGGCAATCCGACGCTGTGGTCGGTCCCTCTGCACTGGTCGGGCGTCCACGCGGGCATCCTGGCCAACTCCCCGGGGTCGGTGGCGCCCCACGGTCAGGCGATGACGGCCGCCGCGCCCCACAGTCCGTTCGCGCGCGCGCTGGCGTCGGCGGGCCGCACCTGGTTGCGCGTGCTGGCCAACCACGTCGACACCGGCGAGGTCACGGCGGCCGCGCGCTCGCTGACGCAGTTCGGGCTCACCTGGGACGCGACCCGGCTCGCGAGCCAGGCGGCCCTCCAGACGCCCGACGGTCGCGTGTCGGGGGTCATGCTGCAGTTGGCCCGCGACCTCAAGGTCGCCGCGCCGGGCGGGGAGGACGCCACCGACGCCACCGAGGCGCCCGCCGCGGCCGCGCCTGCGCAGGCGAGCTCGTCGATGGCGCCGTCGTTCCGACTGTCCGAACGGGAGCGCGAAGTTGCCGAGTTGCTGTTGCAGGGCATGCCCTATCGCGACATCGGCAGTCAGCTGTTCATCTCGGCCAAGACGGTGGAGCACCACGTAGCGCGCATCCGGCGCAGGCTGGGCGCGGAGTCGCGGTCCGAGCTGCTATCGATGCTGCGCGCGATCCTCGGGTCGAGCGGCTGAGGCGTCCGACGTGACAACCGCCACAGCTTTCCCACACCGAACGTCCACGACTTGCGCAATCAGCCCTGCGGCCGTACGCAACCAACCGGTGAGTTAGGACAGCCTTCGTAGCGACGCCAGAGCTACGGATGCCACTATGAGCTGGCATCTAGCATAAGTTACCGGGCAGTAACCGGACCCCCACTGTGCGTTGACTTCAACCCGGGAGGCTTCGCGTGGACACGCAGACTCTGATCAGGCTGACCCTTGGCCTCCTGTTGACGGCCGTCGTCTTGGCCTTAGCCGCAAAACGCGTGCTCTTCCTGACGAACCTCATCCGGTCGGGCCAGCCGACGATCGACGAAGGCGCCCGCAAGGACAACCTGAAGGCGCGCATCACCACGCAGTTCACCGAGGTGCTCGGGCAGAAGAAGTTGCTGAGCTGGTCGATCCCGGGCATCGCCCACTTCTTCACCATGTGGGGCTTCTTCGTCCTGGCGACCGTCTACTTCGAGGCCTACGGCGTTCTGTTCAACCCGAAGTTCGCCATCCCCTTCGTCGGGCACTGGGATGCGCTCGGCTTCCTGCAGGACTTCTTCGCGCTCGCGGTGTTGCTCGGCATCATCACCTTCTCGATCATCAGGCTCCGCTCCGAGCCCAAGGAGTACGGCCGCGACTCCCGCTTCTACGGTTCGCACACCGGCGGCGCCTGGCTGATCCTCTTCATGATCTTCAACGTCATCTGGACCTACGCGCTGTTCCGCGGTGCGGCCGTCGCGACCGGAAACCTGCCCTACGGCTGGGGCGCGTTCTTCTCGCACAGCATCGGCGCCGCACTCGAGCCGCTCGGCGAAGGCGTCAACGAGATCATCGAGACGGTGGCGCTTCTGCTGCACATCGGCGTCATGCTGGTGTTCCTCCTGATCGTGTTGCACTCCAAGCACCTTCACATCGGCCTGGCTCCGGTCAACGTGACGTTCAAGCGGCTGCCCGACGGCCTTGGCCCGCTGCTGCCGATGGAGTACGACCGCGAATACATCGACTTCGAGGATCCCGCCGAGGACGCGGTACTCGGCCGGGGCAAGATCGAGGACTTCACCTGGAAGGGCTACCTCGACTTCACGACGTGTACCGAGTGCGGCCGCTGCCAGTCCCAGTGCCCGGCGTGGAACACCGGAAAGCCGTTGTCTCCCAAGCTCGTCATCATGAATCTGCGCGACCACCTGTTCGCCAAGGCGCCCTACATCATCGGTGGCCAGGAGAGCCCGCTGGAGAACACCCCCGAGGGTGGTCTCGGCGAGAACCTGCGCGGCGAGAAGAAGCACGACGAGCACGCCCACGTGCCCGAGTCCGGCTTCGAACGCGTTCTCGGCTCGGGTCCCGAGCAGGCCACCCGCCCGCTCGTCGGCACCCTCGAGCAGGGTGGCGTCATCGACCCCGACGTGCTGTGGTCCTGCACCAACTGCGGTGCGTGCGTCGAACAGTGCCCGGTGGACATCGAGCACATCGACCACATCGTCGACATGCGCCGCTACCAGGTGATGGTGCAGTCCGAGTTCCCGGCCGAGCTCAACGGCTTGTTCAAGAACCTCGAACGCAATGGCAACCCGTGGGGCCAGAGCGCCAAGGAGCGCACGAAGTGGATCGACGAGGTCGACTTCGACGTGCCCGTCTACGGCGAGGACGTCGACTCGTTCGACGGCTTCGAGTACCTGTTCTGGGTGGGCTGCGCCGGCGCCCTCGAGGACCGCGCGAAGAAGACCACCAAGGCCGTGGCCGAATTGCTCGCCACCGCAGGCGTGAAGTTCCTGGTGTTGGGTTCCGGTGAGACCTGCACGGGTGACTCCGCTCGCCGCGCGGGCAACGAGTTCCTGTTCCAGCAGCTGGCGGCTCAGAACGTGGAGACCATCAACGGGGTCTTCGAAGGCGTCGAGACCGTCGACCGCAAGATCATCGCCACCTGCCCGCACTGCTTCAACACGATCGGCCGCGAGTACCCGCAGCTGGGCAGCAACTACACCGTGCTGCACCACACCCAGCTGCTGAACCGCCTGGTGCGGGACAAGAAGCTGGTCCCCGTCAGCCCGGTCAGCCAGGACGTGACCTATCACGACCCGTGCTTCCTCGGCCGCCACAACAAGGAGTACGAGGCGCCTCGTGAGCTGATCGGCGCGTCGGGTGCCACGCTCACCGAGATGCCGCGCCACGCCGACCGCGGGCTGTGCTGCGGCGCCGGCGGTGCGCGGATGTGGATGGAAGAGCACATCGGCAAGCGCGTGAACCACGAGCGCGCCGAGGAGGCGCTGAATACCAACGCGTCCAAGATCGCGACCGGCTGCCCGTTCTGCCGCGTGATGATGACCGACGGTGTCGGTGACCGCGCCGAGGAGATGGGCAAGGAGGCCGAGGTTCTCGACGTCGCCCAGCTGCTGCTCGCGTCCTTGGACAAGGGCGCCGTCACGCTGCCCGCGAAGGGTGCGGCCGCCGAGGCGGCGGCTTCGAAGGCCGCCACCGCTCCCGCGGAGGCCAAGCCGATCGACACCGAGCCGGAAGCCGAGCCGGTGGCGGCCAAGGCGGACACGGCAGAGCCCGAGGCACCGTCGCCGTCCGCAGCACCGGCCAAGGGCGGCCTGACCGTCGCGCGCAAGCCGGGCAAGAAGTCTGCCCCGGCCGCCGAGACCTCGACCTCGACCGAAACCGCGCCTGCGGTGGAGACGGAGACGGCCGCACCGGCCAAGGGCGGCCTGACCGTCGCGCGCAAGCCGGGCAAGAAGACCACCGCCGCCCCCACGCCCACCGCCGACGCCGCCCCCGCGGCAGCGCCCACGGAGACGGCGCCCACGGAGACGGCGGCGGCCGCCGAGCCGGTGAAGGCCGAACCGGCCGTCAAGGGTCTCGGCATCGCCGCAGGCGCGCGCAAGCCCGGCAAGAAGAAGGCAGCGGCGCCCACGGATACGCCGCCTCACGAGAACGACTCCACGGTGGTGCAGCCGGCCAACGTCACCCCCGACGCGGCGGTGGCGGGCACCGATCCCGCCGACTCCGCGGACTCGGACCTCGGTATCGAGAGCCCGAAGGACGAGCCCCCGGTGAAGGGTTTGGCGATCGCTCGTCGTCCCGGCAAGAAGAATGCCGCGCCCGCGAAACCTGCTGAGCCGCAACCGGAACCGTCAGCGCCAGCCTCCAACGGCGCGTCGGCCGACGAGCCTGTGAGTGAAGCCACGCCCAGTCCCCCGGCCGAGCCCGCTCAACCCGAGCCACCGGTCAAGGGCCTGGGCATCGCACCTGGGGTGCGCCGTCCCGGCAAGCGCTAGTACGTAGCTGTGGCGGTCACACCTGGCGGAGCTGGAACGGTTCCTGGTTGACGTTGCCGCCAGGGCAGCCGTAGTTCGAGTCTGTGGTGATCGTTCCGGCCAAGGTGACGGGATCGAGCGTCATCGAGATGTATGCCGGCGCGTAGCTGCCGTCATCGCAAATGACGCCGTCGGGCTTGGTGACCTTGAAGTTCCACACCCCGTTGGCGAAGACGGCGGGAACGGTCCAGCCCTGGTTGCTGGCGACACTTCCGGTGCACGCGGCCGCAGTGCAGGTGGTCGCGATCGTCCACATGTTCTCGGAATCGCCGCCGGAGAAGGTGCCATTGAGAAGCGGCGGATCCGCGACGGACGGGGACGCCAAGCCGACGGCTAGCGCCATCATCGCCGCCGCCATGGTGAGCGTGCGTGTGACTACCAGCTTCATTCTCTGCGCCTTCCGAGCGGTGCGTACTCAGCAAGTCAACAGTCAACGCGGCGCAAATCGTGGGACCGTGGCCGACTCGTCGCACGATCGATGGCGAATCGAGCCCTGACCGGGCTGCGGGGCGGACGTCGGCTGGGAAAAGCGCTTGAACAGCCATGGGACACTTGGATCCGTGAGTACCCACCAGCTGCCCTGGCACACCAGCCATCAGCCGCGGCCAAGGACGTTCACGCAGTCGACCAAGCTGCAGGACGTGCTCTACGAGATCCGCGGCCCGGTGCACGAACACGCATCGCGGCTGGAGGCCGAGGGGCATCGGATCCTGAAGCTCAACATCGGCAACCCCGCGCCATTCGGCTTCGAGGCGCCGGACGTGATCATGCGCGACATGATCCAGGCGCTCCCCTACGCCCAGGGTTACTCCGACTCCAAGGGCATCATCTCCGCCCGACGCGCCGTGGTCACCAAATATGAATTGGTAGAAGGCTTCCCGGGCCTCGACGTCGATGACGTCTATCTCGGCAACGGGGTTTCCGAGCTCATCACGATGACGCTGCAGGCGCTGCTCGACAACGGCGACCAGGTCCTCATCCCTGCACCGGACTATCCGCTGTGGACGGCGTCGACGGCACTCGCGGGCGGCACGCCCGTGCATTACTTGTGCGACGAGACCCAGGGCTGGATGCCGGACGTCGCGGACATCGAGTCGAAGATCACCGAACGCACCAAGGCGCTGGTGGTCATCAATCCGAACAACCCGACGGGCGCGGTGTACACCCGCGAGAACCTTCAGCAGCTCGCCGATCTCGCCCGCAAGTACCAGCTGTTGCTCCTCGCCGACGAGATCTACGACAAGATCCTCTACGACGACGCCGAGCACATCGCGATGGCGTCCATAGCGCCTGACGCCCTGTGTTTGACCTTTAATGGGTTGTCGAAGGCCTACCGCGTGGCGGGCTATCGCTCGGGTTGGCTGGCGATCACCGGCCCCAAGGAGCATGCAGCCAGCTTCCTCGAGGGCATCAACCTGCTCTCCAACATGCGACTGTGCCCGAATGTGCCCGCGCAGTACGCCATTCAGGTGGCACTCGGTGGACACCAGAGCATCGAGGATCTGGTACTGCCCGGCGGCCGACTGCTGGAACAGCGTGACGTCGCGTGGAACAAGCTCAACGAAATCCCCGGTGTCTCCTGCGTGAAGCCGGCGGGTGCCCTCTACGCGTTCCCTCGCCTCGATCCTGAAGTGCACGAGATCCACGACGACGAGCAGCTGGTGCTCGACCTGCTGCTGCAGGAGAAGATCCTGGTGGTGCAGGGCACCGGCTTCAATTGGCCCGCACCCGATCACCTGCGCATCGTGACCCTGCCGTGGGCAAGAGACCTGTCCAACGCGATCGACCGCCTCGGCAACTTCCTGGCCAGCTACCGGCAGTAGCGGCTCAGTCCGGCGGCGGGCGCGGTCCGGCCGCTGCAGTGGCCGCGCGGTTGTACTCGCGTTCTTCGTGGATGCGGCGGGCGCGCCACACATACCCTGTCCGGGTGGCGCATTCGCACTCGCACTCGACGTCCTCCGGTCCTGCACCGCTGGGTCCGGTGGCAGCCAAGATCGTCGTCGGCCTGCTCGTCGCCATCGGCGTCGCCGTCATCGCGGCGATGGCCCTGCTGTGGCCCAGTCACCAGAGCGTCGACATCCCCCTGCCCTTCCAGAACGCCGAGGGCGGCGCAGTCACCACGGAAGCGGGGCACGTCATCTCCAGTGCCCAGGGCGCGTGCGGCAGCCCGTCGGCTGGCGCCGTGCTGACGTCGGCACCCGTCGCGGCTCCGCCGGGTGGCGGTCAGTGCGTGCAGTCGCTCGTACAGATCGACTCCGGCCCCAACAGAGGCGCCGACACACTGCTGGAGTTCAGCGGCGGACCCGGCCAGCCCAGCCTCGCCGTGGGCGACGACATCCGCGTCAGCAGGCAGGTCGACCAGAACGGCGGGACGTCGTACGCATTCTTCGACTTCGAGCGGGCGTGGCCGCTGGCGATACTCGCCGCCATGTTCGCGGTCGTGGTCGTCGCCGTCGCGCGGTGGCGGGGACTGCGGGCGATCGTTGGCATCGTCGTGGCGTTCGCGGTCCTGATGGTGTTCCTGCTGCCAGCCCTGCGCGACGGCGCCCCCGCCGTCCCCGTCTCGCTGGCAGCGTCGGGGGCCATCCTCTACGCCGTCATCTATCTGGCGCACGGAGTCAGCCTGCGCACCAGCGCGGCCTTGCTCGGCACTCTGACGGCGCTCCTACTGGCGGCCGTATTGTCCTGGCTGGCAATCGAATTGATCCATCTCACCGGCCTGTCCGAAGACCAGAACAACGAAGTGGCCGCCTACATGGGCAACGTGTCCATCACCGGACTGCTGCTCGCCGGGTTCATCATCGGGTCACTCGGCGTACTCAACGACGTCACGGTCACACAGGCGTCGACCGCCTTCGAGATCGCCGAGCATGGTGCCAATCGCCGCGCCATCTTCAGTGGAGCGATGCGGGTCGGTCGTGACCACATCGCCAGCACCGTGTACACCCTGGTGTTGGCGTACGCGGGCAGTGCACTCCCGTTGCTACTGCTCTTCAGCGTCGCGAACCGTTCGCTAGGCGACGTGCTGACGAGTGAGAGCGTGGCCATCGAAATCACCCGGTCCGCGGTCGGCGGCATCGCATTGGCGCTGTCGGTGCCGTTGACGACGGGCATCGCGGCGGTGCTCGCCACACCACAATCGCAGCCCTAGAACGGCGTTCCGGCTAGCCAGGTGTCCCACACCTCGGGGTCACCGAGCACCTCGACGTCCGCCTCGGCAACCGTCCGGCGACGGGTCAGCGCCAAGAACAAGTCGACGGCCCTGCCCCGGACCGCAGCTTCCCCCTTCGCGTGGTCGTGTGACCACTGCAAGCCGTCCTCGTCGTTGGTGATCGTCCACTCCCCCGTCGGGCCGAGCTGGGCATCGGAGGCATGCAGGTGAAGGGTCAGGCTCCGGCCCAGGGGCGGATGGCGCAGATCGGCGCCCACGATCGCCAGCTCGATCCATTCGCTGATGCCATCGGCGGCGAGTTCCGACGGCAGGTCGAAGGCACCCCCCAGGGCCAGCACGGCGTCGGCGCGGTGCACGGTCGCCTCGTGGACGCGACGGCGAATCCACCAACCTGCGGGCCGCGATCCACGGAACGTCCACACCCTGGCCTCGGGCCCGACACGGTCGACGGCATCGATGACCAGCTGGGCGCCGGAGTTGAGCCATTCGATCGCACCGTCGCGATCCTCGGGCGGCTTGCCGTCGCGCACCTCGCGCGGATCAAGCGGCTCGCGCCGGCGTTCGGCGATGATCTGCGCCGACCACCTATTGCCCCGCCCGACGTGTTTGAGCAGCTGGTTCATGGTCCAGCCGGGGCAGGTAGGCACCGGAGTCTCGGGGTCGGCGTCGCGAACGACGTCACCGAGGGCCCGGGTCTCCTCGAGCAGCGTTGCGCGGAAGTCCACGCCTAGGAACGTACCGCCGTCCGCGCCTCGCCGAGCCTGATCGGCAAGGTCGACCAACCGCGAAGCACCCTGGTGTCGCGACGACTTCCGCCGCCCGCGAGCCGCGCGTCGGGGTAGCGCTCGAAGAAGGCCCGCAGACCCACTTCGCCCTCGGCGCGGGCGAGCGCCGCACCGAGGCAGAAGTGCCTGCCGCCCGAGAACGACAGGTGCTTACCCGCGTTGTCGCGGGTGACGTCGAAGCGGTGCGGGTCGGCGAACACCTCGGGATCGCGGTTGGCCCCGGCGAGGTACAGGATGACGGGTTCGCCGGCCGCAATGCGATGACCCGCCACCTCGATGTCGATCTTGGCGATGCGTGCACTCAACTGCACGGGTGATTCCAGCCGCAGGATCTCTTCGACGGCACCGGGCCACAGTTCGGGTTTCGCCAGGAGCATCGCCAGTTGGTCGGGATGTTCGAGCAGGATCCGAATCCCGTTGCCCAGCAGGTTCACCGTAGTTTCGAAGCCCGCGGCCAGCACCAGACCGGCGGTGGCCCGCAGCTCTTCGTCATCGAGACGGGTGCCGTCGTCACCGGCCTGGATGATCTGGCTCATGAGGTCGTCACCGGGATGGCGCTGCAGCCTCCCGAGGTGCTGCGCCAGCCAGGTGTTGAATCCGTCCAGGCCGTGCTCGACGCTCAGGTACTGGTGCCACGACAGGCCGATGTCGAGACTGGGCGCGGCGAGTTCGCCGAATTCCAGGATCCGGGGGCGGTCGTGGTCGGGAACGCCGAGGATGTCGCCGATGACGGTCACCGGCAGCTGCGCGCAGTAGCCGTCCACGACGTCGACGGTGTCGGCCGGTCCGGCATCGATCCCGTCGAGCAGGTCGGTGGCCGCCTGCTCGACCCGTTCCCGAAGTGCCGCAACGGCTCTGGTGGTGAAGACCGACGAGACGGTCTTGCGGTAGCGGGTGTGCTCGGGTGGCTCGACCGACAGCATCGACGGCGGCAGCAGCGGATGCAGCCGACCCTTGACGGCGGTCTTGCTCTCGAGCCACCCCAACGGGCCGGGAAGCGTCTTGCCGATCGCCGTGACCACGAAGTCGTCGGAACGCAACAACTGGTGAGCAATCGCGTGATCAGCGGTTAGCCACGCCGCTCGCCCGCGCACTAGCCGCCCGCGCTGGCGGATCTCGTCGGCGAAGCCACCGGGATCGGCGCGCACCGCCGGGTCGCTGATCAGCCTGCCCTGCATGTCCCCGCGCTTGGCGCCGTAGGACGCCAGGGCACGGATGACCCCGTGCAACGCAAACCAGTGCAATCGCTGCTTGACCTTGGGCCTGCCCGCCGACGTCATCCCTCGAGCTTAAGCACGGGCCGTAGATCGTCCAACCGATCGAAGAGTTGCCAGACGTAGGACGACGTGCCGTTTTCGCGGTGAGCGTGCAGGTCCGCGAGGGTGGGGTCGTTGCAGTAGCCGTCGAACGCGTCCTCGTCGGGCCATTCCACCAGGATCAGCACCTGCCGTCCGGCGACCTCGCCCTGGACGTTCTCGCGGAACTTGCCCAGCGCCACGACCTTGCCGCCGTACCTGGCGACCTCGGCGACCGACCGCTTGGAATAGGCCAGGTATTCGTCGCGGTTGGCGACGTCGAACAGGTTCAGCGCGTAGACCGTCATGGCCACACGTTACGACGAGACGGGCACCGGAATCCGGCGGCCCAGTGCGTACATCTGCCACCCGGCGTTCCGCCACCTGTCCACGTCGAGGCAATTGCGGCCGTCGACAACGACTTTCGCACGCACCGTGGCCGCCAGCTCGGCGGGGTCGAGGTCGATGAACTCCTGCCATTCGGTGAGCACCAGCACGGCGTCGGCGCGGTCGCACGCCTCGAAGATCGACGTCGAGTAGTTCAGCGTCGGAAAGAGGTGACGGGAGTTCTCCATGGCCTTGGGGTCATAGACGTTGACCGTCGCACCGTTCAGTTGCAGCAGGCCCGCCACGTTGAGCGCGGGTGAGTCGCGGACGTCGTCGGACTCTGGCTTGAACGCGGCGCCGAGGACCGCGACGTTGGCTCCGAGCAGCGAACCGCCGCACGCCTTGGTGGCCAACTCCACCATCCTGGTGCGACGGCGCATGTTGATGCTGTCGACTTCGCGAAGGAAGGTCAGCGCGTGGTTGGCACCCAGTTCACCGGCGCGGGCCATGAATGCGCGGATGTCCTTGGGCAGGCAGCCGCCACCGAATCCCAAGCCGGCGTTGAGGAATCGCCTGCCGATCCGTGGGTCGTAGCCCAGTGCATCGGCAAGCAGTGTCACATCGGCGTCGACGGCCTCGCACACCTCGGAGATGGCGTTGATGAAGGAGATCTTGGTCGCCAGGAAGGCGTTCGCCGACACCTTGACCAGTTCCGCCGTCTGCAGATCGGTGACCAGAAACGGCACCCCAGTTTCGAGGATGGGTGCATACAGCTGGCGGATGGCGGCCTCGGCCCACAACGAATCCTGTTGTACCCCAAGCACGATGCGGTCGGGATGAAGCGTGTCGTGGATGGCGAACCCCTCGCGGAGGAACTCCGGATTCCAGGCGATCTCCACGCTGACCCCGTCCGGGGCGAGTTCACGGGCCCGCTCGGACAATTCGGCTGCGGTGCCCACCGGAACGGTCGACTTGCCGACGATGACCGCGGAGCGCTTGAGCCGTGGCACCAACGTGTCGATCACCGCGTGGACGTGACGCAGATCGGCGCCGTATTCACCCTTCTTCTGCGGGGTTCCGACGCCGAGGAAGTGCACGTCGGCGAAGTCGACCGCTTCCTCGTAGTCGGTGGTGAAGTGCAGTCGGCCCGCATCGAGGTTGTCGCGCAGCACCTTCCGAAGTCCGGGTTCATAGAACGGAATGTCACCCGACGCGAGCTTGGCCACCTTGCCCGGGTCGACGTCCACCCCGATGACCTCGTGACCGAGCGCGGCCATGCCGGCGGCGTGGGTCGCGCCGAGGTACCCCGTACCGAACACAGTGCATCGCATACTGCCTGAATAGGCTTCGGCGATGAGCTAACGGCGAAGTGACACCAAGCGGCAAACCAACGCTGGGTAACGAGTGAACACCGGCTTAGCCGCGGCCCCCGCCACCACCGGCCGGAGCGCAGAAGATCAGGAAGCAGTTCGAACCGCCTCCGCCACCGGAGCCCCCGTTGCCACCGCCGGAGCCGCCGCGGCCGTTACCGCCACCGGAACCCGGCCAACCGTCGTCGCCGGAACCCTGGTTCCGCGGCGGCTGCCACGGGTTCTGCGGGTACTGCGGGTACTGCTGCTGTGGCGGGTATTGCGGGTATTGCTGCTGTGGCGGGTACTGCGGGTACTGCTGCTGGGGATATTGCTGCTGCGGATACTGCCCGTACGGATACCGAGGGTATTGCTGCACCGGCGGATTGAAGATCCGCGGCAGCAGGGGCGGTATCACCGCGGGCACCGGCGGGGCGACCACGGGGACCGGATCCGGGGCGGGCGCCGCGGGCGGGTCCGTAATGGGCGCGGGCGGAGCCTGCGGAGCCGGCGCCTCTGGGGGCGCCACGTAAACCTGACGCCGGGGCGCCTGTTCCTGCTGCACGACGGGGATCGGTGCCTTGATGGTCTCCGCCGGCGGAGCAGCGGGTGCGGGGGCAGGCGCCGGGGCGGGGGCAGGCACGGCCTCCGGCAGCGGCGCCGCGGGTGCGGCGGCATTCGGCACGATCGCGCTCTGACCGGGATCGGGCCGCTGATCGGCCGTCGGCCGGATGCTGACAGCCAGCGAGATGACAAGGGCGATGACGCCAATGACGAACACCGACGTCAGGGCGCTTCCGACCAACAGGAACGGCTTGCGACCCTCCTCGACGGGCGGGGTGACGAAGTCCTCGCCGAAGTCCTCGTCGAAGCCGATCTCGGCGAGCGGTACGACGGCCGCGGCGGCCGGGCGGAGTTGGGTGTCGGCCCCTGCCAGCCCGGGGTAGTCGTTGCCGGCCGTGGCGCCGTCGGGGTCCTGTGAGTAGGCCAGCCCGACGGTGGAGGCGTCGAAGATCGGCGCGCTGGCCGCTGCCAGCGCGGCGCCGCGGGCGAGGGCCAACCCCGACTCCTCGGGGGCGTTGACCGGGATGGAGACGAGGTCCTGCAGGTGCGCCTTGACCGATGCGACATCGACCCCGGAGCCGACGACGAACATGCCCTGTGGCGGTGAATCCTGCGCGGCGACGGCCGACGCCATCTCGGCGAGCACGGCCATCGCATCGGTGCTGTGCAGGCTTCGGCTGAGCACCTTGACGATGGAGCCGTCGTCGGTGCGCACGACCGACAATGTCGCCGTGTCGCGATCGAGGAACAGAAGGCCGGTGCTCTCGTAGCCCACCGCGCGACCGGCGGTCTGGGCGAGCGCTCCCGCGGCGTGGAGTTCGGAGACGAGGATTGCGTCGTCGACCCCGGCGGAGGCCAGCGCGTCGCGCAGTTCGGCGGCTTCGGCGTGGTCACTCCAGGTGACGCCGATGGCCTTCAACTGGTGCCCACCCTCGCGGGCGCTCTCCAACGTTCCGAGGACGGCAGCGACCACCTGAGCCGATGCGCTCGACGTTGCCGAGCCGTCGGACGGCGTCACGTCGAAGGTGTCGTGATCGATGGTTGCACCATCGCCATGAACGCCTTCGACCAGCACCAACCGGACCGTCTTTGGCGTCAGGGACACACCAAGAACGATGTCCACGAACCCTCCAAATATTAGCTGCGTTCGATATGTTCTTCTGACGGTGGGCTCAACGCCACAGCACACCCTGATGTTTCATCGCCGTCACCAGCGCGGTCGTTACAGCCGCCGCGAACATCTCCCAGCCCGCGTTTCGACCCTACTCGCGTCGGCTGTGTCAGTGCCTGATGAAGTTTTGGTAGGACCGTGACGGAGTGGGCCCGCGCTGGCCCTGATACTTCGATCCGACCTTCGCGCTGCCGTAGGGATGTTCAGCCGGACTGGTCAGTCTGAGCAGGCAGAGCTGGCCGATCTTCATGCCGGTCCACAACGTGATCGGCAGGTTGGCGACGTTGGATAGCTCGAGCGTGATGTGCCCGCTGAAGCCAGGGTCGATGAAGCCGGCCGTCGAATGCGTCAACAACCCGAGGCGGCCGAGCGACGACTTGCCCTCTAGCCGACCGGCGAGGTCGTCGGGCAGCGTGCAACGTTCCAGGGTCGAACCGAGGACGAACTCGCCGGGATGCAGGACGAAGGGCTCGCCCTCCTTCGGCTCGACCAGGGTGGTCAGGTCGTCCTGGCGCAACGCCGGGTCGATGTGGGTGTACCGGGTGTTGTTGAACACCCGGAACAGGTTGTCCAGCCGAACGTCCACGCTCGACGGTTGGATGAGGCTGTCGTCGAACGGGTCGATCCCCAGCCGCCCGGCGGAGACCTCGGCCCGAATGTCGCGATCGGAGAGCAGCACCCGACGAGCCTAGCGGGTGAGGTGCTAGCCTTCGTGATCACCAGCACGGCTGGTCAAGCCGATGTAGTTCAATGGCAGAACATCAGCTTCCCAAGCTGAATACGCGGGTTCGATTCCCGTCATCGGCTCCACGAAAGCCCTGTTAAGAATTGATCCCGGCGATCGGCCCACTTCGCATCGCAGCGAGACCACGCCCTTTGCTTTACGTCGCAGCCGAGATCATCTCCGCGCCTGCCGTCAGAGGAAGTCATGTTCCGACGACGACGCTCAAGACAGCCAAGGACGGAAGCGAGAATTGACGCTTTCTGCATGTTGGTCGATTCCCCGCAGCGGATCACTGAGCCCGCGGGGACACCAGCAGCCCGCCGACGCCTCCGGACGCCGGCATCGCAAGCGGATCGTCGTAGGCAGGGGCGGGCACCGCGGCGCGAACGGCCTCGAGCTGGGCGCCGAACGCGATGCCGAGGAACAGTGCCACAGAGGACAGGTTCGCCCAGAGCAGCAGCGCGAAGATCCCGGTCAGGGGACCATATGTGGACCCGAACGACCCGCTCTGAGCGACATAGAGCGCCAGCAGGCCGGTCAACAACAGCCAGAGCGCCAGCGACACACCGGATCCGAACGCCAGCCACGAGTAACCTGGCTGGCGCCGGCGCGGCGCGCGTTCCACCACGACCGTGAAGGATCCCCACGCCAGCAGCACTCCCAGGGGCCATCGGCCGGCCGACCACAACGCCTGCCTGGTGTCGCCCCATCGGTATGCGGCGGCCAGCGAGTCGCCGAGGGCGTCACCGGCGATGATGACCAGGAAGCCCAACAGCGAGAGCATCCCGGCAGTCAGCGCCATCAGTAGCGCCCGCCCGTACTTCTGCATGGCCGGCCGGTCGCGTTCGATGCCGTAGATGCGGTTGGCTCCTCGCTCGATCTGACCCATGGCCGTGGTCAGCGCGACGACCGCCGCCAGCAGACCGAGCCACAGCGCGAGTTGGCCCCCGGTGGTCCCCTGGTCCTGGGTCCGCTGTGCGGCCTCGTGCACCATGTCGTCGCGCTCGCTCCCAGGCAGCACCCTGGCGAGGGTCTCCATGATGACCTGCCCGAACTTCTCGTGGTGCAACGCGCTAGACAGGCCGACGGTCGCGATGATGAACGGGATGAAGGCCAGCGATATCTGCAGCGCCAGGGCACGCGCGTTGGTGAAACCGTCGGCGTACCGGAACCGGACGAACGAGTCCTTCACGAGGTTCCAGCGGCCGTAGCGCCGCAGCGTCGTGACGGCGTCGTCCGCCGAGAGGTCATCGCCGGCGAGTGTGACGGTCTCCGGTACGCGGGTCGAGGTGCCCATCTCAGCTCCCTTGCACGGTTACGCGGCCGTCGCTTCCGTCTGCGGCACGCGAATGACGAGCGCACCCGGCTCGATCCGCACGTCGAGACTGTTTCCGTCGTCGATGACCTCGCCGTCCATCTGCCGCGCCGCGTTCCGGTCGGCCTCGACGAGAACCGAGTGCCCACGGAAGCGCTGGAGGTGCGGATGCCAGCTGCGGCTACCTCGAATGACCCTCCATACCAACCGAACCCAGTCGCGCAGCGTCCGTGGCGATACCACCACCACGTCGAGCAAACCGTCGTCGGCGACCGCATCGGGCAGCAACTCGAGGCCGCCCTGCAACCGGCCGACATTGCCGACCAGCACGGTGCGGGCCGTCAGCAGCACGGGCGCGCCGCCATCGATGCTCAGCCGCACCCGCATCACGGGGTCGCGCAGGTGCCGCAGGCCGCTGGGGACGTAGGCCGACCAACCGGCGATTCGCTTCATGCCGTCGGTGGTGTCGGCCATCATCGCCGCGTCGAAGCCGATGCCCGCCATGACGGCGAAGGGCCGACCCTCAAGCCGTCCAAGGTCGATGCACCGGTCCGCACCGTGCACGGCGACCGCCAGCGCCTCGTCCAACTGAATCGGCACACCGAGGTTGCGCGCCAGTAGGTTTCCACTGCCGAGGGGAAGGACGGCGACGGGTACACCCGTGCCGGCCAGGGCATCCAGGCAACTCATCACGGTGCCGTCCCCGCCGCAGGCCACGACGAGTTGGACGCCCGCCGCGACGGCGGCCTCGGCCATGCTGCGGCCGGGATCCTCCGGCGTGGTCTCCAGCCATAGGGGGGCCGACCAGCCTGCGTCGGTCAGGGCCTCGGCCACGCGCTCCCGGACGGTGTCCGCGTCCGCCTTGGCCGGGTTGATGATGACCGCGGCGCGCTTCATCGCTCGCTCACCAGCCGTCGGTCGGTGTCACCCGAGGCGAGGCGTCGGCCGCGGGCATCGTGGCTGCGCACGACGTACAAGACGACCGTCAACCAAAGTCCGCCCAGAATGAGGCCGCCGAGCACATCGGTCGGGTAGTGCATGCCGCGGTAGACACGGCTGCCCCCGATCAGCAGGGGCACGGCGGCGCAGCCGACGACGGCGGTCACCGTGACCCAGCGATAGCGGCTGTGCCACAGGATGATTGCCGCGACCGATCCGTAGAAGCACACCGCGGCCGCAGTGTGCCCGGAGGGGAACGACGATGTCGGCGGCGCCTCGTCGAGGTGCGGTACGAGTGGTCGTGGGCGATGAATCAGGAACGTCGTCGCCACGAAGATGACCGTCTCTCCGGCCACTGCGCAGAGCACCACGATGGATTCGCGCCAGCGGCCGAACATCCAGCGGAATGCCACCGCAGCGAGTGCCGCAAGTGTGACGATCGTCGGTGTGGCCGAGAATGTCGTGATGATGGCGCTTTCCGAAATACCCTGCTGCTGGCGATATCCGACGAGCCGTGCAGGCAGATCGGCGTCCCACTTGCCGACCGCAGTGGAGGGCATCACGTTGGTGACGAGGTAACCGAGCGCCACCATCAACGCGACGAGGCCTAGTGCCGCGACTAGCAGCCACCGAACGTCACGCACGATGTCAGCGACCTTTCCGTGCATTCGTTCCAAATACCCGTTTGACGCTGGCGTTAATCGGAGACAGGCGGGTCTGATCACCGCCGCAGCGGGCGCTGCTCGCTGGCGCCGACGTCGGCCGGACCCTCAACCGGCTGTCCGGTCTCGCGTCGCCAGGCGGCGTAGGCCCACGTCGTGACCGCCACCCAGCCGGTGCCCAGCGTGATGCCGCCGAGAACGTCACTGACGAAATGGACGCCGAGCACCACCCGCGCGAGCGCAACGGCGCCGACGATCAGGATGGCCGCGATGGCGGCGGCGATGCGGCCGCCCCGCGGCAGAAACCGACAGACGATCAACAGAATCAGGCAGCAGCCGATCGTCGCGCCAAGCGCGTGGCCGGAGGGGAACGACATCCCGGATGCCGTCGAGACGGGATCCGGCAATACCGGGCGGGCCCGGCCGATGATCTGCTTCAGTGCGAGCCCGAGTCCAGCGCCGCCGAACACCGTCACCATCAGCCATGCCGCGTGACGTCTTTCGCCGTTGATCACGTACAACAACGCGACCAGCGTGAGCGCGACGCGGAACACGTTCGGGTCGAAGACGTCACTCACGACCTCGGCCGTCTGTGCCAGGTGTGGATGACCGACGTCGATTCTGTTGAACGTGTTCGCCGCCCCAGCGTCGAGAGCGCGCAGTGGCGGCCACCCCGCGCGGACGAGCAGGAGAACGAGCGCGAAGCTGGCCCCGGCGACGAAGGTGCCCAACAGGCCCGCGCCCAGACGCAGCCCGAAGTGCTCGTCTGCAGCGGAGAGATGGGCGTGAACCACCCGGCTCAACCTCGTCCGCATGCCCTGGGTGTCCCCTGTCCGGCGTCTCGATAAACGATGCGCTCGCGTCAGCGTCTTCGGCCGGCGTGGGCACGAACACGTCTCAGCGGAAGTGCGAGTGGGGTTGTTCGTTGCTGCCCTTCTTGCCCTGGCCGTCGTGCGGGCTGGCCGGAGTGAGGGGGAAGGCGATGTGCTCGCCGGTGGCGGCACTGCCGGGGGTGGGCACGCTCGAGACGTTCGAGCCCCTGGTCGCATCCTCGAGCTCACCGGAGATCGACCGGGCATCGTCGACGGCTTGGCCGGCGGTGCTGTCCATCGCGGTGCCGTCGACCGTGATGGTGGTTTCGGCGTCGGCGTGGGCCGGGGCGGCGATCGCGACGACGACTCCTCCGAACGAGGCCAGTCCGAAGGAGAACAGGGCCGCGGTGGTGGCGATGCGGGTCTTGATCATGTGAGTCCCTCTCCTCGTGGCCACCTGGTGTGGCTCGATGAGAAGAAGAATCCAGCGCGGCCCTCAACGGAACCTCAATGCCGCCGACGGCGCTGCTGAACGGTCAAGGGGCGGGCGGCTCGGCAGGTGCGATCTCGAACGTGAACTGGTAGCCGCCAATGCCGATGACGGCGCCGTCGCTGAGCGTCGCGCTGCCACGAATGCGCTGGTGGGAAACGTGCACGCCGTTGGCCGACCGCAGGTCGTTGATCACGAAGTTGGCGCCCGTGTCGATGATCGTGGCGTGGTATCGGCTCACCTTGGGATCGTCGAGCACGACGCCGTTGTCACCGCGGCGACCGATCCCGGTGGTCACCGTCTCCAGCGGATAGCAGCGGCCGGCGGCGTCGCGGAGCTGCGCCCGGCTCGATCCGGCGGGGGCCGACGTCGTCGTGTGACGCTCGAGCGTGGTGAGGATCTCCGACGCGTCGTTCTGCGCGATCTGCCGGACGTCCAACGGCTCCTGACGCAGGATCCGCTGCTCCAATGTGCGTAGCGTCGGCCCGGGTTCGATGCCCAGCTCGTCTGACAACACCGATCGCAATCGCCGGTAGGCGTTGAGGGCGTCAGTTTGACGCTCGGTCGCGTAGTAGGCAGTGATCAACTGGGTCCACAGCGGCTCCCGATAGGGATGCTCGGCCACGAGTCCTTCGAGCTCGCCGATCACCGAACCCCCTCGCCCACAGGCGATTTCGGACTCCGCACGTACCACGTGGGCCACCACCTTGTCCTCGACGAGTGCGGTGGCGAACGATTGGACGAAGCGGAACTCACGCAAGTCGTCGAGGACGGGACCGCGCCACTGCGCCAGGGCGGCCGACAGACGATCGCTGGCGAGGCCGAACCGACCGGCCGCGGCGGCTTGAACCCCGGCTGCCTTGTCGGTGGTGAACCGCCCCAGATCACAGGCCCCGTCGGGCACGTTGAGTTGATAGCCCGGTCGGGCACTGGCCAAGACGGTCTTCGGGTCGACGCCGGCCGAGCCGAGGACCTTGCGCAGGTTCGCCACGTACACGTGCAGGTTGTGTATCGCATCCGCCTGCGGCGCATCCTCGTCCCAGATCGCAGAGATGATCGAATCCCTCGGAACGGGGCGATTGCGGTTGATCAGCAGCAACGCCAATACCGCGCTCTGCTTGGGTGTGCCCAACGGCACCGGCTCGCGTCTCAGGCTGACCCGAAATGGACCCAGCACGCCGAAGTCCAGACCCGACGCAAGCACCGCACTCGATGTCATCGGCCAGCGACGAGTTTCACCACGGGGTTCGGGCCCAAATCCGAGACGTAGATGTTGCCCGCCCCGTCGACCGCCACGCCCTGGGGATCGTTCAGGCCGGTCAAGGGCAGCGGGATCGCCGCCGCCGCGCCCGGCTCGAGCTCGACGATCGCGGCATTACCGCGGTCGGTGACGTAGACGGAGCCCTTCGAGTCGACCGCCACACCGTGGGGATCGTTGACGCCGTTGAACGGGAGTGGTTCGGCCACCGTCGAGCCTGCCGGCAGCTGCATCACCCGGTTGTTACCCGTGTCGGTGACGACGACCCCGCCTGCCGCGTCGACGGCGACCCCGCGGGGATCGTTGAGGCCGACGAAGGGCAGCGTGATCGCCGCCGTCGCGCCGGCCGCCAGGAACAGCACCCGATCGTTCCCACGATCGACGACATAGACGTCGCCCGCCGGACTGACGATGATGCCGCGGGGATCGTTGAGGCCGACGAAGGGCAGCGTGGCCGCCGCGGGCGCGCCCGCGGGCAGCCACTCCACCCGATCGTTACTCGAGTCGGTGACGTAGACGCCGCCCTTGGCATCGACCGCCACGTCTCGCGGGTTCTTGAGCCCGGTGAACGGCAGCTGGGTCGCAGCCGTCGCGCCGGGCTCCAGTCGCATCACCTGATCCGTGCCGATGCCGGTGACGTACGCGGTCCCAGCAGCATCGACCGCGACCCCGCCAGCGACGCGAATCCCTGGGAACGGCAGTGCAATCTGTGACGAAAACCCTTGGCCGACCGGGAGGGCGGAGGTGGCGGAAGTGGCAGTGCCGTCTGACGGCTGCCGCCCGACGATGATGACTCCCGCGACGACGACGGCCACGGCCGCGACGGCCGCCATTACCGCGATAGCCCTGCGCGACAAATGAATTCGCTGGCGAGAGTGTGTTTGACCGGCCTCGATGGCGGGGAGTGTCGGATCCCCCGCCGCCGCACGGGCGGCCGCGGCAAGCTCGTGAACGGAGGCGTAGCGGTCGTCGGGATTCTTGGCCATCCCCTTGGCGATGACCTCGTCGAACGCTACGGGTACATCGGACTTCGTGACACTGGGTTGCGGCGGCGGAGTGTGCAGATGATGGGCGATTAACCCCTGCACGCCCACGTCGGAGGTGAACGGTGGCTGGCCGGTGAGACACTCGTACAGCACGCACGTCAGCGCGTACACGTCCACCCGGGAGTGGGTCTTGACTGCGGCGCCAATGGCCTCCGGCGCCATGTAGACCGCGGTGCCGATGGTTTCGCCGGCCTTGGTCAGCGTGTGGTCTCCGGACGCGTGAGCGATCCCGAAGTCGATGAGGTAGGCGAAGTCGTTTTCAGATACCAGGATGTTCGACGGTTTGACGTCGCGGTGTACCAGACCGACGTCGTGGGCCGCTTGAAGTGCTCCGGCAACCTGGACGATGATCGCCACCGCCCGTGACGGCGGCAAGGCAGCTTCTTGTTTGATCAGCGTGCGAAGGTCCTTACCGTCGACCAGTCGCATGTTCAGGAACAGCCGACCGTCCACATCACCGAAGTCGTGGATCGGGATGATGTGCGGCTCGGTCAGCTGCGCCACGGCCTCGCACTCCCGCCGGAACCGTTCGCGCGACTCCTCGTCGTCGGCGGAGTGTGCGGGCAAGACCTTCAGCGCGACCACCCGATTGGTCTGCGAATCGCGCGCCCGCCACACCTGACCCATGCCGCCCGCACCAAGCAGTGACAGCAGACCATAGCGTCCGAAGACCTCGGTCGGTACTGCGCCCGAGGTGGCGTCCCCGCCGTCGGTCGAGCCTCCGCCCTGCGTGGAGTCCCCGCCGTCTATGACCGTGTCATCCATTGCGGCTGATAACCCCGTCTCTGAGTGGCTAGCGCCACGCGCTCATTCAAACAGGCGAAACGGCAGTTTGGCGTCGGTTGCATCGACGGTGCGGCCCACGTTCTGGACGCACCTCGGTTCTTGAGGGTTCTCTATGTGTTTGCCTTCCCACGGCGCGTCCCGTTGACTCCTGTGTCACGATTTGCGTATGGGGAAATTGGGGCTCTTGATAACTGCTGGGGCGGCGATTGCCGTGTCGGCGACGCAGGTCTTGCCCGCGCCGAACGCAGCTGCCGCGCCGTGTCCCGACGCCGAGTTGGTGTTCGCGCGCGGCACCACCGAACTGCCTGGTACCGGCCCCACCGGGGAGGCGTTCGTCAGCTCGCTGCGCTCGCAGCTCGGCCCGAAATCGCTCGGCGTGTACGCCGTCGACTACCCCGCGACCACGGACTTCCCGACCGCCATCGAGGGCATCAGGGACGCGCGGGACCACGTCCTCTCCACCATCGCGAGCTGCCCGGACGCCGCGCTGGTACTCGGCGGCTTCTCTCAGGGCGCGGCAGTGATCGGCTTCCTCACCTCGAGTGTGGTGCCCGACGGTGTGTCACCTCAAGACGTCCCCGCCCCGATGCCGGCCGAGGCCGCCGAACGCGTGGCGGCCGTCGTGCTGTTCGGAAAGCCGTCCGTGCGCTTCATGAAGGCGATCCGCGACCCGGACGTGGTCGTCGGACCGAACTATGCGGCGAAGGCCATCGAGTTGTGCGTCGACAACGACCTGGTGTGCGACCCACATGGGCGAAGTTTCTCCGCGCACAACCAGTACATGGAGTCAGGTCTCGTAGACCAGGGCGCATCATTCGTTGCGCAACGGCTGCAAGCTGTTTGGGCCGTTGACACGACGGAGCCGTCGACCCCGACCCCCGCGCTGTTGTCCACACCTGCGCACGGGCTGGCATCAGCGAACACCCCGTCCAGCATCGACGCGCTTCCCGGCCCGGCGCCGCTTCCCGGCCCCGCAGCCTGAGCGCCAAGGCAACTCGGTCCCACGCGTTACGCGACGCGCCTCAGCCACAGGCTGCCCGGGCTTTCGTGCGCCGCATCGGGGAAGTACCGGGCGACGATCTCGGGGTGCTTCTGCCATACCCAAGAACTGAAGAACAGGATCTCGAAGGAGCTGTTATAGCTCAGGAATGAGCGCAGCAGGTACGACTCGTTCCAGCTCCGACGCTCCCTGAGCCAGGTCTCGGGGTACTCGAATGGGTAGAAGATGTCGTGGACGTGCACGATGACGCCAGGCTTGAGTCGTGGCAATATTCGGAACAAGAGCCAATTGACGTCACTTCCGGGCTTGCTGACATGGGTGCTGTCGATGAAGAGGATGTCGCCCTCGTCGAGGATGTCGAACGTTTCGACGGGAACATCCTGAACTGCCTTGCGGTGAATCGTGGTGGCCGCCGGGTCGCGGCCCTTGAGAAGCCCGAGGAGTCGTTTCGGATAGGGCTCGATGAATGTCAGTTCCATGTCGGGCAATTCACTATCGCGCACGTCGAGGGCAATCGCAGACGAGAACCCAGAACCCACCTCGACGACGCGTTTGGGGCGAAGCGTGGTCAACATCGAGTAGTACACCGCGCCGTCGCCGAGCCCGAACCACACGTTGTCGGGACTGTACCGGTCCCATGACTTCGAGAAGTGAGACCATTTCGGCCCCAGGCGATTCGCCATGACGAGCTGTTCGTCGACGTGTAGTTCGTATCCTTCGTCGAGTTGCATGTCGGCGCGCTGATCGCGCGCCCGACCGGCATCGCTCACGCTCGAAATCGGTGAATAGAAATGTCCTGGAGGCCGAAACAAGCGCAGAGTTCTCGCGGTACTCAACGCGTGGTTCGCAGCCTCGGACATCTTCATGATCGGACACTAACTCCCGACCGTGCTCAAAAGTGTCGGCTTCGTCAATAAGGACCAAGCCGCCATCGACCCACGGCGTCGATCCCCCCACCAGCAAACTCGCGCGTTAACATCGAGCCACTATGACCCACTCCGCCGAACCAGATGACCAGCAACTGCACCAACCGGCCGACACCGTCAGGCGGAGCCCGTGGCGATGGGTCAGCCTCGCCCTCGCGGTGATTGCGGTCGCCGCGACTGGGGTGGCCGTCTGGGCTCTCACGCGGTCGCCGTCCGACACGGCGCCAGCGCCTACCGCGCAACAGGTTCAGGAGGCCAAGGCGCGGGCGTGCGAGGCCTACGCCAAGGTGCGCACGGCCGTCGCGCTGCAGACTCAGGCCGAGGTCGGCACCGATCCGATTGCGACACAAGCGCTTGCGGCCAATGCACGCCTGGCGATGTCCGTCGGCAGCGAGCACCTCGTCGACAACTTGAGTTCCGCCACGCCACCCGAGTTGGCGGGACTGCTCCGCACGCTTGCGACGGATCTTCAGAACCTCACGATCAACGCTCTCGCCGGGACCGCAGACGACGAGGCCGGCCAAGTCGCCCGACTACGCGACCTCGAGACGAACAGCACGAAGATCGTCGACCTCTGCAAGTGACGCCGAACTAGCCTGCTGCACTTCCCGATCCGGTGTCGCCGCCGTTGTCGGCACTTCCGGTGCCACCGGTGGACCCGGTGCCACCGGTGGACCCGGGACGGGTGCCGTTGAACGCATCGAGCACATCGGTGATGGGCTTCAACGGCTTCCACGGATCGAAGGGCTTGCTTCCGCCGCCGCTGGTCGTCCCAGCACCCGTCGTCGGGCTGAGGGGCGCGCCGTTGACGCCAGGAATCACGACCTCCGGCTTGGTGTCGTCGATCTTCGACGTAGCGACCTTCGGGGTGTCCTCGGCGGGTGGCGCCGTCGCGGCGCTGACGGGCTCGACGGCGGCGGCCTTCGGAGCCGGGTCATCGACCGGCTGGACCGCGGGCGGGTCGGTCACCAGCGGCTGCACGATCCCGGGCGGCGGCGGGGTGATGCCGGCAAAGGGGGTGTTGGCGGCGGTCATGTCCGGCGACATCGTGAAGGAGATACCGGGCGGGAAGATGCTGGTGCTGATCGACGGCAGGACGTTGAAGTCGAACGTCATCGACCCGATCTGCGTCGTGGTGTGCAGACCGCCGATGTAGTAGTCGTTGATCGGGCCCGCCCCGAAGTCGCGGGAGACGACGAATCCAGTCGTTCCGGTGTTGGTGATGAGCCCCGGGATCCCGCCCGACCACCGACCGATGTCGACGGCACTGAAATCGTCGGGCTGGCCGCTAGGCAGGAGCGTGCCACTCGGTGCCTGAGTGAGGCCGATGGCCTTGAGGACGTTCAAATTGAAGAACATCGGGCCGAAGGTGTTGGCGGTCTGCAGGACCCCGGCGTGGGTGCCGATGAACGGGTCGTAAGCGGCACCGTCCTCCGTGAAGCCCACGACGCCGACACTGCTGGCCAGCCCCGCCACTCCCAGCACCCACTGATCCAGGCTGGTCACGTTCGCGGTGGCCGGCTGGGCGCCGTTCGGTGCCTGGTTGGCGCTGATCGACCTGATGGAGTTGAGGCCGAAGGCCAGGGGTCCGACCTGATTGATGCTGTCGAGCGTGCCCTTGGCACCAACGGCAATGCCGTTGCTGTAGTCGCTGATCGCCGATAGCGCGGCGACACCGGAACTGCCGACCGGCGAGCCGGGGCCGACACCCCACGGGTAGGCCTGACTGAAGGCGAAGTCGAAGGGCTGGGCGGCGGTTCGGACCTCGGGGACGGGAGTGCGTTCGGGGGTAGCGGCGAGCGATCCGTATTGGACCATCAGCAACGCGGCGGCGCCCACCGCCGTTACACCGGCGCCCACGGAGAGATACTTCGTTCCGATCATGAGATCCCCTTTTGCAGCAGTTAAGCCCTGCGCCGCGCAGTGTGTAGGGTCAAGTTACCCCCACTGCTTTCAAATGCAAAGGATCCAGCTAACTCCGCGCGCCACCGAATCCACGTTGCCGACCGCTGGGTCGATCCAGCGCCAGGAAGTGCTCCTCGACTGCCTTCCCGGGCCCGCCGGGCACGTTCGCCCGACGCCCGGAAATCCGCGCCGGTGTCAATTTTGCGGCCCCTTCATCGACGCATCCACCCACGCCTCCGGGGACGGCTCGGTGATAGCTGCTCGCAACCCGATTCGACCTCGGTGTTTCGGCGATCCACCACCGGGTAGCACCCCCGGAGCCGAACCGAGGAGACGTCACTCATGCGCGCAATGGTTTATCGCGGCCCGTACAAGATCCGGGTCGAGAACAAGGAAATGCCGCCGATCGAGCATCCGAACGACGCCATCGTGCGGGTGACCATGGCGGCGATCTGCGGATCGGATCTGCACCTCTATCACGGGATGATGCCGGACACCCGGGTCGGCATGACCTTCGGCCACGAGTTCGTCGGCGTGGTCGAAGAGGTCGGGCCGTCGGTGCAGAATCTCAAGCGCGGCGACCGCGTGATGGTGCCGTTCAACGTCTATTGCGGGTCGTGCTACTTCTGCGCCCGCGGCCTCTTCTCCAACTGCCACAACGTGAATCCGAATGCCACCGCCGTCGGCGGCATCTACGGCTACTCGCACACGTGCGGCGGTTATGACGGCGGGCAGGCGGAGTTCGTCCGGGTCCCGTTCGCCGACGTCGGCCCCGCGATCATCCCGGAATGGATGGACGAAGAGGACGCGCTGCTGTGCACCGACGCTCTGGCAACGGGCTACTTCGGTGCCCAGCTGGCCGACATCGCCGAGGGTGACACCGTGGCGGTGTTCGGCGCCGGGCCGGTCGGTCTCTACGCCGCGAAGTCGGCGTGGTTGATGGGCGCCGGCCGGGTGATCGTCATCGACTACCTCGAGAACCGGTTGGAGAAGGCGCGCACCTTCGCCCATGCGGAAACCCGCAACTTCGCCGAGTACGACGACATCGTGGTCGAGATGAAGAAGGCCACCGGGCACCTGGGCGCCGACTCGGTGATCGAGTGCGTCGGAGCCGAGGCCGATGGCAACTTCCTGCAACACGTGACCGCCGCCAAGTTCAAACTCCAGGGCGGCTCACCAGTGGCCCTGAACTGGGCCATCGACTCCGTCCGCAAGGGCGGCACGGTGTCGGTCATGGGCGCCTACGGACCGATGTTCAGTGCCGTCAAGTTCGGTGACGCGATGAACAAGGGCTTGACGTTGCGGATGAACCAGTGCCCGGTCAAACGGCAGTGGCCGCGGTTGTTCTCACACATCCGCAATGGCTACCTCAAGCCGAACGATATTGTCACCCATCGCATTCCGTTGGAGCACATCGCCGATGGCTACCACATCTTCTCGGCGAAGCTCGACGACTGCATCAAGCCGATCATCCTTCCCCAGGCCAGCTGACAGGAGCACGTCATGGTGTACACCGCAGACCATCCGCCGATCCCCAACAGCGACGAACTGCGCGCCAGAATCCCGGGCTGGGGTGCCGACCTCGATCCCGCCGATCGACCGTCGGTGCCGCGGCTGAAGTTCGACCCCGCGGCGACGGGCGCGCACTGGGACTTCCCAGAACGGCAGCCGGAGAAGTGGCCGCGCGAGCGATCGATCGAGCACGCGATGCTCACCCCGGTGTTCGGTACGTCGACACCACCTCGCGGCCTGTCGGGCGTCGTGCGCCGCTATGCCTACCGGTACAGCGAGGGCCGCGCCGCGCACTGGCTCCTGCTGATTGCGGCCGACCGGGTGGACGCCGCCGAAAGCCACGTCCTGTCCTTCCTCACGCTGCGGCCCGACAATCCGTTCACCGAGACGGGGATCAGGAGCGAGTTCACCCATCACGGCTTCAAGGCCAGGACGGGCACGACGCGCGTCGACAACTCGCACACATGGATCGACCCGATTCTGGTTGCTGGGCCGTGGGTGCTCACCACCGCGCTGCTCCTCAGGGCCGGCCGGAGGCTGACGAAGCGGACCCAAGCCCCCGCCTGACCCAGAAGCGCCATTCGGGATTCGGGACCTTGGACACTGTCGGGCGGCAGCTACGTCGATTTAGCATTGACGGATTGCTTCGCCGCCAATTGCGTGCGAAATGAGCTGCGGCACGTCATTGTGCTTCAAAGCGATGCATCGCTCGCGAGACACGTTTGTTCGACGGTGAGGATTCTCCGTGGATGGCAGTCACCAGTATCACTCCCGCAGCCGATTGGTCGCACTGGTGGCCGCCCACAACGAAGAACGGCAAATTGGTGCAGCGATACAGTCACTGCTCGATCAGACGCGACGCCCCGATGAAATAGTCATCGTTGCCGACCGCTGCGTCGATCGGACGATCGAGATTGCGCTGCAATTCAGTGCTTCGGTGATTGAGAGCGTTGGCAACGTTCATCGCAAGGCTGGTGCGCTCAATCAGGCGTTGGCCCGGATTCTTCCCACGCTCGACGCCGATGACTTGGTGATAATGATGGACGCCGACACGGAACTCAATTTCGAGTTTCTCGAAGCTGCTGAGCGCCGTCTGCGGACCCATGAAGACAGCAGGCCGACCGTCGGTGCGGTCGGATCGGTATTCCTCGCCATCTATCCCGTCACCCAGATCGTCGAAGCGGTCCAGCGCAATGAATACCTGCGCTACGCCCATGACCTGAAGCGGCGCAAGGGTCGGGCAGAAGTCATCAGCGGCACCGCAGGCATGTACCCCGTCGCGGTGCTGCGTCAGGTCGCCGCCGAACGGGGCAGCCGCCTGCCCGCTGGTGGGTTCGTCTACGACAACACCGCTCTGACCGAGGACAACGAGCTCACGATGGCGGTCAAGCATCTCGGGTATCGGTGTGCGTCGCCGACCGAATGTACGGTGCGGACAGAACTCATGCCCACCGTGAGAACGTTGTATTTCCAACGGCTGCGCTGGCAACGAGGGGCGCTGGAGAACCTGCGCATGTACGGGCTGACGAAGTACACCGCGCCATACATTCTTCGACAAATGGCGATCTACCTCGGCATCCTCTTTCTGCCGTACTTCGTGGCCGTGGTGGTCATAGCGATTCTGCAGACCGAGAGATTTCCGTGGTCGTGGCCGTGGTTCTTCATCAGTTCGATCTTGGTGATCGAACGGGTGTGGACGGTGCGCCGTGGTGGTCGACGTGCAGTAATACTCTCTGCGCTGATTCTGCCCGAGATCACCTATGACGTGTTCCTTCACTTCGTCTTCTCGATCGCTCTGGCCGACGCGGTCACCGGGACTCGCGCCAGTTGGGATCACCGCGAGGCGGTCCAGCAGGAGGTGGCCGGGCTGATCACCCAGACCGTGCGGACAATCGTTCAGATAGCCGTTCCGATATGTGGCCTCGTTCTCGCAGCGTTCCTCGCACTCCTCACCACCCAACTTGGAGTGCAATGGGTGGTGGTCGGTGTGATAGTCGGGTCCGGTATTGCCCACTCCGCCCTGCGGGCAACGCGGTTCGATCCGATGGGCCGCGTGTTCGGCAGCAGCGAAAATCTCGCCAAGATTCGCATTGCGGGTTCAAGTCCCGTGTCATAACCCTTCTTCCAAGACGTATGCATGCTTGACTGACGTTTGCGCAAATTGATTTGCAGCAGCTGGGGAGTTCGACTGGGAGGCCTCGCGTGAATCATCGGGGGAGCGCCGATAACTCGTATCGGGCGGGCGAAGAATCGGGGTTAGCGAGCGTGCCCGGCCGCCTGCCATGACGTCCCATTTGGCCCGTGCGAGCAACGCGCCATCGACGTGGTTGCGGTTGCTGATCACCCTCGTCGCGCTGCTGGGCATCAACTACATCGCATGGCGATGGTTGGTGTCGATCAACTGGTCGGCGTGGTGGGTCGCCGTGCCGCTGGTGCTGGCGGAGACCTACAGCCTGGTGAACGCGATCCTGTTCGGCGTGACCATGTGGCAACTACGGCGCCGATCCGCCCCTCCCCCACCAAGCGCCAACGCCACCGTCGACGTCCTCATCAGGAGCTACGACGAACCCGTCGCTTCGGTGGTGGCAACCACGGAAGCGACCCAGCGCATCCGTTTCCCCCACCAGACCTACCTGCTCGACGAGGGTGACCGACCTGAACTCGGGGCTGTGGCCGCCGCCGCGGGTATCGGCTACCTTGGGCACCCGACGAGCCAGCGGAACGAACCGCGGCGCCCTAGGGCTCGCAACCTCGACGACGCGCTGATGGCGACGAGCGGCGAGTACGTCTTGGTTCTCGACGCCGATCAAGCGCCCGATTCGCGCATCCTCGACAACACGCTCGGCTACTTCGACGATCCGCGGGTGGCGTTCGTTCAGACGCCGCAGTACCTTCACGGAGCGCCGTTCTCTGATCGGCTGGGAAGTCAGGCACCGCGGTTCCACGGGCCCATCCAGCAAGGTAGGGACGGCTGGAACGCGGCTACCTTTAGTGGGACCAACGCCGTGCTCCGGCGCGAGGCATGGATGCAAGTCGGGGTAGACGCGTATGTCCGGGCAGTGGAGGACACCGTCAAGCGCGCGCTGGCGGCGGCCGAAAGGATCATCCGCCGCACGAAGAGAACTGTTGGACAAGATGATTCGACCGTTCGCACGGCACTAGACGGCGTTCAGCTCGCCGTCGACAACGCCTGGCGCGCCGTCGAGCGCGGACTGCCGCTGGCCGAGGTCACCCATAGGTTCAACCAGCAGGTCGACACTGCTTCACACACTCTCGTCGAGGCGGACATCACCGCCATACGCACCGATTTGGAAGCCATCGCCATGCTCACCGGCGGTACGGACTACGTCACCGACACCGTGGTATTCGACGAGGCGGTGCTTGCCATGCTCGCGAGCCGGGACTGGTCTCCGCTCGGGGCGCTCGAATCGATCAGCACCATGATCCGGGCGATCGACGTCGCCTACGACGAGCCTGGGCCGGTGCCGCCGACGACGACCATCTCGGTGGCCGACGACCTGGCCACCTCCATGCAACTGCACGCCACGGGGTGGAAGTCGGCCTACCATCCCGAAGTGTTGGTCGAAGGACCTGCACCCGACGACGTTCGCACCGTGATCGCTCTGCAATTACATCGAGCGCAGGGCACGACTCAGGTTCTGCTGCAGCACAATCCACTGCTGAGAAAGGGCCTGGGCCTTGGTCAGCGGCTTGTGTACTTCTCCACCATGTGGGCCTATCTTGCCGGGTTCGCGACACTCGTCTACATCGCTGCGCCCGTGCTCTTCCTGACTTTTGGCGTCATGCCCGTGCACGCGTACAGCTGGGACTTGTTCGGCCGGCTGATTCCCTTCTTGGTCCTGAACCAGGTGTTGCTCATCGTGGTCGGTCGGGGCACTCGGGTTTGGCGCGGACAGCAGTACGGCTTCGCACTGTTCCCCGTCTGGATCACCGCCTGCCTCACGGCCCTCTTCAGCCTGCTCTTCGGCAGGCCGGTGGACTCCTCAGTGCCATCGAGGAACCGGCACAGGTCGGGCGGAGGTCCGTGGCGTCTCATCAGATGGCAGCTCGTGGCGATGGCGGTGCTGGTGGTGGCGTCGGTCATCGGCCTCGTGCGGCTTTACTACGGAACCGCGTCGGTGCTCGGCGTGACCGTAAACGTGTCCTGGGCGCTCGTCGACGTGGCGATGCTGAGCGTCGCATTTCAGGCGGTACGCCATCGTGGCCACCGGCAGACAGAAGGAGTGGCATGACCAAATTTGCCGCGCGAACAACGGATTCTGGTGTCGTCGTCATCGCCCCAGAGGGGCGCCTGAACATGGTGGCGGCACCTGAGTTGCGCAAACAGCTGCATGACCTCGTCGATGGCGGAAGCAACCGCGTGGTCGTCGATCTCAGTGCGATCGAGTTCATCGACTCCTCGGGTCTGGGTGCGCTCATCTCAGGGCTAAAACTTACTCGCAGCGCCGGTGGGGACCTCCGCATTGCAGCGCCGCGGGAACAGGTTCTGACCGTATTGGAGCTGACCAACTTGAACCGCGTGCTCCGCACCTACGACTCGGCGGACCGCGCATTCGATGACTGAATACGCGTTGGAGACCGTGACGGGGCCCGACACGCTGGACCAGATCCAACGTACTTTGGACGGGGCCTGGGCCGCCGCGGACGTTTCGGACGAGGCGAAGTTCTCCATCGAACTCGCTGCCAGCGAGATAGCCTCCAACATAATCGAATACGCGGGCGGCGAACGTCCAGTCCGCCTGCGGATGGTGATCACCACTCAACCCGAGTCGGTTCTCGTGTCGTTCACCGACGACGGCGATCCTTCTACGGTCGACCTGAGCCGTGTCGTCATGCCGGACCCCACCTCGGAACGTCACCGCGGGTTGGCGATTGCGCAGAGCGTGCTCGACGAACTGTCTTACCGCCGTGACGCGATGGGCAATCACTGGACGCTCAGTCGCCTGCGGTCCGAAACGATCGCCCGACCGAGTGACGGAGTCTGCTCAAGCCCACCAGCTAGCCCGAACGCACCGGTGTTAGCGCGCTCGTCTGCGATACCCGACGCGGTGTTCATCCCCGTGGTGTTGGTCGTCGTGCTGTTGGTCGTTGCGCTGTCCTCTGCGACTCAACCTGCCGCGTTGGCCACCGCGGCGTGGTGGCCGACCGCAGGCATCGGCCTCGGCCTCGGCCTGCGCTACCGGCGGCGCTACGCGGGGGCGCTCGCCCTGGGGGTCGCCGCGATCACGCTGTCGCTCTCGCTCTGGGCGGGTCGACCGGTTGTGCTCTTCACCGCATTGGCGGCTCTGGGTGCAATCGAGATGGTCCTTGGCGTGATGCTTCTCCGGGGACGCCGAGATGTATTGCCGGCCCTCGCCACGCCCCGTGATCTCGGCCGGCTACTCGCCGTCGTCTTGTTCACGGCCGCGATGTACGACCTGGCCGCCTCCGGTATGAGCTTCGTGCTCGGCGACCTCGCCGGCGCGTGGGCCCGTCTGGTGACGTCCTTTCCCAAGCACGCTGCGGGCATGCTCCTGATAACGCCGCTGTTCATGGAACTGCCGCGCCGTCCGCGACGGGCGGGCTACTTCGAGTCGGCGGCCCAGATCATGACGCTCCTCATCGCGGCCGTGGTGGTCTTCTTCATCGCTCCGGTGCCACTTACCTTCCTGACGGTCCTCCCGTTGGTGTGGGCGGCGATGCGGATGTCGACCCGAACGCTGCTCATCGAGATGCTGGGAGTCGCGGTGATCGCGTCCCTCGGCAGCTCACATGGAATGGGCCCGTTCTCCTTCGAGCGTTACGGCCCTGCGACGGGCACCGTGGCTCTTCAGGTGTTTCAGCTGTCGATGGCCGTCGTATTCCTGGCACTGTCCCTCACGGTGGGTAGGGAGCGTGACACCGCCACCCGCCTGCGCGGCAGTGAGGAGTTGTTTCGCAAGAGCTTCAACTCGTCGGTCGCAGGCAAGCTGATGGTCATTCGCGGCGCTACGGAGTGGACCGTCGAACGCTGCAACCCCGCGGCAATGGAGTTGCTTCCCGGGTTGCGAGACGGAGTCGTGCGTATGGACGCCCTCATCGGCGAGGAAGGCTCGCGAGCACTATCTGCGGCCGCCGACGCGCGTGTCGAGGAAAGCGCGCGCCTCACGATTGCCCTCACCGATGGGCGCAGCATGGACGTCAGCGTGGCGGCGATCGCGGAACAACCCGACGGCATGTTGTTCGCCCTGCACTTCCACGACATCACCAAGGAACTGCGCGTGCGCCGGTTGGAGCAGGAGGAACTTCGCCTTGCTGGCGACATGCAGCGCGCGCTCCTACCGGGGCACCTGCCCGCGACTCCCGGTTGGACGTACGGGGCCATCGCCGCGCCGGCCCGCCAGGTCGGCGGTGACTTCTACGACCTGCGCCTCATGCCGCCCTACATGGCCGTCAGCTTGGGCGACGTGATGGGCAAGGGCGTCGGTGCTGGCATGTTGGCGGCGGCGACACGGGCCACGCTGCGGTCCCACGATGCCGACATCAGCCCGGCCGACGTCGTCAACCGCGCAGCGCGCGTTCTGGAAGACGACCTGAAGCGCGCAGACGCGTTCATCACCCTTGCCTACGTGCTGGTCGATCTCGATTGCGGCAAATTCAGGTTCACCGACGCCGGGCACGGCCTCTGCTTCCTCGTGCGAGCTGGGACCTGCGAAGTCGAACGTTTGGCGACCGACGACCTGCCGCTCGGTGTCGGTACGTCATGGCACGAAGTCACCAGTGTGCTCGACCCGGGCGACACCGTACTGCTCGTCAGCGACGGCGTCCTCGAACTGTGGGGCGGGAGCCCGGTCGGATTGCTCGACGCCATCGCGCGGACCGCGAGGAGCTACGAAGCCCGACCCCAAGCCTTCGTCGAAGCCCTCTGCAGCGGCATCAACGACACACTCGATCGCGACGACCTCGCCGCGGTCGCGCTCCGGCGCCAGGGGGGAGATAGCGTCCCGGGACGACGGTCCTGTGAACGTCTAGGCTGTACGCACACACACGGGTAGGGACGCCGCGGAACCCGCGATTTCCTGCGCACGCGTCTTGGGCCGGGACCCCGCCGATACGCGACCCGGCACCGACCGGTGCGGGCCGTCCGAACCGACCAGGAACTTCGATAACGCATGGCCATCTCCGATGTCGCCGAATACGCCCATTTGAGCGAGTCCGACCTGACGGCGTTGGCCGCCGCCCTCGACGACATCCGTCGCGACGTCGAGGACAGTCGCGGCGCCAATGACCGCAACTACGTTCGCCGCACGATCGCCTTCCAGCGTGCCCTCGAGGTGGCCTCGCGGCTGACGATCGCGGTCAGCAAGCGCAGGCGCGGCTGGTGGCTCGGCACCGTGGGCCTGGCAGCCGCCAAGAGCATCGAGAACATGGAGCTCGCCCACAACATCGGGCACGGCCAGTGGGACTGGATGAACGATCCCGAGATTCACTCCACCACGTGGGAATGGGACATGGCGGGCCTGTCGTCGCAGTGGCGCTACTCCCACAACTACCGCCACCACGTCAACACCAACGTCCTCGGAGTCGACGACGACCTCGGCTACGGCGTCCTTCGGGTCACCCCCGACCAGAAGTGGAACCCGAGCTACCTCTTCGCGCCGCTGCGAAGTGTGTTGTTGGCGCTGGGCTTCGAGTGGGGCATCGCCCTGCACGACCTGTACTCCGAACACGAACGCGCTGACAACGACCTCCCGAAGTCCGTTCACAACCGGGCGCTCCTGCGCAAGGTCGGGCGTCAGGTGACCAAGGACTACCTGCTGTATCCGGCGCTGAGCCTGAAGCGGTGGCGGCGCACGCTGGGCGCCAACGTGGTGGCCAACGTCCTACGCAACGTCTGGGCATACGTCGTGATCTCGTGCGGCCACTTCGCCGACGGGGCGGAGAAGTTCACCCCGGAAACGCTCGAGAACGAGACCAAGGCCGAGTGGTATCTGCGACAGATGTTGGGCAGCGCCAACTTCGACGCGGGGCCCGTGATGGCCTTCATGAGCGGGAACCTCTGCTACCAGATCGAGCACCACCTGTTCCCCGACCTACCGAGCAACCGGTATGCCGAGATCGCCAGTCGCGTGCGGCCCCTGTGCGCCACTTACGGCCTGCCCTACACGACGGGGCACCTGGTCCGCCAGTACGTGACGACGGTGCGCACCGTGTTCACGCTGGCTCTACCGAACCGCTTCTCGCAGAACGGTTCCCGCGTTTCGCAGCTAGGGCTCGAGCAACTGCATCAGGTACGCGCCGTATCCTGACTTCAGCAGCGAGCGCGCCCGTTGGGCCAGCTGCTCGTCATCGATGAACCCCAGCCGCCACGCGACTTCCTCCGGCGCGCCGATCTTCAGGCCCTGCCTGCGTTCGATGGTGCGCACGTAGTCACTGGCATCGAGCAGTGAGTCGAAGGTGCCGGTGTCCAGCCACGCGGTGCCGCGCGCCAGCACCTCGACGCCGAGGCGGCCCTGTTCGAGGTAGGTCCGGTTGACGTCGGTGATCTCGTACTCGCCCCGGTCCGACGGGCGCAGGGAGCGCGCGATCTCGACGACGTCGTTGTCGTAGAAGTACAGCCCCGGCACCGCGTAGTGCGATTTCGGCGTCGCCGGCTTCTCCTCCAGCGACAACGCCCTCCCGTCGTCGCTGAACTCGATGACGCCGTAGGCCGAGGGGTTGGCGACCCAGTACGCGAAGATCGCGCCGCCGTCGACATCGCTGAAGCGGGCCAGGCTGGTACCCAGGCTCGGTCCGTAGAAGATGTTGTCACCCAGTATCAAAGCGACCGAATCGTTTCCGATGTGGTCGGCGCCGAGGACGAACGCCTGAGCGACCCCGTCGGGCCGGTCCTGGACCTTGTAGGTGATGTCGGTGCCGAACGTGGAACCGTCTCCGAGCAGTCGGGTGAAGGCCTCGACGTCACCCGCCGTGGTGATGACCTGGATGTCGCGGATGCCCGCCATGATCAACGTCGACAGGGAGTAATAGATGAGCGGTTTGTCGTAGACGGGTAGCAGTTGCTTGCACACGCCCATGGTGATCGGATACAACCGCGTACCCGTCCCGCCCGCCAGGATGATTCCACGCATGGGAGCACCCTAGGTCAGACACGGCCGCCGTCGGCGGTGAACCCACCGCTCAGTAGGCGCCGTGACCGGTGAGCACCACTCGTGCCGTGCGGAAGATGATCGCGAGATCCATTGCCATCGACCAGTTCTCGACGTACGACACGTCGAGCCGTATCGAATCCTCCACCGATAGGTCCGACCGGCCGCTGACCTGCCACAGTCCCGTCACCCCCGGCCGGACGAACAGCCGGGTACCCATCAGGTCGTCATACGTCGCGACCTCCCTGAGCACTTGTGGCCGTGGCCCGACGACGCTCATCCTGCCCTGGACGACGTTGAAGAACTGTGGCAGTTCGTCGATGCTGAACTTGCGCAGCCACCGGCCGACGGGCGTCACCCTCGGGTCGTTCTTGAGCTTGAAGAACAACGCGTTGCCGTCCTCGCCGATCAAGTCGGCGATCCGGGCGTCGGCGCCGGTGTACATGCTGCGGAACTTGGTCATCCTGAACGTCTTGCCGTCCATCCCGATCCGCTCGGCGTGGTAGAAGACCGGGCCTGGGCTGGACGCCTTGACCGCGACGGCCGCCACCAGCATCACGGGTGCCGCGGCGATCAGAGCGATCGTCGCGAAGCACAGATCGAATGCGCGCTTGGTCCACGAATTGGCCCGCGCATACTGCGGTTTCTCGACGTACAGGATCGCCATGCCCGCGACGGGGAAACAGGTGATCCGATTGTCGGCGGCATCGATCAGTCCCGCGGTGACGATCAGGTCGACCCCGCGCTCTTCGAGGTCCCAGACGAGTCGCTTGGTCTCCCGTGGCCCGAGGTCCTCGGTTGCCGAGATCGCCACGGTGTCGGCACCGGTGAGCCGGACGGCCTCGATGATCGCCGTGTCGATGCCGACGATGGGCACCTCGGCGCCCGCGATCACCACGGCGGACCGTTCGGGGGTCGGACCCTCGGGCGTGCACAACCCGACGATCCGGTAGCCCAGTTCGCGCTCACCGGCGAAGTTCGCGGCGATCTCGGCCGCAGCCTGACTGGTCCCGACCACCAGTAGCGACGACCGGAGCCGTCCGCTGGCACGTGCCCTCCGCGTGATGCTGCGCCACAGGTGTCGGCTCAGCAACAGGCCGAGGAGCCCCAGCGGAAAGGCGATGGCCAGGTAGTCCCTGGCGAAGTCCATGTTGAGCAACAACGCCAGCATGGCGATGACGCCGAACATCGCGAACGTCGCCGAGAACACGCGGCGGTACTCCTCGACCCCGCGACCGAGGATCCGCGGAGCCCGGCTGTTGACCAGCGTCAGCAAACATAACCAGAGTAGCGCCAGTGCACCGGATACCGCGGTGTAGTCGATTCCGGACCTGGTCGTCCAGATGAGGTCGGTCGTATCGCCGATCTTGCCGAAGATCACCAGCTGTGCCGTATAGACCGCACCGGCGACGACGACGACGTCGCTGAGCAACACATTCCTGGCATGGGCGGCCTGCCCGCGCTCCCGGACGGAGCTGAAGGATCTTCGGCTGCGCGGCAACAGAATTCGGCCCGACAACGAGGTCGGGGCGATCGTCGATTCCGCCACGTCGAGTTCCGAACCAGGTTCGCCGGGGGACATTGCCACCATCGCCGCTGCACTCCTCCGCGGCCCAGGTGCTGGATCGAGGGGAAGCCTCGGGGTGACGACAGCGCGGGACTCGTGGCGTGATTAGAGCACGCTGGACGTGGTTTTTCCCGGTTAAGCCCGCCTACAGTTCGAGCGCGCCGTTCGCAGTCGACAGTCTCGCAAACCTATCCCGGCGGCGCAGGTGCGCTGGTGGGCGGCAGCGTGACCGTTTGCGTGACGGTGCTGGTACTCGTGCTGGTGCTCGTCGAGACCGTCGTGCTGGTGCTGGGCGGCGTCGTGGTCGTCGTGGTGGTGGTGGTCGGTTCCGTCGTCGTGGTGGTCGTCGGCGTCTCGGAGGTCGTGCTGGACTCCGGAGCCTGCGTCACCGTCTCCGTCCCGCCCGTCGGCGGCGGTACGACGGAAGGGTTGGACGACGTCGACGCGGTGGTGGTGCTCGACGTCGTCGTGGTGGCGTCGGAGCCGTCGCCCCCGGTGAGCGACACGATGGCATAGACGATCGCGGCGATGAGGATGACGCCAAGGGCGCCGAGGCTCACCAGCCCCGGCGGGGTGCGATACCAGGGCGTTGGCGTCGGCGGTTCTGCCGGTTGCGGCTGCTGGCCGTACGGGTCGGTGCCCGCCCCGTAGTTCGCGTACGCCGTCGGCTCGCTGTAGGCCTGCGGCTCATTGCGGGGGTAGCTGCCGTACTGCGTCGGCTCACTGTCGGAGGAATACGGGTCGTCTGGGGGTCCGCCGGGACCTTCGTTACGCGCCACGAGGTTCGATGTTAACCGAGTCGCATCTCCGCTCCCCGGGCGATTACCCGTCGGGTAATGGACCGCCGACAACGTTTCGACGAGCATCGCCACCATGAGCGACGCCATTCCCTCGTATGCCGTGGCCTATCTGCGCGACGTCGAGTTCGGGGACGAGGTCATCCGGTACATGCGCGAGATCGACGACACCCTCCGACCGTTCGGTGGTCGGTTTCTGGTGCACGGCGGCGATCTCGACGTTCGGGAAGGGCACTGGAACGGGGCGCTGGTCATCATCGGCTTTCCCGATCGCGACTCGGCCGTGCAGTGGTACGAGTCGGCCGCATACCAGCGCATCCTGCCCCTGCGGTTGAACAACTCGGTGTCGATGGTGGCATTGGTCGACGGGGTCACGCCAGGCCACACCGGCAGCGCGCGGGTGGACGAAATCCTCGCGGGCTAGGTCCGAGCAGCGTCTCGGCAGGCCGTTCGGGCGCGTCCCGACACCCCCGAAACGCACGAACTTCAAAATTTTCTTGCGCCTACCGCCGCTCTTCGGGGTCTCGCTACTCACAGCCCATCACCAGCGCAGGTGTCAATTTTCCGGTGATCGGGCTCTGCAGCAGTAATAATTCCTGTCTGGGAGCAGGGCCAGTTGCCCGCACCGGTGAACTTCAGCAACGGCCAAAGTGCCCGAACGGGTACCCCGACACGACGCCGCGTCCTGGGATTTCGCAGGCCAGAGGCCCCTTTACGGAACCGATTCCTGTCAACCCGAGTTGCCATCCGCCATATTTCGGAAAAGATGCAATGGCACACCGGCAGGAGGCGTACAGGTAATGGACACCGCCGGGATACGGACTCGACACCTGACCAAGGGGATTCTCATGAGCAAGTTGCGCAAGGCAGTGACCGTCGGCGTGGCCGCGGCACTGGCGACCTTCGGCGTCGCCGCATGCGGTGGTGACTCCGGGAGTAGCGGTGGAGGTGGTGGCGACGGCGGGGGCGAGATCAACGTCTCGATGACGTCGTTCCCCGACTACGTCGACCCGCAGCTGTCGTACACCCTGGAGGGCTGGGAGGTGCTGTACAACACCTACACGCCACTGCTGACCTACAAGCACGCCAAGGGCGAGGAGGGCACCCAGGTAGTTCCCGCGCTGGCCGAGGCCATGCCGGAGATCTCCCCCGACGGCAAGACCTACAAGCTCAAGCTGCGGCCCAACATGAAGTACTCGGACGGCACGCCCATCAAGGCGTCCGACTTCACCTACGCCATTCAGCGATTGTTCAAGGCCGACTCCGGCGGCTCGGTGTTCTACGAGGACATCGTCGGCGCCACCGAATACGCCGATGACGAGGCGCCCACGATCAGCGGCATCGTCACCGACGACAACACCGGCGACATCACCATCTCGCTGAAGGACGCGAACGGCACGTTCACCGAACTGCTCGGCCTGATGTTCGCCGCACCGGTTCCGCCGACCACCCCCCTCGACAAGGACGCCACCAACAGCCCGCCGCCGTCCAGCGGCCCGTTCATGATCTCGAATGTCGAAGCGCCGCAGACGCTGACGCTGGAGCGCAACCCGAACTTCAAGACGGTCCAGGATGCGGGCGCAACAGAGGTCCCCGACGCCGGAGTCGACAAGATCACCGTGACGCAGAACAAGAGCAACTCCGCGCAGGTGACCGGGGTCGAGCAGAACACCATCGACTTCATGACCGATCCGCCGGATGCCGACCGGCTCGCGGAGGTGAAGAACAAGTTCGCCAGCCGCTTCCGCATGGAGGACTCGATCAACACCTACTACTTCTGGATGAACAACCAGACCGCGCCCTTCAACGACATCCGGGTGCGCCAAGCGATCAACTACGCCGTCGATCCGGAGGCCCTGAACCGGGTGTTCGGCGGGCGGATGCATCCGACGCAGCAGATCCTCCCCCCGGGCATGCCCGGTTACGAGGAGTACTCGCTCTACCCGGGTCCTGACATGGCAAAGGCGAAAGCCCTCATCGCAGAGGCGAATCCGGCCGACAAGGACATCACCGTCTGGACCGACGACGAGCCCGACCGCAAGCGCATCGGCGAGTACTACCACGACCTGCTGACCCAGTTGGGGTTCAACGCGACGCTGAAGGTCATCGCCGGTGACGTGTACTTCACCACGATCGGCAACCAGTCGACGCCGGACCTCGACACCGGCTTCGGTGACTGGTTCCAGGACTTCCCGCATCCCGACGACTTCTTCCGGCCGCTGCTCAACGGTGCCAGCATCCTGCCGACGAATGGCAACAACTACTCGCGGGCCAACTACCCCGACCTCGACGCCAAGATGGACGAGCTGCGCACCAAGCAGCTGTCGGACCCGGGAGTGAAGGAGCAGTACGCCGCGCTCGACAAGGCCTACATGGAGCGGGCGGCGTGGGCGCCGTACGGCAACGAGGAATTCACCACCTTCCTGTCCGAGCGGATGGACTTCGACAAGAGCTATCACCATCTGCTGTTCAACCAGGACTACTCCTCGTTCGCCGTCAAGTAGATGAGCGTCCCCATGGGGGACGTCGAAGCACCGGGCATCCCGCCCCTGCCCGCCGACGTCCCCTCTGAAGCCGTCCGCGGTCGCAGTCCCTGGTACCTGGCGTGGATCCGGTTGCGCCGCAACCGGGTCGCGCTGGGCTTCGGCGTGCTGTTCATCGCGATCGTCGTCCTCTGCCTGGCCGCCCCACTGTGGGCCGACCACGTCGCGCACACCGGACCCGACGAGAACCACATCACCGACAAGGTGCTGATCAGCGGGCAGGAGGAGTACGTCGTCTCACCTGACGGCACCCCCATCGGCCCGGGCCTGCACGGCCGCTATCTGCTCGGCGCCGATCAGAACGGCCGCGACGTGATGGTCCGACTGCTGTACGGCGGGCGCACGTCGATCTTCATCGGCGTCGCCGCCGCGGTCGTCACGACCGTGTTGGCGGTGCTCGTCGGGCTGTTGTGCGGCTACTACCGTGGCTGGCTCGACGCCATCCTGTCCAGAGCCATGGACGTGATCTGGGCGTTTCCCGTGCTTCTGCTCGGCATCGCCCTCGGCACGGCACTCGCCCTGGGCGGCCTCAAGATCGGTGACTTCGTCGTCCAGGGCGACTCGCTGTGGATCCCGATCATGATCATCGGTTTCGTCTACGTGCCCTACATGGCTCGGCCCATCCGCGGCGAGATTCTGGCCCTGCGGGAGAAGGAGTTCGTCGAGGCCGCCGTCGCGCAGGGCAAGGGTCCGATCCGGATCATGATCTCCGAGCTGCTGCCCAATGTGGTGTCGACGATCATCGTCTTCTTCACGCTCAACATCGCCAACAACATGCTGCTCGAATCGTCGTTGTCATTCCTCGGGGCCGGCGTGCGTCCGCCGAGCGCGTCGTGGGGCACGATGATCGCCGACGGTTATCAGAACATCTACACCGCACCACATCTGACGATCGTCCCCGGCATC
The DNA here is from genome assembly GCF_030295745.1 of Mycolicibacterium sp. TUM20985. Lineage (NCBI taxonomy): Bacteria > Bacillati > Actinomycetota > Actinomycetes > Mycobacteriales > Mycobacteriaceae > Mycobacterium > Mycobacterium antarcticum. The sequence continues at coordinate 5,416,266 of NZ_AP027291.1, forward strand.
ATGATCGTGTTGACGGTGTTGTCGCTCAACGTATTCGGTGATGGACTGCGAGATGCGCTGGATCCGCGGGCCAAGATCAGGCTGGAGCACTAGACCATGGTGTCCTTCGCCGTACGGCGACTCATCGGAATGATCGCCGTCCTCTTCGCGATCTCGGTGATCGTCTTCCTCATCTTCAACGTCATCCCGAACTCCGATCCCGCCCAGCGCATCGCGGGCAAGAACGCCAACCCTGCTTTGATCGCCCGCGTCAGTGCCGATCTCGGTCTCGACCGATCCCTGCCGGTGCAATACCTGACGATGATGAAGCAGATCTTCACCGGTCAGCTCACGTCGTATGCCAGCTCTCAAAACGTCGGCGAGCAGATCTGGAAGGGGCTTCCCGCCACGCTGTCGCTGTGCATCGGCGCGGCGGTGCTGTGGATGGCGCTGGCCGTCGTGTTCGGTTACCTCAGCGCCGTGCACGCAGGGCATTTCACTGACCGGGCGCTGACCATCCTGGCGCTGGTCGGCATCTCGGTGCCCGTGTTCTGGCTCGCGGCAATCCTGTTGTACTACTTGAGCTTCAAGGCTCAGATCTTTCCCACCAGCAGCTACGTGCCGTTGACGAAGAACCCCGGCCAATGGGCGTATCACCTGGTGTTGCCATGGATCACGCTCGCGGTGCTGTTCGTCGGCTTCTACAGCCGGGTGCTGCGCTCCAACATGCTCGACGTGATGAACGAGGACTACGTGCGGACCGCACGGGCCAAGGGCATCAGCGAGCGCCAGATCCGCATCAAGCACGTCCTACGCAACTCGATGATCCCGATCATCACGTTGTTCGGGTTGGACTTCGGTGCGGTCGTCGGCGGCGGCGCGATCCTGACGGAGACGGTGTTCAACATCAACGGTGTCGGGCTGTACGCCGGACAGGCCATCGGCAGTCTCGACCTGCCACCGCTCATGGGCGTCACCATGTTCGGCGCGTTCTTCATCGTGTTCTTCAATACCGTCGTGGACGTCCTGTACGCCTTCCTGGACCCACGCATCCGACTCGGCGAGGCGGCCCCCGCATGATTCTCTCCGTCAAGGACCTCACGGTCAGCTTCGCCACCGACGGTGGCGTCGTCCGCGCGGTGGAAGGGGTGTCGTTCGCTCTCGACAAGGGCGAGATCCTGGCCATCGTCGGCGAATCCGGCTCGGGCAAGAGTGTCACCGCGCAGACCATCCTCGGCCTCACCCGCGCACCGAATGCGACGATCACCGGCTCGGTGGAGTTCGACGGCCGCGACCTCACCGAGATGAGTGACGAGCAACTGCGCGACGTGCGCGGTAAGCGGATCGCGATGATCTTCCAGGATCCGATGACGTCGCTGAACCCGGTCTATCGCGTCGGGGAACAGATCGCCGAGATGATCCGGGCCCACCGCAAGGTGTCCAAGCGCGAGGCCCGCGACACCGCCATCGAACTGCTGCATTCGGTTGGCATCCCCAATCCCGAACGGCGCGTTGATGACTACCCGCACGAGTTCTCCGGTGGCATGCGGCAGCGGGTGATGATCGCGATGGCGCTGGCGCTCGATCCCGACGTCCTGATCGCCGACGAACCGACCACTGCGCTGGACGTCACGGTGCAGGCGCAGATCCTGCGGCTGTTGGACAAACTCAACCGGGAGCGGGGACTGGCCGTAGTGCTGATCACGCACGACCTCGGCGTCGTGGCCGAGATCGCGGACCGGGTCGCCGTGATGTATGCCGGGCAGATCGTCGAGGACGCCACGTTGGAGAACCTGTTCTACGACCCTCAGCATCCCTACACCTGGGGTCTGCTCGGTTCCCTGGCCCGACTCGATCAGCCACGCCCGGTGCGGCTCGCCCAGATCGTGGGATCGCCTCCGTCGCTGCTGCATCCGCCCACGGGTTGCCGGTTCGCCGCGCGCTGCCCCCACGAGTTCGCCAAGTGTGCCGAGCCACCACCGCTCGACGGTGACCGCTGCTGGCTGAGCCCTGACGACAAACGACGGCTCCGCGACGTCGACGGTCGCATCGGGTTGCGAAAGCCAGTGGAGGCATCATGACCGAACCGCTGCTCGAGGTCACCGACCTCGTCAAGCACTTCCCCATCAAGTCGGGCGTGGTCGTCGACCGCGTGGTCGCCCACGTGAAGGCCGTCGACGGGGTGAGCCTGACGATCGGTGAAGGCGAGACCTTGGGCCTGGTCGGCGAATCCGGTTGTGGGAAGTCGACTCTGAGCCGGGCCATCATGCAGTTGACCGCCCCGACGTCGGGATCGGTCCGCTTCTGCGGTGAGGAACTGGTCGGCAGGTCGCGCCGCAGTCTGCGACCGGTCCGGCGCCAGATGCAGATGATCTTCCAGGACCCCTACGCCTCTCTGAACCCGCGCAAACGCGTCGGCCAGATCATCGGCGAGCCCATGGAGTTGCACGGGCTGGCGAGTGGCCGCGACGTCCACCGGCGGGTGCAGGACCTACTCGACCGCGTCGGCCTGAGCCCGGAACACGCCGACCGGTACCCGCACGAGTTCTCCGGCGGTCAGCGACAGCGGATCGGGATCGCGCGAGCCATCGCCCTGCAGCCGAAGCTGATCATCGCCGACGAACCCGTCTCGGCACTGGACGTCTCGGTGCAGGCACAGATCGTGAACCTGCTGGAGGATCTCCAGGATGAGCTCGGCCTCTCGTATCTGTTCGTGGCGCATGACCTCGGCGTCGTCAGGCACGTCTCGGACCGGGTGGCCGTGATGTATCTCGGCCGGATCGTCGAAAGCGCGCCGTCGGCAAATCTTTACGAGCGGCCGATGCACCCGTACTCGAACGCGTTGCTGTCGGCGGTGCCGATTCCGGACCCCAAGCTCAACATCGCCCGTGAGCGGCTGGTCCTCGAAGGTGACGTACCCAGCCCCATCAACCCGCCATCGGGCTGCCACTTCCACACCAGGTGCCCGTGGTCGACCGAGGAGTGTCACGTGGACGACCCGCGGCTGGCCGAGCTGGAGAGCAGCCACGTGGTGGCCTGTCACCATCCGCGAAACCTAGCCGTGCACAGCTGATTCCGTCACTTCGACGGCGCGGCGGTGGCTGCTGCCGCCTTCGCCGCGGCATCGGCCGCCGCCTTGGCGGCCTTGCCCTCGGGGCTGGCCGCCGAGAAACCGGGCGTCTTCGCGGATGCCGCCCCGTCATCGCAGTTCAACGACACCAGTAACTGGTTGGTGGCCGATCCGCTGCTGTCCTCGGGGGCGGGGACCGTGCGGGCCACCGTGTCCACGACCAGACAGTCGGGCCACGCCTTCCGATCGCCGACGACGGTGGAGATGACGGGTTTCAGGCCCGCGTCGCTGATGGCCGATTCCGCGTCGCCGTACTTCTGGCCGACGACGTCCGGCGTCGAACCGGCCTGCGCCACACCGGCACCGAACAGAAGGGACGCCGCGGTGACCGCTATCGCGAGGACCGTCCCCGTGGTGAGGGTGCGCACGTCAGCCCCCGCTCTTCGGCACGGCCTTGGTGACGGGCTCCACCGAGGTCGGCGTCGTCCAGGTCGCCGTCGCGCCCATCGTCATGGCGTTCTCCGTCGGCTGGACGAACGTGGTGTTGGCCGGCGCAGCGCCGGAACCCGCCAGGTCGGCACCGCTCGAACTGCCATGTCCAGCGCCGAGGCTCAGGGCCCCCAGCGTGACGAACGCGGCAGCCCCAGCCAGGCCAAGCGATCTCTTGGTCTCGATCATTCCCAGATGGTGGACCACGCACCCAGGAGATTGCTTGAACGCGACTGTGACGTTGCTTGCCGCGATGTGCGGCTCACAGGAATCAGTAGGGGAACTGCGGCTGCTGCTGGTAGGCCGGCGGTTGATATGGCTGGTACGGCGCGGGAGTCACCGGCACTTGGACCGGGATCGGCACGGGCACGAACGGGACGGTGATGTAGCTCGTCGTCATCGTCGGGGTGCTCGTGGTGGTGGTGGTCGTAGTGGTCGTAGGCGTCGTCGTGGTGGTAGTCGTCGTGGTCGTGGTGGTCGTGGTCGTGGTCGTGGTGGTCGTGGTCGTCGTGGGTTGGGTGGTCGTCGTCGTGGTGACGGGCGGCGCGACGGTGACAGTCTCGGTCGACGGCGGTGGCGGCGGCGGCGGTGCCTCGCTGGTGATGGTGACGACATTCTGCGGCGGCGCTTCGGTGGCCGGCGGGGGCTGCGGTGGGAGGCTCGTCGGCGGCGGCGCAGGTGGCGAAGTAGCGGTCAGGGGCGCCGGGCTCGGGGTGGGCCGAGATTCGTCGGTGGCACTGGTCAGTGCGACCGCGACACCGCCGACCGCGACCAGCGCGACCACGGCGGCGATCCCGAAGATCAACTGCGGCAAGCGTTGCCATGACCGCGGCTCATCGCCCTGTCGCGGGTGGTACTGCGCCACGACACGCGTGGTGCCGGAGTCGCCGTAGGGGTCGGCATACGGGTTCTCACCCGTGTACGGGGCGGGGTCTCCCAGCGTGTCGTCGTCCTGCGACCAGGCCAGCGCGCGGAACGTCGACGAGTCGGACGCGGCGGCCGTGATCAAGGACGCGGGTGCGACACCGGTCTGCGCGTCGGCATCCGCGCCATGGGCGGCGAAGAGGGCAGCACCGACGGCGGCGTCGAGGGCCGGGTGCGGCGTCATCACGACGGCGCCGCGGTCCTCCTCGGTCAGTCTCCTGGCGACCAGCGGAATGCGGGCACCACCGCCCACCGCGACCACCGCGGTGACGTCCGCGGCCGGAATCCTATTGCGCAGCAACGATTCATCCAGTTCGGCCAGCACCCCCGCCAACGGCGTCGCCATCAGCGTCTCCAGCTCGTCCCGCGTCACGCGAACCGTGGTCTGATGTCCCGGCAGCTCGACGGGGACGTCGGCGACCGGCGACTCGGACAACTCCTCCTTGGCCCGCCGGCATTCTTCGCGGAGCCGGGTCAGCGACCCGACTGCGGTGGTACTCGCAGGGTCGACCTCGCGGGCGATGCCGTCGAGCACGTGGACCAGCAGGGCCGCGTCGATCTGGTCGCCGGAGAACTCGGTCAGCCGGGTGGTCTCGATCGGCTCGAACGACGCCGAGGCGTCAGCGAGCGTCAGGCTGGTGCCACCACCGCCGAAGTCGAGCAGCGCCACGACGCCGTTCCTAGGCAGCCCGGGGTTGACCGCCAGGGCGGTCAATGCCGCCACGGCATCGGACACCAGCCGTACCGGAACGCCGTTGGGTGCAAGACTCTGCGTGGAGCGCATGGCGTCGCGAAGCGACCGCAGGGTCGCGCCCGTCCAGTGGGCGGGGACGGCGACGGCGATCTGCGCGGACCCGTCGGCCACCATCGCGTCGGCCACCAGGGCGTCGAGCGCCTCGACCATCAGCACGTCGGCGCGGTACGAGCTGCCGTCGTCGGCGATCAACGGCACCGGGTCTCCGACCCGTTCGACGAAGCCGCTAAGCACCTGACCGGCCCGGGGCAGCACCGATCGCCGCGTGACGGGTAGGTCGCCGACGCGGGCCGCGACCAGATTGGTCGTCCCGATCGACAACCCCAGCGGGTCGCTCATGACGGGTCGACGATAGCCCGTCCCCGTGGGGATGCTCGCCAGACACTCCGCACGACGACCCGTGAACAGCGTTCTGGCAGCGGCGTTTTGGCTTTCATAGTCGACGCACAGCAAGGCCACGCCCTGACGAACCCGTCAATCGGACTCGGGGAAGGCCCGACGTCGTTGGCCCGGCTGTGCTGCAATGACGCCATGGGTGACATCGAAGACATTCAGCGCATCAAGTACCGGTACCTGCGGGCCCTCGACACCAAGCACTGGGACGAGTTCGCCGACACGCTGACCGAGGACGTGATCGGCGACTATGGCGAATCGCTCGGCGAGGAGCACCACTTCACCGACCGCGCCACGCTGGTCGAGTTCATGCGCAACGCGATGCCCGCCGACGTCATCACCGAACACCGGGTCACGCATCCCGAGATCGACGTCGACGGTGATGAGGCGACGGCCACCTGGTATCTGCAGGACAAGGTCATCGTGCCCAAGTTCGACTTCATGTTGATCGGCGCGGGTTTCTATCACGACCGCTATCGCCGGACCGCCGACGGCTGGAAGATCAGCGTCACCGGCTATGACCGCACCTACGACGCCTCGTTGTCGACCAAGGCGCTCGACTTCAAGGTGAAGGCGGGCCGCGCCATCCAGCTCTGACGCGAGCCGATCTACTTGGAGACCGCGATCAAGGCGCCGGGGCGCAGCCACTCGATGATGCCGACCAGGGTGTCGTCGTCGATGCTCACGCACCCGGCCGTGGGGCCGCCGCCGGAGGAGTGCAGGAAGAACGCGCCGCCGTTGCCGGGCACCCGTTGCTTGTTGACCCCCATCACCACCGCATGCTCGTACTGCGGGATCTGGAGATTCTCGGTGCCACTCCTGGGGTTCGTGTCGAACGGGCACTGCGCCTTCTTGCAGACCTGCATCGTGTTGTAGGTCGCGCTCTTCATGTCACCGTCCCACCAGTGGTCGGGACCGACCTGGACGTACGGCAGCCCGCCGCCGGGCTTGGGGGCCGTGCCGAAGGCGAAGTCGAGCGTGAACACACCCATCGGCGTCAGCATCTGGCCGTCGTGCGTCTCCGGAGCCATCCCCGCCGATCCCACGTGGGCGGGGATGCCGGCGGCGATCGCCTGCCAGCCGGCCGCCGTCCGCTCGTACACGTCGACCTTGGCCTTCGAATCGCCTACGCCGACAACCGAAATGACTTGAGTCGCCGCACCGACGCTCGGCGCGAACCACGGCATCAGCTCGGCGCGGGCCACCGGCGTCAGGGCCAGCCCGACGACCACCGCGCACAGCGAGATCAGCAGTCGGCGCACGGCTTCAAGGTCAACACAACCGCTCTTCGACGTCAAGTAAAGGTTTAGCAACGATCCTCGGAGCAAGAGATGAGTTGTGCCCAAGGCCCTTTCACGCGGCCGCTAGGTTGGACGTCATGCAGTTACAGGGAAGAAGATTGTTCCAGTATCGCGGCTTTCGCCAGATCGGCGAAGGCCTGGGCACGCTGGACCGTGAGGTGTTCGAGGCCATCGCGGAGTCCCCCAGCCCCCTGCTGGACGGGTTCATGCCCAAGGTCACCGCGGCCGCCGATCACTCGAAGCTATGGTTCGCGATCGCGGCCGCACTGATGGCCACCAAGCACCCGTCGGTGCAGCGCGGCGCTGGGCGGGGGCTCGCCTCCCTTGCCGTGACGAGCGTGGTGGCGAACCAGGTGGCCAAGCGGGTGTGGAAGCGCGCGCGTCCGGAATGGGCTTCGGTCCCGGTGCTGCGGCGGTCCCGCCGGATGCCGACCTCCAACTCCCTGCCGTCGGGCCATTCCGCCAGCGCGGCGGCGTTCGCCGTCGGCGTCGGTCTGGAGAGCGCACCCGTCGGGCTGGGGCTGGCCCTGCTCGCCGGCATGGTCGGGGTCTCCCGTGTCGCCACCGGTGCGCACTATCCCGGTGACGTGCTGGCGGGATTCGGTCTCGGCGCCGCGATCGCCGTGGCGGGTGCCCGGATCGTGCCGCCGATCGTCGAGGCGCGCATACCGGTCGCTGATCCGCTGCGCATCCCCACGCTCCGACGCCCAGACGGCGCCGGCGTGGTCCTCGTCATCAACCCCGCGTCGGGCAGCGGTACCGGGGCACGGGTCATGGACGAGGCCCGCGACGCGCTGCCCGCCATGGAGATCGTCGAGCTCGCGGAGGATGACGTCGTCGAAGAGGTGCTCCGATCGGCGGCCGAGCGCGCCGAGGTCCTCGCCGTCGGCGGCGGCGACGGCACGGTGGCCTGCGCGGCCGCTGCGGCTCTGGCGTCCGACCGGCCCCTGGCCGTCTTCCCCGGTGGGACGTTCAACCACTTCGCCAAGGACATCGGCTGCGACACGGTGACCAAGACCGTCGAGGCGATCCGGGACGGCAGCGTCGCCTCCGTCGACGTGCTGAAGCTCAACGAGATCGGGACCGTGATCAACACCGCGAGCATCGGCGCCTATCCGACGTTCGTGCAGAAGCGGGAGAAGCTCGAGCACCGGATCGGCAAGCCGCTGGCCGGGGTGTACGCGATGTTCTACACGCTGCGACACGGGGTGCCGGTCCGCATCAAGTACGACAACAAGGTGGTGAGGACGTCGCTGTTCTTCCTCGGCAACTCCTCCTACCTCCCATCGGGCTTCGCACCCGCCCGACGACTTCGGATGGACGACGGTCTGATGGACGTCCGCATCCTGGAGACCGAGAAACGGTTCAGCACACTCCGCATCCTCACCGCGCTCGTGCTCGGCCGGCTCGTTCGCAGCCCGCTGTACCACGAACTACGGGTGCCGGAGTTCACCTTCCGCGCGGTCGACGGCCCGACACTGCTCGCCCACGATGGGGAGCTCGCCGACGAGATCGAGGAGGCGACCTTCATCGTCCGGTATCGAGCGTTGCCGGTGTTTCGTCCGCTGCCGTGACGCGTCGGGCCCGCAGGATCGGCAGGCACGCCACCAGGTAGAGATACCCGAGGGCCCACCCCGCGATGACGTCGGACAGGTGATGGACGTTGAGCGCGATGCGCCCGACCCCGACCAGCACGATGACGACGACGCCGGCTGCGACTGCCCATCGTCGGTACTCGCGGCGGACGTGCGGCAGGAGGACCACCGCCAGGGCGGGCACGGCGACCATCGTGCCGACCGCGTGACCGGAGGGAAACGACGTGGACAGCGCGTCGACCATGGCGGTGTCCGGCCGGGGCCGGTCGGCGAGGCGTTTCGCCACTTCAGTGAGCACCGCCGACAACTCGACGCTGACGATCAGGAAAATCGCGGTGCGGACCTGGCGGGTGGCGAACGCGTAGAAGATCAGTCCCGCGGTCACGATACGCAACGTCACCGGGGAGAACACCGTGCACCACACGTCCCAGAACGTCACCCAGCCGTGGTGCTCGAGTCCCATGCGGTGGCCCACGTCGAGCGTCGCGGTGTCCGCGGCGGCAAGCCAGCCCCACCCCCTGGCCCACCCCACCCACATGGTGGCGTAGACGAGGCAGCACAGGGCTGCGAGCCACCATAGCTTCGTCGAGAAGCCGCATCGCCTCATCTGTAACACCTTGCCCGACCGTAACGAAGAGATCAGTAGCGCCCGCGCTGCCGTCACAACCCCGACTCTTGACGGCAGTGCGGGCCATTTTCGAATTTGGTGGGAACACCGCCGTGACGTGGCGGAAACAACCCCGTCCTAGGTTTGCCAACCATGACTCAAGAGCTCAGCAAGGAGCCTGACGCCCCGGGCGGGGCCGACCTCGACGCAGGTCTGGACCAGATGACCGCCACCAAGGAGACCTTGGAGGACTACACGCTGCGCTTCGCTCCGCGGAGCTATCGCAAGTGGTCGACGCGGGTGGTGGGCATCTCGGCGCTGGGCGGTATCGCCTACCTCGCCGACTTTGCCATCGGCGCCAACATCGGCATCGCCTACGGAACGACCAACGCGCTGTGTGGCATCCTCATCTTCGCCGTCGTGGTGATGCTGACCGGTTTCCCGGTCGCCTACTACTCGGCGCGCTACAACATCGACCTCGACCTGGTCACCCGCGGTAGCGGCTTTGGCTACTACGGCTCAGTGGTCACCAACGTCATCTTCGCAACGTTCACCTTCATCTTCTTCGCGCTAGAGGGTTCGATCATGGCCCAGGGTCTGCAACTGGGCCTCGGCATTCCGCTGTGGCTCGGTTACGCCGCCTCGACGCTGATCATCTTCCCGCTCGTCATCTACGGCATGAAGGTGCTCTCGACGCTGCAGGTGTGGACGACGCCGCTGTGGCTGATCCTGATGGTCGCGCCGTTCGTATACCTGGTCGTCAGCCACCCGGAATCGGTCGGTCAGTTCTTCGCCTACCAGGGCGAGGACGGCGTGCAGGGCTTCGACCTCGGCTCGACGCTGCTGGCCGCGGGCGTGTGCCTGTCGCTCATCGCGCAGATCGCCGAGCAGAACGACTACTTGCGCTTCATGCCCCCGAAGACCCCGGAGAACAAGCGCAGCTGGTGGACCTGGATGTTCCTGGCCGGCCCCGGCTGGGTCATCTTCGGCGCGATCAAGCAGATCGTCGGCCTGTTCCTCGCGGTATACCTGATCGCCAACGTGGCGGACAGCGCGGGCATCGCCAATCAGCCGGTCCACCAGTTCCTGGAGATCTACCAGAACTTCCTACCGCCGTGGCTGGCCATGACGCTGGCCGTGGTGCTGGTGGTCATCAGCCAGGTCAAGATCAACGTGACCAACGCCTACTCCGGCTCGCTGGCATGGACCAACTCGTTCACCCGTGTCACGAAGACCTATCCCGGCCGCCTGGTGTTCCTGGGCTTCAACCTGCTGATCGCGTTGGTGCTGATGGAAGCCAACATGTTCGACTTCCTCAACACGATCCTCGGCTTCTACGCCAACTGCGGTATGGCCTGGGTCGTGGTGGTGGCCTCCGACATCGTCTTCAACAAGTACCTGTTGAAGCTGTCGCCGATGCAGCCGGAGTTCCGTCGCGGCATGCTGTACTCCTTCAACCCGGTCGGTTTCGGTTCCATGCTGATCGCGGCCGGGCTGTCGGTGATCGCGTTCTTCGGAGGTCTCGGCGAGGCCATCCGGCCGTACTCGCCGCTGGTGGCCATCGGTCTGGGACTGGTGCTTCCGCCCATCATCGCGATCGCGACCAAGGGCAAGTACTACCTCCGTCGCACCGATGACGGCATCGATCTGCCGATGCTCGACGAGTACGGCAACCCGTCCGACGCCCACCTGAAATGCCATGTCTGCCATCACGACTACGAACGGCCGGACATGATCGCGTCAGCGGACGCGAAGGGGTACATCTGCTCGCTGTGCCTGTCGACGGACAAGACCGGTGAGAAGGTGCTGCCCGCTCAGACGTGAGGCGAGACCGGTCATGCGTCGCGCGGCTCGCTCGTACCGGACGAGTGCCTAGCCGACGTCCCCGTCGACGTAAAGCCAACGGCCCCTGCGACGTTCGAAGCGGCTGCGCTCGTGCATGGCTTCCGGACGGCCGCCGGCTTCGAAGCGAGCCGTGAACACCACCACCCCGGTCTCATCCCCGACGCCACCGCCGCCGGTCGCGGTCACCTCGAGCGAGGTCCAGACGACGTCGGGGTCGACGGTGACGTGGGCGGGCCGGGTTCTGGGATGCCAGGTACGAAACAGGTAGTCGGCGTCACTGGTCGCGTAGGCGGCGTACCTCGAGCGCATCAGCGTCTCGGCCGTGTCGGCCTGCCGCTCGCCATGATGCAGCGGCTGACAACACGCCTCGTACGCGGAACCGCTGCCGCAGGGACACGGCCGGCCGAACGTTTCGCTCACCACTAGCAGCCTGCCATCCCGCTACCAGCCACGGCGGTGGTGCGCAGGATTCATCCACAGGTGCACGGGTTGTCCACAGCACGTAAACCCCTGCGCCACTTGAGTTTCACTGGTCACATCGGCGGGGTGTTCTGTCGGTGGTTCGAACTAGTGTTCGAGTCATGAGTTCGGATCGGGTCACCACCGCGGTCGCCGCCTATCGCGCGGCGGCCGCGGAGCTGGCCGAGCTGGACTGCGACGCGTTCAGCCACACCGAACTCCTGGAGCTCCTCGGCGAGGTGGAGACCGTCACGTGGGCGATGCCGACCCTCGAACACCGGGTCATCGCCCGCCTGCAACGCGAAGCCGCCCCGACCGCGCTGGGCGCGAAGTCCTTGAAGGACGTCCTCACCCAACGGTTGCGAATCTCGGGCCGCGACGCCGCCCGCCGCCTCGCCGAGGCCACCGAACTGGGCCCCCGCACCGCGTTCACCGGGGAACCGTTGGCGCCGGTCTACGAGTCGACTGCCGTCGCGCAGTCCGCGGGACGGATCGGGCCCGAACACGTCACCGTGATCAGCGACTTCTTCACCACACTGCCGCACTGGGTGGACCCCACCACCCGCGAACAGTGCGAGACCGACCTGCTGAGGGTGGCGACCAAGTTCGGACCCGACGACCTCCGGCGAGCCAGCGCACGACTGGCGATCCTGATCGATCAGGACGGCCCCGAACCCGATGACCGCGACCGCGCCCGCAAACGTCAGGTGCACCTGGGTCCGCAGCAGCCCGACGGGATGAGCCGCATCACCGGCTGGCTCACTCCCGAGGCGCGCGCCACCTGGGAACCGATCCTCGCCAAACAGGGCGCCCCGGGCATGTGCAACCCCGATGACTGCACACCGTGCACCTCCGGCACCCCGAGCCAAGCCCAGATCGACGCCGACACCCGCACCCTCGGCCAGCGCCAGCACGACGCGTTCGTCGCCCTGGGACGCACCGCGCTGTCCTCGGGAGAACTCGGCCAGCACAACGGGTTACCGGTCACGGTGATCGTGTCCACCACGGTGCAAGACCTCGAAGCCGCCGCCGGGTCCGGGATCACCGCGGGTGGGACCGCGATCCCGATGGCCGATCTGATCCGGATGGCGTCGCACGCGACGCACTACCTGGTGGTGTTCGACCAGCACACCGCCGAGGTGCTGCACTGCGGGCGGTCCAAGCGGATCGCCCCCACAGCGCATCGCATCGTGCTGCACGCCCGCGACCGCGGGTGCACCAAACCCGGCTGCACCGTCCCCGGCTACGGCACCCAGGTCCACCACGTCAACGGCTGGGCCAAGAACCACGGACAAACCAACATCGACGAAGAAGTCCTCGCCTGCGGCGCGGACAACCGCCTCGCCGAACACGGCTGGACCGTCACCATCGGACCCAACGGCGTCGAATGGATCCCACCCCCCGAACTCGACACCGGCCAACCCCGCATCAACTACCACCACCACCCGCAGCGGTTGCTCGCCGAACCGGGGCCCTGAAGAGTGCTTCCGCACGACTGCGAGCCCAACGGTTGCCGAAACCGCGAAGACCCTGTTCCGTGTATCAACGATGACCGACAACGTGCTCATCGTGCACTGGCACGATCTTGGTAGACATCTCGGCGCCTACGGTCACGCGGACGTGCACAGCCCGCGGCTGGACCAGCTGGCCGCCGAGGGCATCCTGTTCACTCGCGCGCACGCGACCGCGCCGCTGTGCTCGCCGTCGCGGGGATCGCTGTTCACCGGGCGCTATCCGCAGAGCAACGGGCTCGTCGGACTGGCCCACCACGGCTGGGAGTACCGGGCGGGTGTACGCACGCTGCCCCGGCTGCTCGGCGAATCCGGTTGGTACACGGCACTGTTCGGTATGCAGCACGAGACGTCGTTCCCGAGCCGCCTCGGCTTCACCGAGTTCGACGTGTCCAACTCGTACTGCGAGTACGTCGTCGAACGAGCCGCGACCTGGTTGCGAGACCCTCCCGCGGAGCCGTTCCTTCTCACCGCGGGCTTCTTCGAGACGCACCGACCGTACCCCCGCGACCGCTACGAACCCGCGGACGCCGGCGCGGTGGAGCTGCCCGACTACCTGCCCGACCGGCCCGACGTGCGGCAGGACCTCGCCGACTTCTACGGCTCGATCGCCGTGGCCGACGCCGCGGTGGGCCGGCTGCTCGACACCCTGGCCGAGACGGGTCTGGACGCCTCGACGTGGGTGGTGTTCATGACCGACCACGGACCCGCCCTGCCACGGGCCAAGTCGACGCTCTACGACGCCGGCACGGGGATCGCCATGATCGTGCGCCCGCCGACCCGACACGGGATCGCCGGTCACGTCTACGACGAACTCTTCAGCGGCGTCGACCTGGTACCGACGCTGCTCGAGCTGCTGGGCGTCGCCGTACCCGACGACGTCGACGGGGTGTCGCACGCCGAGGCCCTGCGGCAGGAGCAGCCGGTGCCGGTGCGCCAGGAGGTCTACACGATGAAGACCTACCACGATTCGTTCGATCCGATCCGCGCGATCAGGACGAAGGAGTTCAGCTACATCGAGAACTACGCGGCGCGACCCCTCCTCGACCTCCCGCTCGACATCGCAGCGAGCGCCCCCGGCCGGGCGGTCGAGGCGTCCAGCGCGACACCGCGCCCGAGCCGCGAACTGTACGACCTGCGCAACGATCCCACCGAGCGGTACAACCTGCTCCTCGGCGCGCCCAGCGACGAGGCGGAAGCCACGGCCAACGAGTTGTCGTTGCTGCTCAACGACTGGCGAATGAAGACCAACGACGTCATCCCGTCAGATTTCGCGGGGACCCGGATCTCGGCCAGGTACACCGAAACATACATGCACGTCAACGCAATTCAGCTCCCCAGCCGATCGGCCCTGGCAGCCGGACGGGGCATCGAAGAGGAAGCCCGCGCGCCACAATAGTTGCGCTCGTGACGATTCGAATCGTGGTGCGGACGCGGACTGGGCAACGCCATTTCGATCCGGCTAGGCTCTCGACATGGCCACCCCGCCCGCCTATCTGGTGCTTGCCTCGCAGCGGAGCGGCAGCACCTTGCTCGTCGAATCGCTCAGGGCCACCGGGGTCGCGGGCGAGCCGCAGGAGTTCTTCCAGTACCTGCCGACCACCAGCATGTCGCCGCAACCGCGGCAGTGGTTCGACGGCGTCTCCGACGAGTTGATCCTGCGTCTGCTGGACCCGCTCGACGAGGGCAAGCCCGACCTCGCGCCACCCGAGATCTGGCGCGATTACATCCGCACCGTGGGTCGCACGCCCAACGGGGTGTGGGGCGGCAAGCTGATGTGGAACCAGACGCCGCTGCTTCTGCAGCGCGCCGAAGGACTGCCCGACCGGTCCGGCACGGGCCTGCTGTCGGCGATCCGCGACGTGGTCGGCACCGACCCGGTCCTGGTGCACGTCTACCGCCCCGACGTGGTGTCGCCGGCGGTGTCGTTCTGGCGCGCGGTGCAGACCAGGGTGTGGCGTGGCAGGCCCGATCCCGTCCGCGACGCGCGCGCCGAATATCACGCCGGCGCCATCGCGCACGTGGTGACGATGCTGCGCGACCAAGAGGAGGCGTGGCGGGCGTGGTTCGCCGAGGAACAAATCGACCCCATCGATGTGTCTTACCCGGTGCTGTGGCGAAACCTGACCGAGGTGGTGGGTACGGTCCTGGAGGCGCTCGGGCTCGACCCCCGGCTCGCCCCGGCGCCGGTGCTGGAACGCCAGGCCGATCACCGGTCCGACGACTGGGTGGATCGCTACCGCAGGGACGCGGAGAAGGAAGGTCTTCCGGTATGACGGTTCAGACGCGGGACGACACCCACGTCGAGGAACTACGGCTGCTCGAGGCCGAGTCGGTGCACATCATCCGCGAGGTGGTCGCCGAACTGCAGCGACCGGTGCTGCTGTTCTCGGCGGGCAAGGACTCGATAGTCCTGCTTCGGCTGGCCGAGAAGGCCTTTCGGCCGTCACCCCTGCCCTTCCCGGTGCTGCATGTCGACACCGGCCACAACTTCGGTGAGGTCATTGCGTTCCGCGACCGCCGGCTGGGCGAGCACGGTCACAAGCTGATCGTCGGCTCGGTGCAGGATTCGATCGACAGCGGGCGCGTGCAAGAGGTCGGCGGACCCGCGGGGTCACGCAATCGGCTTCAGACCCGCACGCTGCTCGACGCTCTGGAAGCCGGCGGTTTCGACGCCGCGTTCGGTGGAGCGCGCCGCGACGAGGAACGCGCCAGGGCCAAGGAACGCATCCTGTCCTTTCGCGACGAGTTCGGCCAGTGGGACCCGCGGGCGCAACGGCCCGAGCCGTGGTCGCTGTACAACGGCAGGATCAAGAAGGGCGAACAGGTCCGGGTGTTCCCGCTGAGCAACTGGACCGAGTTGGACATCTGGCGCTACATCGAATTGGAGAACCTCGAGCTGCCGTCGATCTACTTCGCCCACGAACGCGAGGTGGTCGCCAGGGACGGCATCCTGCTCGCCGTGTCGGAGTACGTGCAGCCCACCGCCGATGAGACCGCCGCCGTCGAATGGGTCCGCTACCGCACCGTCGGCGACCTCACCATCACCGGCGCGGTCCGTTCCCACGCCATCGACATCACCGGTGTGATCGCCGAGATCTCGGCCGCGACGGTGTCGGAGCGCGGTGAGACCCGCGCCGATGACCGGACGTCGGTGGCGGCGATGGAAGACCGGAAACGCGAGGGGTACTTCTGATGGGGGCGAGGTCGCTCCTTCGCATCGCCACGGCGGGTTCGGTGGACGACGGCAAGAGCACGCTGATCGGCCGGCTCATGCACGACACCGACAGCCTCCCGCTGGATCACCTCGAAGCCGTCACCGACGATGAGGGTGTCGCCGATCTGGCGGCGCTGTCGGACGGGCTGCGGGCCGAGCGCGAGCAGGGCATCACGATCGACGTCGCCTACCGCTTCTTCTCCACCGAGTCGCGCAGCTACATCCTGGCCGACACCCCCGGCCACGAGCGCTACACGCGCAACATGTTCACCGGCGCCTCCAACGCGCACGTCGCGATCCTTCTCGTCGACGCCCGGGCGGGTGTGCTGCGCCAGACCCGCAGGCATGCCAGGATCGCAAAGCTGTTGGGCATCAAGCACTTCGTGGCAGCGGTGAACAAGATCGACCTGGTTGACTTCGACCAGGGTCGGTTCGACGAGGTGGCCGCCGAACTACAGCAGATGGCCGCCCGCCTCGGGGGTGCCGAGCTGTCCGTCATCCCCATCGCCGCCAAGCACGGGGACAACGTCGTGCACCGCTCCGAGAACACGCCCTGGTACCCCGGGCCGACGCTGCTGGAGTATCTCGAGGGCATCGAGCTGTCCGCGCCGCAACCCGAGGCCGCCAAGCTACGGCTCCCGATCCAGTGGGTCTCCCGGCCCACCACCGACGAGAGAAGGCGTTACACGGGCCGGCTGGCAGCGGGAACCATCAGCGTCGGGGACCCCGTCGTCTCCCTCCCGGCGGGCACCCGCTCCACCGTCACCGCCGTCGACACGCTCGACGACGGCCGCGCGACCGCCGTTGCGCCGCTCTCGGTTTCGATCGAGTTGGCCGATGACATCGACGTGGGCCGTGGCGACGTATTCATCAGCGGCGCCGACGACGCCACGGCGCCGGTGCTGGCCCGTGAACTCGACGCCACCGTGTGCTGGTTCGCCGAGACACCGCTGCGCGCCGGGGACCGGGTCGCGCTGAAGCAGACGACCAAGACGGTGCGGGCGACGGTGCAGGCGTTGCACACGCGGTTGGACCCCGAGACGCTCGACGAGCTCGACAATCCAGTCGAGTTGTCGCTCAACGACATCGGCGAGGTGACACTGCGGACGAGTTCGGTCGTGATCGCCGACTCGTACTCCGACAACCGGGACAGCGGCGCGTTCATCCTGATCGACGAGACGTCCAACGACACCATCGGCGCCGGCACCATCATCGAGCCGCGCGAGGTGAAGCCAGGCACGCAGAGCCGCAACGACGTTCGCTGGCATCCGTCCGCATTGGACCGCAAGCACCGCTGGTCGGCGACCGGTCAGCGCGGCGCCACGATCTGGTTCACCGGTCTGCCCGCCTCGGGCAAGTCGACGGTCGCCGTGGCCGTCGAGCGCGCCCTCGTCGAAGCCGGCGACGTCGCCTATCTGCTCGACGGTGACAACATTCGCCACGGACTGTCCGACGACCTCGGCTTCTCCGCCGGGGATCGAGCCGAGAACATCAGGCGCGTGGGCCATCTCACGCGTTTGTTCGCCGACGCCGGGGTGGTCGCACTGGCGTCGTTGGTGTCGCCGTTGAAGTCCGACCGCGAGATCGCCCGCGCCCTCAACGACGCCGCCAAGCTGCCGTTCATCGAGGTGTACCTCTGCACGTCGGTGGCCGAGTGCGAGCGTCGCGATCCCAAGGGTCTGTATGCCCGCGCCAGGGCCGGGGAGTTGAAGGGCCTCACCGGCGTCGACGCACCGTACGAGCCGCCAGAGAACCCCGATCTGGTGCTCGACACCGCGGGCGCCGACGTCGACGAGCTGGTGGCCAAGGTCCTCGAGGTGCTCGACGCCAAACGCCGAGTGGCCAGTTAACCCACGCTTCGGGTGCCAAATCGTGAGATAAGTAGCCACTCGCGCGCGATGAAGCGTTAGCATTCGGCGCGGCTGTCCATGCCGTCAATTCAATTCCGTCAATTCTTCGATGGGTGTACCGAATGGCTCGAGTGGCTCATTTGTCGATGCGTGGCAACACACCCCGGCTTCGGGCTCTGGGGTTCCAGTCGAAACTGCTCGTGCTGCTCCTGACCGTGAGCGTGATCTCGGTGCTGATCGCGGGCGCGATCGGATACGTCTCGGGCACCAATTCGCTGCGGGCCACCGAATATCAGCGCCTGACCCAGTTACGCGAATCGCGAGCGCGCGAGATCACCGCCTACTACCAATCCATCGCGAACGGCGCGTCGATCGTGACGCACGGAGCCACCGCGGTCGGCGCCTCCCGCGACTTCAACGCCGCCTTCGCCGAACTCCAGGCAACACCACCGCCACCGACCGCTCAGGCGGCATTGTCGAACTACTACGAAACGGTATTCGGTCCGCAACTGGCCAAGGCGACCGGAAAGGACGTCGACGCCACGCTGTTCGAGCCCACCTCCAACGCGGCCGCCTACCTGCAGAACGCGTACACGGTGCCCGCCCAGGGAGACTTCGCCGCCGCCCTGGAGGTCGACACGGCCGGTGATCCAAGCGCGTGGTCGGCGGCGAACGCGAAGTACCAGCCGTTCTTCGCAGACCTGACCACCCGTTTCGGATTCGAGGACGCCTTGATCCTCAACACGTCCGGCGACGTCGTCTACACCGCCTACAAGGGCACCGACCTCGGCACGAACGTGCTCACCGGCCCGTACAAGACCACCGAGCTCGCGGCTACCTATCGTGATGCGGTACAGGCGGTTTCGGTAGACGAGACGTTCGTATCCGACTTCGAACGGTACGCACCGTCGTACGGCAAGCCCACCCCGTGGGTCTTGACGCCGATCGGCAGCGGTGGCGTCATCACCGGTGTGCTGGCGCTGCAGCTGTCACTCGATCAGATCAACGCCGTGATGACGGGTGACGGAGATTGGGAGTCCGACGGGCTCGGGAGGTCTGGCGAGACGTATCTCGCCGGCCCCGACAAGCTGATGCGCTCGGCGTCCAGAGAACTGCTCACCGACCCGGCGAATTACGAGAAGGAGGTCGTCGCCAACGGCACCCCGGAGGACGTCGCGAAGCGTGAGGTCGAAGTCAAGGGCAGTGTGCTCCTTCAACCGGTCGACACCCTCGCCGTCAATCGGGCGCTGGTCGGCGAATCCGGTGTCACCACCGCGGCCGACTACATCGGACCCGAGGCCCTGGTCGCCTACGCACCACTGGACATCCCCGGCCTCGACTGGGTGCTGGTCGCCAAGGTGGATGAATCGGAGGCCTTGGCACCGGTCAACGCCTTCGCCCGCAACCTCGGGCTGTCGATCGCGGCGATCGTGTTGGCGGTGTGTCTGATCGGCCTGCTGTTCAGTCGGATCTTCACCAGACCGCTGACGAGACTGGCCGAAGCGGTGCGACGGGTCAGCGGGGGTGAACGCGGCGTGGCGGTGCCGGTGACGACCAAGGACGAAGTCGGCGATCTCGGTGCGGCATTCAACGAGATGAGCAACGCGCTGCAAGTCAAACAGGAGTTGATCGACGAGCAGCGGGCGGAGAACGACCAGCTTCTCGCCAGCCTCATGCCGGAGACCGTCGCGCGGCGGTATCGCGAGGGTGAAGCGACCATCAGCAGTGACTTCCGCGATGTCACCGTCATCTACGCCGAACTCGTCGGCTTCGACGCCTTCGCCCGCGCCACGTCATCAGATGTCTCGGTCGGCTTGCTGAACTCGATCATCGAAGGTATCGACGAGGCCGCCGAGCGACACGGGATCGAGCGGGTTCGGCACCTGCACAACGGTTTCCTCGCCACGTGCGGGTTGGTCGTACCGAGGGTGGACCACGCCAGCCGAACCGTGGCGTTCGCCAGTGAACTCACCGAGATCATCGAGCGCACCAACATTCAGCACGACGCCGAACTCGCCATCCGCGCCGGGATCGACAGCGGAGCCGTGTCCAGCGGCCTGATCGGCCAGCGCTCCAAGGTCTACGACCTGTGGGGTGAAGCGGTCGACCTGGCTCACCGCGTGCACGCAGCCACGAAGGGTCCCGGCGTGTTCGTCAGCAGCCGTGTGCACGATGCGCTCGACGGCATCTACACATTCGGCACAGCCGGTGTCGTGCCCGGCGGGGGCGGGAGCGAGACCATCTGGGCTCTCCAGACCACCGCGCAGCGACTGTCATGACCGGCATCACCGGGCAAGCCTGGTTCTGGCCCGCGCTGGCCATCGTCATCGGGTTGCCAATTCTGCTTCTGGTCCTGACCGAGTTGTACAACCTCCTGGCACGCCGGCAGAGCAGCTATGCGAAACCAGTTCTCCTGCTGCGTAACTACGTGCTACCGGCGTGTGCCCTGTTCATCCTGCTCGACCAGGTCGAGGACGCGAACCTGGAGGGGAGCTGGGCCCGGATCGCCGCGACGGTGTTCGGCTTCCTGGTCATGCTGTTCCTCCTGTCCGGTGCCAATGCCGTCCTCTTCGGCGAAGCGCGCGAGGGCAGTTGGCGCAAGCGCCTGCCGACGATCTTCATCGACCTCGGCCGGCTGGTGCTCATCGTCGTCGGCATCGGGGTGCTGCTGTCCTGGGTGTGGGGCGCCGACATCGGCGGTCTCGTCACGGCGGTCGGGGTGACCTCCATCGTGATCGGGCTCGCGGTACAGACGGCCGTCGGCCCGGTCATCGCCGGATTGCTGATGCTCTTCGAGCAGCCGTTCGCCATCGGCGACTGGTTGGACACCGATGACGCCAAGGGCCGTGTGGTGGAGGTCAATTGGCGGTCGGTCCACATCGATACCGGCAACGGCATCCAGATCATTCCAAATGCCACCTTGGCGACCGGATCGTTCACCAACCTGAGCCGGGTCACCGGCGCGGCCTTCCGGGCGACCGCGACGGTCGGGTTCAGTGCCGACGACCCGCCGGGCATCGTGACTCGAACCCTACTCGCCGTAGCCGACTCACTTCCGGCGAAGGTGCCCACCCTTCCCGCTTCTGTGACTTCGCTGGGCGAGGCCAAGTACAAGGTGTCCGTTCCGGTTTCATCACCCGCCGACGAGGGACCGGCGCGCAACCTGCTGCTCCATCGCGCCTGGTATGCGGCCCAACGCGCCAGCCTCCACCTCGACGGGGCCGAGTGTGAGCCGCATACCCACACCGACTACGTGGCCGACGCACTGCGGTCCGTCGCCGCGACGCTGGGGCTGGGTGACGACGCCGTCTCCACGATGTCCACCCGCGCGCGGCGGCTCGCGTACGCCGAGGGCGAGACCATTCAGCAGGCCGATTCCGTGCCCGACGCCATCGGCTTCATCACCGAAGGCACTGTGGCGCTGGTCGTCTACGCCGACGACGGGATGGAGTTGACCATCGGACATCTCGGGACGGGTGACTACATCGGGACCACCACCCTTACCCGTCAGCAGGTCGTCAGCGGTGTGGTGGCGACCTCGGACGCGGTCATCGTCTCCGTGTCGCGCGACGCCATCACCGACGTGGTGCGGGCGAATCCGCGACTGGCCAGGAGCCTCGGCGCGGCGATCGAGATGCGGCGCGCTGCGGCGTCGGCCGCCCTCGCCGAAGCCAATCGGGGAATCCGCTAGCCAGTCTGCGCGAACATCGTCGAGCGGCCAGTTATCGCACGTTCTTGACGGGCAAGCGTGGCGTAAGTGGCCACTCGCGGGGGTTAGCCAGTCTGCGCGACGACGAAGATGCGCCGGAATGGGAAGAAGGTGCGCCCGTCGGGACGCACCGGATAGCTCTCGTCGAGCAGCGGGATCAACTCGTTGCGGAAGCGCTCCCAATCCTCGTCGCTCAGAGCGCCCTTCACGGACGTCAGCGCGGTTCCCGTGATCCAGTTCAGCACCGGATGCTCGCCGGTCAGCTCGTGCACGTAGGTGGTCTCCCAGGTGTCGACGGCACAGCCCGCGTCGGCGAGCAGCGCGGCATAGTCGACGGCCGAGTCGACGACCCTGCCCACGCGGAACGGGATGTCGCCCAACTGCCTCACCCACCTGGCACTGGACGCCAACTCGCGGACCGCGGCATGTGAGGGGGCGTCGAAGTTGCCGGGCACCTGTGCCGCGAGCCACGCGCCGCGGGGAAGCTCCCGGGTCCAGCGGACGAGCAGCTCGCGATGGCTCGGAACCCAGTGCAGCGCAGCGTTGCTCACGACGACGTCAGTATCCGGCGCGGGCGTCCACGCCTCGAGCTCGCCGAGGCTGGCAGCCAGCCCACGCCCCCGCGCCGCCTCGACCATCTCCGGCGAGCTGTCGACGGCTTCGATGACCGCATCCGGCCAGCGGTCCGACAGCGTCACCGTCAGGTTCCCGGGCCCGCAGCCGAGGTCGACCACGCGGCGTGGCGACTCCGCACCCACCCTCGAGAGCAGCTCGTAGAACGGCCGCCCGCGGTGGTCGGCGAAGGCCAGGTACACGTCGGGATTCCACATGGTGACATCCTGTCTGACGATGCAGGAAGCAACGGCCATACGGTCCATCTGGGAAGCGCTCGGGCTGCCGGGCATCATCGACGTGCATACCCACTTCATGCCCAAGCGCGTGATGGACAAGGTGTGGCAGTACTTCGACGACGTCGGGCCGCTCGTCGGCAGACCCTGGCCGATTACCTACCGCACCGAGGAGGCCGAACGCCTCGCGACGCTGCGCGGTTTCGGCGTGCGCGCGTTCACCTCGCTGGTCTACCCGCACAAGCCGCAGATGGCCGCATGGCTGAACCAGTGGGCCAGCCAGTTCGCCTCGACCACGCCGGACTGCCTGGCCACCGCGACGTTCTACCCCGAATCGAGTGCGCAGGACTACGTCACCGCCGCGATCGACGGCGGCACCCGGGTGTTCAAGGCCCACGTTCAGGTCGGCGGCTATGACCCGGGTGACCCGCTGCTCGACGGGGTGTGGGGCGTAATCGAGGAGGCGCAGATCCCCGTCGTCATCCACTGCGGTTCCGGCCCGGTCCCCGGCGCGCACACCGGACCCGACCCGATCCGGGCGGTGCTGGCCCGGCACCCGCGACTCCTGCTCGTCATCGCCCACATGGGGATGCCCGAGTACGGCGCGTTCCTCGACCTCTGCGACGACTACGCGCAGGTTCGGCTGGACACCACGATGGCCTTCACCCCGTTCGCCGAGGACATGGCGCCCTTCCCCGACGCGGATCGCGCGCGCCTCGTCGCTCTCGGTGACCGGATCCTCTTCGGCAGCGACTTCCCCAACATCCCGTACGGCTACCTTGAAGCCATGCAGGTGCTGACGGCGCTCGACGGGATCGACGACGACTGGCTGCGCGGGGTGTTCCACGACAACGCCGCCCGACTCTTCGGACTGCCCGCCCACAGCTGAGTGACGGCCGGCACATGGGAGCAGTGCCAGGCTGATCGGCGATGGTGGCGGTCGTGACGACGCGGTGGCCGCGCCTGGGACTCGCTGCTGAGGGGCCGGGTTACGATCGCACGTGTCTCGTTCCCAGCCACCCGTCGTCACCACTCCGGTGGATCCCCCCATTCCGGTCCCCAACGTCGCAGGCGCCGATGCGTCCATCGGCGGCCTGCCGCGGCGGGTCGACCTGACGTGGGAGCAGAAGCTCATCGTCGACTCGTCGGCACTGGCCGACCTGGGCCTGCGGACCGCCATCGCGTCACTCGTCGGGGCGGCCATGCTACCGAAGGTCGTTGGTGCGGCGTTGCGGCCCAACGACTCTCGCGCCGAGCGCGCAGCCGCTGAGTTCTACGCCGATCTCGCCGCCGCCAAGGACCCGGAACGGTCGTTCCCCGCGCCGACCCAGCTCCCGCGGGTGTCCTCGCGGCCGGCCAACCCGATCGCCGAGTGGACCGCACACGGGCGAGTGCGGAACATCCGGTTCAGGAGCAGCTTCGAGGCCGTCAACCCCGCGATGCGCGACCGGCGGCGCGGGTACGCCCGCAACAACGTGGTGCACGCCCAGCACTGGCAGCACGACGACGGTCCACGACCCACGCTGTGCCTCATCCACGGCTTCATGGGGTCGGCGTATCTGTTCAACGGGTTGTTCTTCTCGCTGCCCTGGTTCTACCGGTCGGGGTACGACGTGCTGCTCTACACCCTGCCGTTCCACGGGCGTCGGGCCGAAAGAGCTTCGCCCTACAGCGGTTACGGCTACTTCGCCGACGGGATGTCGGGGTTCGCCGAGGCCATGGCGCAGGCGGTTCACGACTTTCGATCCGTGCTGGATTACCTCGAGCACACCGGCGTCGACCGGATCGCGCTGACGGGCATGTCGCTCGGCGGGTACACCTCGGCGCTGATCGCCGGTGTCGACGACCGCGTCCAGGCCGTCATCCCCAACGTTCCCGTCGTCACGCCGGAAGCCGCCTTCGACGACTGGTTTCCGGCCAATCTGCTGGTGAAGTTGGGCAACCGGGTGACGGGCACCGACCGCGAGGCGTCCGCCGCCGCGTCGGCCTATCACTCACCGCTGAACTATGCACCGCTGGTGGCTCGGGACCGGCGGCTCATCATCACCGGTCTCGGTGACCGCCTGGCACCGCCGGAACAGGCCGAATTGCTATGGCGCCATTGGGATCGGTGCGCGTTCCACTGGTTTCCCGGCAACCACGTGTTGCACGTCAGCCAACCGGACTACCTCCGCCGGATGACCCGCTTCCTGCGGCCCTTCATGTTCTCCTAGCGCCGCGAATCAGCCCTTGACCGCGCGCACCAGACTGTTGGCCGCCGCCATGGGGCCCGCGTCCGGGTCGTCGGGCGGCACCGGCCGGCCGACGTCGGCGAGGTAGCCGGCCAACGGCGTCGGGGTGGCAGTCCACCCGCGGGCACCGAACCACTCGTCGGCAGGGGCGATCTGCTCGTTGTAGACGAGGGTGAAGAAGGTGCCCGCCTCACCGGCGTCACGTTCCTCCTGCTTCTTGGCCTCGAAGACCTGCCGCGGCATGGGTCTGCCCTCCTCGACGGCCGCCCAACTGCCCGGACTCGACAGGGCGTCGATGCCGGCGAACAACTGTTCCTGAGCCTCGGCGGGCAGATAGATCAGCAGGCCTTCGGCGATCCACGCCGTCGGAACGGCGGCGTCGAAGCCGCTGTCGGCGAGCGCCTTCGGCCAGTCGTCACGCAGGTCCACGGCGACCTCGCGCCGATCGGCACGCGGGGCGTCCCCGAACTCGGCCAGCACGTCCCGCTTGAAGTCCAACACCGTAGGTTGGTCGAGCTCGAAGATGACCGTCGCGTCCGGCCACGGCAGTCGGTAGGCCCGCGAATCGAGACCCGCCGCGAGGATGACGACCTGACGCACCCCGGCCGCGGCGGCGGCGGCGAAGTACGTGTCGAAGTACTTGGTGCGGGCGCCCTGGAAGGACACGAAGTGGCCACCGAACTCGGTCTCGAGCAGCTGTCGTCCGCGACTGCCCGAGGCCTTGCCGTCGAGCATGTCGGCCCACTCCCCGCCGACGGCCCGGCAGAAGATCTCGGCGTACGGGTCCGCAGCCAGCGGTTCGGGCTTCTGCGCCTCCAATGCCCTTGCGGCGGCGACGAACAGGGCCGTCGACCCGACGCTGGTGGTGATGTCCCAGGTATCCCGTTCGGTGCGCACCAGCCGACCCTACGCCGGGAAGCCGAGCCGGCTACACCAGCGGGCGGCCGGTCCTGATCCGCCAGTCGAGATCCTTGAGCAGCACGTTGAACGGGAACTGCCGGACGAACCGGGGTGACAGGCGGGTCGTCGTCCGCAGCAGTGCCATCAGCCGATCGAACCGGCGCTGCCGGTGGGCATCCCAGGGCAGCCGCATCTCATCCCGGAAGCGTTGCGGCAGAAAGCCGGTGGTGATCAGCAGCGCGAGCTCCTCGTTCCAGCGCTGCAGCGGACCCGGCAGGGTGACGCCACGTATCCGGCTCGCGGCGATCGGGTACAGGTAGTCGCGCACGGTGTCGTCGATGTGGACCTTGGCGAGCTGCTCGTGCCAATACGCGTCGAAGGCGGCGCGGTCGGCTGGCCACATCTCCGGCGGCACCTGCAGCGTGGTGCCCAGCGACATGCCCTCGGCGTAGTGCCGGTCGGCGGTGTCGTCGTCCATCTCGCCGACGAAGGTCCGGTAGGAGTCGACGGCGCCCTTGTACAGACAGGCGGCGACCCACATCTGCAGGTCTCGGTCGAACGCGTTGTACTGCACCGGGCTCTCGTCGGTGGAGTACACCTGCGCGTGGGCCCCGTTCACCGCGCGTCGGAAGGCGGCCTTCTGCGCGTCGCTTCCGCTGCCCGCCACCGCCAGGTACGTGAACGTCGTGCGCGCCCGCTTGATCGGATGGCGGTCGATGCGGCCGCTCTCGACTCGGCTCTCCAGAACCCCGTAGCCGACGCCGGGCCTGGCCAATTGCATGATCACGTTCGCGGGCCCGAGCAGCAGACCCACGCCGAGCAGACCTTCGTCGATGGTCGGCCCGCCGCGTGTGGGCGAGCTCCGGCGCGCCGACGGGAGGGCAGGCGCACTGATCGCGCGTTCGACGTGATTCTCACCGACCGACATTTGAGCATCCCTCATCCGGCAAATCAGGCAACGCGTGTTTCCAGATATTGCACCGGCGACCAGCAGGTGTCAACATGGCCGGGTGGCGAATGTCCGGCCCTACGGTGGCATGCAGGCGCGCGACCGGGTGGCCGAGCGCAGACGACGACTGCTCGACGCGGGGCTCGAGGTGCTCGGTGGCCCCGTCCAACCGACCGAGCTGACCGTTCGTGCCGTCTGCACCGAGGCCGGGATCTCCGCGCGGTACTTCTACGAGAGTTTCACCGACAAGGATGCGCTGGTCGCAGCCGTCTTCGACCGGGTCATC
Organism: Mycolicibacterium sp. TUM20985; assembly: GCF_030295745.1. NCBI lineage: Bacteria > Bacillati > Actinomycetota > Actinomycetes > Mycobacteriales > Mycobacteriaceae > Mycobacterium > Mycobacterium antarcticum. The sequence continues at coordinate 5,443,183 of NZ_AP027291.1, forward strand.
GCCGACCTCGCCGCGACCACCCAGGCGGCCGTCGCCGCCGCGCCCCCCGAGGAAGAGACCCGATCGGGTATCGCCAACCTGGTCCGCGCGATCGCCGACGACACCCGGGTCGGACGCCTGCTGTTCAGCGCGCAGCTCTCCCACCCGGTCCTGGCCCGCAAGCGGGCCGAGCTGGGCGGCATCTTCGCCCTACTGTCGGGCGAGCACGTCACGACCGTCTCCCGGCTACCGCATGACGAGTCGATCAAGACGGTCGCACACTTCGTGGTGGGCGGGGTCGGCCAGACTCTGAGCGCCTGGGTCTCGGGCGACATCCGGTTGCCCCAGGCCCAGCTGGTCGATCGACTGACGCGGATCGTGGACGCGCTGGCGGTGCGTGATCTCGATCGAACCTAGGACGGGACCGTCGGTCGTCGGCGGTCGGCGTCGGTCCTGGGCACCGTGACCGCGTCGTCATCGGTGAATTCCTTGGTCCAGCAGGCGAATTCGAGAGTGACGCCGTCGGGGTCCTGGAAGTAGAACGAGCGGACGTACACGCCGGGGTGGACCGCAGCGGACACTTGGGCGGGGCTCTCGTCGTGATTCAACACCGGCCCGACGCGAACGCCCTTGGCCTTCAACCGCTTCCGGTACTCGTCGAACCGTTCCGCCGGAACGTGGAAGGCCAGGTGGTTCAGCGACCCAACGGCACTGACGATCTCACCGATGCCGGGAATGGCGGCGGGGGCCGAGATGCCGGGGATGCCGTCGGGCGCGTCTGCGAACCAGAAGAAGGCGACGCAGTCCCCATTACCTGCGTCGAAGAAGAAATGCTGCCCCAGACCACCCGGCAGGTCGAGCGACTTGACCAGAGGCATCCCGAGGACGCCGCTGTAGAAGTCGACCGTCTTCTGCATGTCGGCGCACACCAGGGCGACGTGGTTGATGCCACCGAGCGCGAACTCCGCGTTCACGTTGTGCGGTTTGATCATGGCTGAACTCCGGTCTGGTCACCGAACGAATCCGAATCTAACATCGGTTTCAGTGTGGGGTCGGCGAATCTCGACGTGAGCCAACACAGTCGACGTCGACCTCTATGGGGGTGACCACCGTCATGACGCCGGGAGTGCTGCGCGAGTTCATCGGCTCCGACTCCCCCACCGCCCGCCGGGCCGGCTCGGGTGGGCACCCCTGCCAGGGGATCTACTACCGGGGCGTGGGCCGCAAACCGAAGGTGGCGGTAATCGCCACCCACTATCAGATCGACTTCTCCGAGCACTACCTCGCCGACTACCTCGCGACCCGCGGCATCGGCTTCCTCGGCTGGAACACCCGGTACCGCGGTTACGAGAGCAGTTTCCTGCTGGACCACGCCCTGGTCGACATCGGCGTGGGCGTGCGGTGGTTGCGCGAGGTGCAGAACATCGAAACCGTTGTACTGCTGGGCAATTCGGGCGGCGGGTCGCTGATGGCGGCCTACCAGGCGCAGGCCGTCGATCCGCACGTGACGCCGCTGGAGGGGATGCGACCCGCGACCGGCCTCGGGGAACTCCCCCCGGCCGACGGCTACGTTGCCAGCGCGGCCCACCCCGGAAGGCCCGAGGTGCTCACGGCATGGATGGACGGTTCCGTGGTCGACGAGAACGATCCACTCGCCACCGACGCCGACCTCGACCTCTTCGACGAACGCAACGGTCCCCCGTACGCGGCCGAGTTCATCGAGAGATACCGCGCTGCGCAGGTCGCCCGCAATCACGCGATCACCGACTGGGTCCAGGAAGAGTTCAAACGCATTCGAGCCGAGGGGTTTTCGGACCGCCCCTTCACGGTCCTGCGCACCTGGGCCGACCCCAGGATGGTCGATCCGACGCTCGAGCCCTCCAAGCGACCGCCCAACGCCTGCTATGTCGGGTTGCCGGTGAAGGCCAACCGGTCGGCGCACGGGATCGCCGCGGCATGCACGCTCCGCGGCTGGCTGGGCATGTGGAGTTTGCGCACCGCTCAGACCGGAGCCGAACCACACCTGGCGCGCATCGACTGCCCCGCTCTGGTCATCAACGCCGATCAGGACACCGGCGTGTACCCGTCGGACGCCCGCCGCATCCACGATGCGTTGGCGAGCAGTGACAAGACGCTCCTCGCGATCGACACCGACCACTACTTCACCACGCCCGGCGCCCGTAGCGAGCAGGCCGATACGATCGCGAAATGGATCGCGAAGCGGTGGCGGTAAGAGTCCTCGCCCATTTCACGCCGGGCGCCAAAGTGCACGAATACCTGGCACCTCAACGCGATTGGCTCGACGTCCGGTATTGCGCGGAGGACGACGACGACACCTTCTACCGCGAGCTGCCCGAAGCCGACGTCATCTGGCACGTCCTGCGGCCGCTGTCCGGTGGCGACCTCGAACGTGCGACACGGTGTCGGCTGGTCCACAAGCTGGGTGCCGGCGTCAACACCATCGACGTCGGGGCCGCGAGCCGGCTGGGCATCGGCGTGGCCAACATGCCCGGCGCGAACGCCCCCTCGGTGGCCGAGGGCACGGTGCTGCTGATGCTCGCGGCACTGCGCCGACTGCCCGCCCTCGACCTTGCCACCCGCCGCGGCGCGGGCTGGCCGTCGGACCCCACCCTGGGTGAGACGGTGCGCGACGTCGGCAGCTGTACGGTCGGGCTGGTCGGGTACGGCAACGTCGCCAAACAGGTCGAGACGATCGTTACCGCAATGGGCGCCAGCACCCTGCACACCAGCACCCGTGACGACGGCACGCCGGGCTGGCGACCGCTGGACGCACTGCTCGCCGACAGCGACATCGTGTCGTTGCACCTCCCACTCACCGAGCAGACGGCCGGCCTGCTCAACGCCGAGAAGCTGGCCGCCATGAAGCGAGACGCGGTGCTGGTCAACACCTCTCGCGGCGCGATCGTCGACGAACCCGCGTTGGTGAACGCGCTGCGCGCCGGGCCGCTGGCCGCCGCGGGCCTGGACGTCTTCGAGGTGGAGCCCGTCCCCGCGGACAATCCGCTGCTGAGCCTCGACAACGTGGTCCTGACACCGCACGTCACCTGGTACACCGCCGACACCATGCGCCGCTATCTCGCCGCGGGCGTCGACAACTGCCGCCGCCTGCACGACGGCGATCACCTGGTGAACCTGGTGAACGAGGAGGGTGTCGCGCGCGGCTGACGCCCAGGTAGGCTCGTTCCCAACCCACCGGTTGATTCAAGGAGCCCAGCGCATGCCCATCGCCATCCTCTCCGAGCACAACGACCTGGCGGCTTCCGTCCGGGACCTGGTCAAGCGCGTCGCGCCGTCCGACGTCCTGCACGACGCACTCGAGACCCCGATCTCCAACCCGCCCACCTACTGGAAGGCGGCCGCCGAACAGGGCCTCCAGGGTCTGCACCTCTCGGAGAACGTCGGAGGCCAGGGCTTCGGCATCCTCGAACTCGCCATCACGCTCGCCGAATTCGGCCACGGCGCCGTGCCAGGTCCCTTCGTCCCGTCGGCCATCGCCAGCGCACTGATCTCCGCGAACGACCCCGAAGCCAAGCTGCTCGAGGGGCTCGCCTCGGGTGAGGTCATCGCCGCGTACGCCATCGACTCCGGGTTGACGGCCACCCGCCAGGGCGGCGGGCTCGTCATCCGCGGTGAGGTCCGCGCCGTTCCCGCCGCCGCACAGGCCTCACTCCTGGTCCTACCCGTGTCGATCGACAGCGGTGTGGAGTGGATCGTCTTCGACGCCGACCAGGTCGAGATCGAACCCGTCAAGAGCGTCGACCCGCTCCGGCCGTTGGCGCACGTGCGTGCCAACGCCGTCGAGGTCGCCGACGATCGCGTGCTGTCCAACCTCGGCCGCACGCTGGCCCGCGCGCTGATCACGACGCTGTTGTCGGCCGAGTGCATCGGCGTCGCCCGCTGGGCCACCGACACCGCTTCGGAGTACGCCAAGATCCGGGAACAGTTCGGCCGTCCGATCGGACAGTTCCAGGCCATCAAGCACAAGTGCGCGGGAATGATCGCCGAGACCGAACGCGCCACCGCTGCCGTGTGGGACGCCGCCCGGGCCATCGACGAGTTCACCGGCGGAAATGCCGACGCCGCTTACCAATTCGCGGCCGCGGTCGCCGCCACGCTCGCCCCCGTCGCCGCCCAGCACTGTGCCCAGGACTGCATCCAGGTGCACGGTGGCATCGGCTTCACCTGGGAGCACGACACCAACGTGTACTACCGCCGGGCGATCATGCTGGCCGCCTGCTTCGGCCGCGCGGCCGACTACCCGCAGCAGGTGATCGACGTCGCGACCTCCACGGGCATGCGGCCGATCGACATCGACCTCGACCCCGACACCGAGAAGCTGCGCGAGGAGATCCGGGCCGAAGTCGCTGCGCTCAAGGCACTTCCGAGCGATGAGCGGGTCACTGCCATCGCCGAGGGCGGGTGGGTCACCCCGCACCTGCCCACGCCGTGGGGCCGGGCTGCCGCCCCCGTCGAGCAGATCATCATCGCCCAGGAGTTCTCGAGCGGGCGAGTCAAGCGGCCGCAGATGGGCATCGCCGCGTGGATCATCCCGTCGATCGTCGCCTACGGCACCGATGAGCAGCAGCAACGCTTCCTGCCGCCGACGTTCCGCGGCGAGATGATCTGGTGCCAGCTGTTCTCCGAGCCGGGCGCTGGATCCGACCTGGCCAGCCTGACGACGAAGGCCACCAAGGTCGACGGCGGCTGGCGCATCACCGGCCAAAAGATCTGGACCACCGGCGCTCAGTTCTCGCAGTGGGGCGCGCTGTTGGCGAGGACCAACCCGAGCGCGCCGAAACACGGTGGCATCACCTACTTCCTGCTCGACATGGCCAGCGAGGGCGTCGAGGTCAAACCCCTTCGCGAGCTCACCGGCAACGCGATGTTCAACACCGTGTTCCTCGACGACGTCTTCGTGCCCGATGAGTTCGTGCTGGGCGAGGTGGACCGGGGCTGGGAGGTCAGCCGCAACACGCTCACCAACGAGCGGGTGTCCATCGGCAGCAGTGAGCCGCCGTTCCTGGCTAGCCTCGAACAGTTCGTCGAGTTCTTGAAGGAAGGCCACTTCGACCAGATCGAACAGAACGAAGCGGGCCGGCTGATCGCCGAGGGCCATGCCGCCAAGCTGCTCAACATGCGCTCGACACTGCTGACGCTGGCCGGGGGCGACCCGATGCCCGCGGCCGCGATCAGCAAGCTGCTCTCCATGAAGACCGGTCAGGGCTACGCCGAGTTCGGCGTGTCGTCGTTCGGCACCGACGGGGCGATCGGAGACCAGGGCGAGCTCTCCGGCAAGTGGGGCGAGTACCTACTGGCCGGTCGGGCCACGACGATCTACGGCGGTACCTCGGAAGTGCAGCTCAACATCATCGCCGAACGCCTGCTCGGCCTGCCGCGCGATCCGTAGGTCGGCTGCCTGGTGACCTAACATTGCCTCCCGGGTCAATGGATGGAGGTCACTCACGAGCGGCAACGACCACGGCGTCACGCTGCGGCAGCTGCGGTACTTCG